>JBBQDH010000057.1:0-26509 GCA_038319515.1 Bryobacterales bacterium
ATTGCAGGTCTGCTGTCGGGATGCCCAAGACGATCACCTCGCTGTGGATTGGCACCACAACGAAAGTCCGCTTGGCGGTCGTTCCGCTGTCGATTGCGTTGCTGAAAGGTGCGCGAGCACCCTTCGCTGTAAACATACGCAGGGAGTTCGAAAAGTGTAAACGAGATACGAAACGCGTTAACCGCGCGTGGGCACTCTCTGGAGAAACGGAGAATTCAGGCGAAGAGATACCGCAGTGCGCGCACAGAAGCATCCACGACGACTCTCCGCAACCGAACGCGGAGAACAGAATCGTCTGGAAGTCTATACAATAATTGGGGATATCTCGCGAAGCCGAAGGAGGGTGATGGTGTCAACCAACAGGGCGTTGGCGTTCGGAGGGACAAAATTTGGCTCCTGAGGTAGGATTCGAACCTACAACCCTTCGGTTAACAGCCGAATGCTCTACCGTTGAGCTACTCAGGAGCAGTATTAAAGCGACCCCCTAATGTTACCTCATCCAGTCGCGCGGATCAAACTTCCGGCGACGGAGGCCTCAGCGCGCGGGCGTATGAACGATATAACTCCAGCCCTTGCAAATGCTTAGCAGCCAGTTTATAGGCGATGTGCTGCGTCAGGTATTCCCGCGCCACTGCTGCCGGAAATCCCCGTTCCGCATTCGCGGCTGCAACAATCTCGTCCATATGGGCGATTCCCCAGCGGTACGAGGCCACAAATGCTTCCGCCACATCCGCTGTCAGGAACCGCTTCTGGCCCGCCCAGACTGCAAAAACCATCGGTAATCCGGTCCAGGTCGTCCATGCCTCGCCCAAATCCAGCGTGTAGTAAGGCAGACTGGCCGGATCCAGATGCAATGCCGGATCCCCAATAATGAGGGCGGCATCGCACTCCGCAAGCATCTCGTTCAGTTCCGGACTGTGCCGCGTAATCCGCGGTGTGCAGCCATACCGCTCTGCCAAAATAATGCGCGTCAGAGCAACCGAAGTCCGCGAACCGGAATCCGCCGAGAGAGTTCTGATTTCCCCAAACGGCACCCTCGAAATCAGCAGGATACTGCGCACCGGGCCTTCACACGCGATACCGAGATCGGGCAAATAATCCACACCCAGCCGATCCAGTTCCGCGCACGGCACCAGCCCGATGTCGGCGTCTCCGGCACCCACCGCGGCCGCGCAAAGGGCGGGCAGATCGAAGCGAAAGTCGAACCGTCCCTGTTGCGGGCCCTTCTGGAAGCCCCAGACGAGGGGCCATGTGTTGAGATAACTGACTGCGGAGATACGCAAACTATCAGTTTACGAAATCCCTCCCGGCGCTCAGCGTGTGATGGCATCGTTTGGAGGTCATTGGTAGCTGCGCCAATCGTGCTATGTTGCGAATGGGCCACTCCGTGTGCGCCTTACCGATTCAATATCTTCAAATGAGATTCACCCGCGCCGCTATCTTCTCCTGTTTAGTCTTCCTGCCGCCCGCCGCAGGTCAGATTACTCTAAACCCTGTGCCGACCCGCGTCATCGGCCAGACATCCATTCAGGTCACCAATCAAAATCCCAACCTGGTGGAGGGGCGGGAGTTCTTCAACCCCCTCGGCGTTGCTCTTGATCGCAGCACGAACCCGCCCGGCCTTTACGTCGCGGACACCGGCAACAACCGTGTCCTCGGATTTCGCAGTGCGGTCGGTTTCGCTAATGGACAAAAAGCAGATGTGGTTCTGGGTCAGGCAGATTTGGTCAGCACTATCGCTCAGGGCCCCGGTCGCAGTCGATCGGGCGGTCTTTCCGTCCCCACCGGTGTCGCTGTGGATACTTCCGGTAACGTCTATGTTGTCGATTCCGGCAACAACCGGATTCTTCGTTTCCCCCGGCCCTTCGCGCAGTCGGGCGATCAGATTTCAGACTTTGTCATCGGCCAGTTGTCCTTCACGACCGGAGGCGCAAACCAGGGTGGAATTTCGGCCTCAACCCTGGCGCTTGCCTCCACAACCGCAGTGCTGATTTCCCACATTACGTTTGACTCCGCAGGCAATCTTTGGGTGGCTGATGCCGGGAATAACCGCGTCCTCCGTTATAGCGCCGCGACTTTGGCGCCCAACTCGCCCCCGGGACCAGCTGCTGACATAGTTCTCGGCCAACAGGATTTCGTCAGTGGTTCGATTCCCGCCGGGACGCTGAGCACCACACTCGCCTCCATTGGCAGCCCAACCGGCATTGTTTTCGATGACGGCGGTCGTCTGTTCGTTTCCGAATCCATCAACACCCAGCGAGGCCGGATCCTGATCTGGACCCCACCTTTTCGGACCGGCCAGTTCGCCACCCGCATTATCGGCATCGATACCGATTCGCCTGCTCCGCCTCCGGTGAGTGAGCGCCAGCTCAATGCGTCTACGGGGAACCTGTTTCTGGTGGGAAACCAGGTAGGCATAGCCGATTCAGTGAATCACCGACTGCTCCTCTACCCGCCCTTCGATCAGTGGACTTCGAACACCCTGAACCAGAGCGCCGTCAGCGTCATCGGCCAAAACGATTTCACCTCCGGAACCGCCAACCAGGCGCAGCCGGCTCCCGGCCCCGGAACTCTATCCCGTGCCGCCGCCGCTGCGTTCTCCGGCACCGAATTGTACATCGCGGATTCCGCCAATAACCGCGTGGTTGTGTTGCCGAAGACCGCCACCGGATTTGGCCCGGCAACACGCGTTCTTGGTCAGGATGCGTTTGACCTGAACGCTCCCAACCTCATCGAAGGTCGCGAGTTCAATTTCTCTACCGGAGGCGATGCCGGGGTGGCGGTCGACCTGAATGCCACTCCACCCCGCCTTTATGTTGCGGATACCTATAACAACCGCATCCTGGGATACAAAGATCTTCGCAATTTGCAGCCCGGCGCCAAAGCCGACATCGTAATTGGCCAGCCAGACTTCAAACATGCACTGACGAATTATCCTTCGAACGACGCCAACAGGCCCAATCAGTCCGGTCTGTCCGCCCCCACCGGCCTTTATGTGGACCCTGACGGCAACCTCTACGCGGCCGACACCGGTAACGGTCGGGTGGTTCGTTTCCCGAAACCCTTTGACAACTACAAGGCAGGCTTACTGCAAAATGCCGATCTGGTACTGGGACAGGTCAGCTTCTTCACGAAAATCACCGATGCAACAGCACGGACAATGGCGGCACCCTATGGCGTCGCACAGGCGAGCGGGAATGGCCTGCTGGTCTCCGATGTCTCCCACAGCCGCGTTCTGTTCTTCCCGGGCACCTCAAAGACCTTCACAAACGGGCAATCGGCAACCGTAGTATTCGGTCAGCGAAACTTCACCTCGGCCGGTCCCGGCAATGACGATAGCCAACTGAACGCCCCCCATCACATTGCCACCGACTCGGACGACCGGCTCTATGTGGCCGATTCCGGCAACGGACGGATCGCCATTTTCGACCATGCCCCCACGGCCCCGAACGGATCGCACGCCGCCATCCTGCTTTCCACCGGGCTTTCCAGCCCGCGCGGCATGCACGTGAATCAGATCACCGGAGATATCTGGGTGGCAGACGCAGGTTCCAACGCCGCCCTTCGTTACCCCCAGTTCAACGTCCTTGCTGTCACGCCAAATTACGCCCCCAATGCCACTTTGAGCGCCTTTAGCCCGCGCGCCCTGGCAGAAGATGCGTGGGGCAACATCTTTATCGCGGACGCAGCAAATCGTGTCGTGATTCACTATCCGGGGCTTTCCACACTGAACGCCGCCAATTACCTTTACGGCAATCAGCTTGCCCCCGGGATGATCAGCGCTCTCTTTTCAACGGGCAATTTCCAGCAGTTCGGGAAAATAGCGACGTCCGCCCCCGCCTATAAATTCCCGCTGCCCCGCGAACTGAACGGACTGCAGCTTTTGTTTAACGGTGCCCCGGTGCCCCTATTCTTCGCAGGGACCGATCAGATTAATTTCCAGGTTCCCATCAGCGCTCCGCAAAGTGGCACCGCGAATCTTCAGGTGATGGAGACGGCCACCGGCAGATTGCTGGGCGATACGACAGTTGCCATGCTGGATGCCGCGCCTGGCATCTTCACGCAGTCGGCCAATGGCAGCGGAGCATCCATCGCCGTAAATCAGGACAACACCCTGAACACCCAGACCAACCCGGCCATTGCCGGCGACGTGATCACGCTCTATGGCACCGGCCAGGGCTTTGTGGATGGCGCTCCTGCGGACGGTGACGTGTCCAGCACGGCGCTGCCCTCTTCGCGCCCCCCCACCGTGGTGATCTCACCTTCGGCGAAACAACCGCTGATCACCGGCAAAGATGTCCTCTACGCCGGAATCGCTCCTGGTTTGGTCGGCGTCTGGCAGGTGAACGTGCGCATTCCCACGGACGTGATCACGCTGCCCACCAACCCCACGCAGGTGATTATTTTGCAAAACAGTCACCCCAGCGGCGGCGCGGGTCTGGGTCGTGCGGTCCTGATTTACGTGCGGCAGCCGAAGTAGCTGCTTAATCGCCCTGTACGGTGTGGCGCCGAACGTTCAGGGCCTTCCCGGTTGTTTCGTCCACTTCCACAATCACCGAGTGCAGTTCCACACAGCCTTTCGCGGCTTCCATCTTGATCGGCATGGCGGTCAGGAACTTTTGTACCACCGGCTCTTTCTCTACTCCGATCACGGAATCGTAGGGCCCTGTCATGCCGCAATCGGTCTGATATGCCATCCCGCCCGGTAAAATCCGTGTGTCCGCTGTGGGGATATGTGTGTGGGTACCTACCATGGCGGATACACGCCCGTCGAGATACCAGCCCATGGCCATCTTCTCGCTGGTGACTTCGGCATGGAAATCGACAAACCGAACCTTCACGTCTTCCGGAATAGTCTTTAGAACTTCGTCGATCTTCCGGAAAGGGCAGTCCGTGTTGGCCATGTAGACGCGCCCCTGCAGATTCATCACCGCGCAACGTGCTCCCGCGGGCGTGGTGTGGATATAGAGCCCGCTGCCCGGCGCGGGCGGCGGATAGTTCGCCGGTCGAATCAGGCGCGGCTGCCGACCGAGGTATTCATAAATATCCCGCTTGTCCCAAATGTGATTCCCGGATGTCATCACGTCGATTCCATACCGGAACAACTCCTCCGCGATATTCGGCGTGATGCCAAAGCCCGCCGCCGAGTTTTCTCCGTTTGCGATTACTACATCAATGCCCTGCGAGGCACGGATATCCGCCAGATGATCTGCAACGATGCGCCGGCCGGCGTGGCCGAAAATGTCGCCAATGAAGAGTAGTTTCAATGTGTGGAGGTACCTTAGAGAGAACGGCTTTTCTATTTTCCCATGCGGATTGGCATCGATTCGGGCGGTACCTTCACAGACTTCGTGGTGCTGCACGACGACGGGCGGCTGGAGAGCTTCAAACTGCGCTCGAATCCCGTCTCGCCGGCGGGCGTGATCCTCGCCGGAATTGTTCGTGCAATGCCCTCCAAAACGAAGGGCGACGTGGTGCACGGATCCACGGTCGCCACCAACGCACTGCTGGAGCGCAAAGGCGCAAAGACGGCGTTTGTCACCACCCGCGGGTTTGAAGATCTCATCGCCATCGGGCGTCAGAATCGTCCGGAACTCTACAATCTGACCCCCCTGCCCGGGCGGCCTTTGGTGGCGCGGGAAATGTGCTTCGGGGCCGATGAGCGCATCTTGTTCGACGGCTCCGTGGAACAGGCGTTGGAGCCCGGCGATTTGCGTGAGCGCATCGCCGAATCCGGGGCCGCATCGGTCGCGATTTGCCTGCTGCATTCGTATCAAAACGACGCGCATGAACGTGCCCTTCTCGAAGAACTTCAGGGCCTCGGCTATGTGTGCGCCTCGTGCGATGTTTCTCCTGAATTCCGCGAATTTGAGCGAGCCAGCACTACCGTCATCAATGCCTACGTTGGCCCGCTGATGGATCGCTATCTCGCCGAACTCGAAGCTGGCTGCCCATGGCCAGTCGCGATCATGCAATCCAATGGCGGCCTGCTGACGGCTTCTGAAGCGCGCAAACAGGCGGTTCGCACCATCCTCTCCGGGCCTGCGGGCGGCATCGTCGGTGCTGTCGAAGTTGCACGCCTGGCAGGCTTTAAAAAGGCGCTGACGTTCGACATGGGCGGAACCTCCACTGACGTCGCTCTGGCGGGGGAACAGCCACGCCTCACTACCGAGGCGCGCATCGAAAACTTCCCGGTTCGCGTGCCGATGCTTGACATCCACACGGTGGGCGCGGGTGGCGGTTCCATCGCGTATGTCGATGCAGGTGGCAGCCTGCGGGTGGGCCCCGAAAGTGCCGGGGCAGTGCCCGGGCCCGCCTGCTACGGCGCGGGTGAAGCAGCCACAGTCACGGACGCCCACGTGGTCCTCGGGCGAATCGCTGCGGATCAATTGGTTGGCGGTGAAATGCAACTTGATCCGACCCGCGCCGAACGTGCTGTGGCGGCAGTCGGGCAGCAACTGGGAATCGGCACAGTCGAAGCCGCCGCCGCCATCATCCGTGTAGCAAATTCCAACATGGAAAGGGCCATCCGGGCAGTGTCTGTGGAGCGCGGCGAAGACCCCCGCGATTTCCCTCTGGTAGCGTTCGGCGGCGGCGGTGGCCTGCACGCCTGCGAACTGGCAAACGAACTCGGCGTACGTACCGTTATCGTTCCAAAGCTGGCCGGCGCGCTCTCCGCCTTAGGGATGCTGCTCGCTGACCGTACCCGTGACTATTCCATCGGAGCCCTGGGCGCGAAAGACCACGAAGCCCGCTACCGGAAGCTGGAGAAACAGGCCCGAAAAGACGTGCGCGGGGCGGTGATCGAACGCTTTGCCGACTTGCGCTATGCGGGTCAAAGCTACGAACTCACCATCCCGCAGGGCGGCGATTTCCATGCCGAACATCAGCGCGTTTACGGCTACTCCGATCCGAAACGCCCCACCGAAATCGTTACCCTGCGTGTACGCGCCATTGTCAAAGTGGAGCGGCCTTCGCTGAAGGTCCGCCGCCCCCGAGGCGCCACGCCAGGTAAACGAAAAGTCTGGCTGGGAGGGCGTTGGCGCAACATCCCCGCAGAATCGCGCGATGCCTTCGGTGCCGGCCCCGTGCCCGGCCCGCTGTTGGTCACAGACTACGGCTCAACGACAGTCGTGCCTGCGGGCTGGACCATGAGTTGTGACATTTCGGGCAGTGTCATTCTGCGAAAGTAACCCTTATCGCATTCCCTCGAATTCTTCATCCACGCCTGCAGTGTTGCATCGCTTCGTTTCACTGACAAACCTGGTGAAACACTGCCGCGTTCGTTCAGCGCTGCGCCTCGCGGTGAACGAACACCAGGAATACGCGATCCAATCGCCGGGCGACCGTTCTACTTCGCGGTCGCCGCCTTCTTGAAGTCACCCGCTTTGATGAAGGAAATCTGTGAGATATCCAGATTTCGCTTGAGCGCTGCCAGCACATCTTCCGGCTTCAGTGCCCGCACCTTCGCATCGGTCTGCTCATCCCGTGCCAAAGTGCGGCCATCGAAATCACGAGTGGCCAGCAGTCCCGTCAGAGACCGATCTTCTGACCGGGACACAATCCGCGTCTGCAGCCAGCCGTCACGCGCGGCATCCAGCTCTGCCTGCGGGAAGCCGTCTTTCAGTGCCTTCCCCAGTTCTTCTTTCATCGCCGCTTCCACTTTCGCTATGTTCTGCGGAGCGGCAATGGCGAACAACTGGAACTGGCCATCCTTTTCAAAGGACTTCGCGGAGAACCCGGAACGCACCCCGTAGCTCAATCCATCCTTCACGCGAATTCGCGTTTCAAGGCGTGAATTCAAAGGCCGCCCGCCCAGCATGTAGTCAGCCAGCACCAGCGCCACAAAGTCCGGATCCTCATCGCTCACGTTCATCCGCACTCCCGCAAACAAGACCGCATTCGCCTTATCCGGCGTCTCAATCGACTCGTTCACCGGCGCTATCTTCGCAAAGCCTGTCTTGATCCGCTCGTACTTCGCCGGGCTCTTCCACGCGCCGAACAGCTCAGTGATCACCTTCTTCACCTCAGCCGTATCGAAGTCCCCGACCACGGCCAGTTCGGCATGCGAAGCCCCGTAGAAATTCCTGTAGAACGCCCGTGTATCTTCCACCTTCGCCGCCTTCGTTTCGGCAATGTTCTCTTCCACTGCCCGGCTGCCCCGAATATCGCCCTTCGCAAACGGATACAGCACGCGCTGCAACCGGTTCGGCGCCAGAGCCTGCGGCTCGCTGATAGAACTCTCCAGGCCCGTGATGCGCGCCTTGCGGATCAGCTCGAACTCCGTATCAGGAATCGTCGCTTCCTTCAGGATTTCGCCCGCCAGCCGCAGCACGGCCGGCAGATTGTCGCGAGTCGCTTCAATGGTCGCGGTTGCGCCGGTGGCCGATCCGCCGACACCCAACTGTGCCTTCAGCCGATCAATCTCATCCTGAATTTGCTGCCGGTTCTTGTTCTTCGTGCCTTTCATCAGCGTCTGGCCCGCCAGCGCAGCCACCGTGGATTTGTCCTTCAGACCTTCCAGATCCCCAAAATGAAGATTGATCGTCGCGTTCACATTGGCGCCGCGAGTCTTCTTTGCCAGCAACGAAACCTTCATGCCCGAAGCCAAAGTAAACCGCTCCACGCGGGCCTCGATGTTCTTCGGTGAGGGATCGAATACCTCGCCCTGCGCCATCACAGCCTGACCCTTGTAATCTTTGAGTGCGCCCGCCAGATCGCTCTTTGCGGGAATCTCCGCGCGGTCCGGTTTCGCGTCCGGAATGAACTGACCGATGGTGCGGTTCGATTCCTTCAGAAACGCCTTCGCAACGCGCTGCACGTCCTCGGGCGTCACGTTCTTCATTCGGTCGCGCTCCAGGAACAGCAGACGCCAGTCACCCTGCGCCATATACTCGCTCAGTGTCAGGCCAAGACCTTCGGAATTGCGCAGCACCCGGTCGATCTGCTGCAACTGTCGGGTCTTGGCGCGCTCCACTTCGTCTTTGCTGGGCGGCTCTTTCGCCACTCCGGCGATGGTGTCGAGCATTACTTTCCGCGCGTCATCCAGTGAATCGCCCTTGCCCATAATGGCCCCGAACATCATCACGCCTGGCTCATTATTTTCGATGGTCTGGCCGAAGACCTGGCTGGCCTTCTTGTTATCCACCAGAGCCTTGTAGAGGCGCCCGGACGAATCCTCGCCCAGCACGCTTGACAAAATGTTGATCGCCTCGATGTCCGGGTGGGCGCCATCCGGAATGTGATACATCGCGATTAGAATCTGGATATCGCCCACGCGCCGAACAGTGGTCACGCGCTCGCCATCCTGCACCGGCTCCACGGTATAGGTGGGCGTCAGCACGCGCGTCGGTTTGGGGATTCCGCCATAGTATCCCTTCACCAGCTCCAGGATCTTTGTTTCATCAAACTTGCCTGTAATGGTGAGAATCGCGTTGTCGGGCTGGTAGTACTTGCTATAGAACACCTTCAGTCGATCAGCCGGTACGCGCTCCACGTCACTTTTGTTCCCGATCACCGGCTTACCGTAGCTGTGCACCAGGTATGCCGAAGCCATGGTGTGCTGAAACGTTACGTTGAACGGATTGTTCTCACCCGATTCAAACTCGCTCCGCACCACTGAGAATTCCTTATCCAGATCCGATTGTTTGATAAAAGAATTGGTCATCCGGTCGGCTTCCAGATCCAGAGCCCACTTCAGGTTTTCGTCGGTCGCCTGGAAAGTCTCAAAGTAGTTCGTCCGGTCCCAGGAGGTGCTGCCGTTGAATTTAGAGCCATGGTCATTGAGCTCCTTGGGGATATCCTGGTGTCTCGGGCTACCCTTGTAAACCATATGTTCCAGCAGGTGCGCCATGCCTCCTTCGCCCGCGGCCTCATGCCGTGACCCAACCAGGTAGGTCATGTTGACAGTAACTGTTGGTTTCGAGGCATCCGGGAAAATCAGCACCCGCAACCCGTTATCGAGTTTGTACTCGGTGATCCCCTCGACCGAGGTCACTTTGCTGATGCCTTTCGGCAGGCTTTGTGCGATGGATGGAACGGAAAAAGCAAAGAGGGCTGCAAGCGCAGCTGCAGCCATAAACGTACGTTTCATTGGAGGTTGAGCCCTTTACCAGCAGTATAACCGCTATCGGCGCCGGGAGGTCATAGCGGATGGGCAAAACATCTTCCAGGTTCGCCAAACTCCCGGGCCGATCCGCTCCGCCGAAGGGTGCCGCTTTCCGAAGCCCCCCGTTCCCTCCGGATCTCAGGTGCTTCAGGCCAAACAGAGCAAGTTCGTACCGGTCTTTCACGCACAGCTTGCGATAGAGTCGCGAGACGTACACCTTGACGTCTCCCCTGGCAACGTCTTGCCCAACACACCCCGCACTCCTCTGCTCAGAGCGTGCATGCCGGCTTCGCCTGATATCTCAAGTTACCCAAAGGACCATCTTTGTGCCCGGCGCCGCCTGCTGAATCCAGTCCAGTTGCGATCGGTGCAGACTCCAGACAGGCGCAGGTCCGCCGAGCGCAGCAGAATCCGCGAGAGGCCCGCCGCCAGGACGGGTTCACCTGAACAGAGCAGTACACTCGGCATGAGGGAAGGTTACCCTAATCAGGTAATGTGAATATCGGTGCTGTTTCGGTGAAGGTTTTTTTCCAACAACTACCGCCAGGCGACCAGCCGTTCCCGGTTCGCCGCAGCCGACTGTGCGGGTATCCGCTCCACAAAGAAGGAGCGGGGAGCCTGCCACATGGGGGTGTCATTGGCGGGTCTCGCCGGACCCAGAGAATTCTGGCCCGGAGTCAGATTCTTGAGACCGAACAGCGCCAGCTCGAAGCGGTCCTTCACGTCCAGTTTCTGGAACAGTCTGGAGAGGTAGACTTTGACGCTGCCTTCAGAAATACCCATAGCCGTGGCTATCTCCTTGTTCTTTAGCCCCTGGGAAAGCAACGCCACCAGTTGCCCTTCACGGCGCGTCAGGGAGTATCGCCGCGTGGTCATCAAAGAATCCGTCAGCGCCTTCTCGAACCAGAGCTCGCCATCCTGTACCCGGGTCAGACAGCGCACCAGCGTTTCAACCGGCAGGGTCCTCCGCAGGACGCCGCGCACGCCCGTGCTCATCGCCTGCAGCGCCAGTTCCGATGAGATTGCCCGCACCCAAAGAACAATCTTCGAGGCCGCCGCCGCCTCCTGAATGCTGTTCAGCA
This sequence comes from Bryobacterales bacterium, assembly GCA_038319515.1. Classification (GTDB taxonomy): domain Bacteria; phylum Acidobacteriota; class Terriglobia; order Bryobacterales; family Bryobacteraceae; genus BOG-234. The sequence continues at coordinate 11,191 of JBBQDH010000057.1, forward strand.
GGGCAAAGTTCACCTCCGCCGTCAGATCCAGTAGCAGCAGGTCCGGGCTTTGGGCTTCCAACCGCTCCCGAAGTTGGGTGGCGCTTGTCGAACCTGCAAATTCCAGGTTCTCGCATTCGGCCAGGATTCTGGAAAGTCCCTCAGCCAGGATCGGTTCGTCACTGCAGAGTAGAACGGTCGGCATAGGAAAAATCTTACCTCATATGTAAGGAATCTCCTAGTACTTTTATTTACCACGGACGAATGGGCCGTTTGTTCTTACCTGTTCCAGGTGTCCGGCAGCTCAGTTTTGGTCGCGGCGATGATTTCCATGATCGCTTTCCTGTCGGGTGCGGCCAGTTGAGCGAACTTCGGATTCTGGTCTCTGCCGCTGAGTACCTCGCCCATGCGCCGATACAGCCGATCCTTCACCACACCCGGAAGACTATCCCACGCATCGGTATAGATCATGAAGCTGCATGGGTAGCGAAGCAGCCGGGTCTTCAGGTCCAGATCGAAAAGGCTTCGGCCTTTTGGGTCGCGAGGTCGCCGCCTGCCGAAGTCAGCTGCAAAGCCGGAGGTGCCCTGTACCTGCGAGGTCAGCTTCGCCTCCCCAATGAAAAAGGTGTACTCCAGCAGTTCCTCTACCGCAGCGTTAATACGATGGGCGGTTGATTCCCGCTGCCGGCCTTCGGGTTCGCCAAGCGACTTATTGATTGCATCGTTCTCATACATCGCCATGCGCGCTTCCCAGCCCACCCGCGTGATCAGATTTCCCATCTGTGTCTGATGCTCCAGTGTCATCAGTGCAACCACATCACTGTGCGGAGTGAGATAAGCCCCGGTATCCACGAAACGGTTCAGGTTCGTGACATTGCGTGTCCCGTCTGAGACCGGCAACCGGTCGTCTTCTGCCACATTTTGCACAACGGCGTTCCCCATGTGCGACTGCTCACCCATGGTCCCGGTGACATACCAGCCACCCCAGCGATCCTTGAGGGCGCTCCGGTGGTCCGTAATATAGCCGCCAAGGGACATCAGCGGCATACCGTTGCGGTCCGGGGTCACGGAGCGAATCATCATCCCGGGAATCCCCAGCGTGGCGCCCGCCTGATGGCACTGCAGGCAGATGTCCCGGCGCTCGAAACGCGGGTGCGACGCCTTTTCCTGATCCAGCGTATAGAAGATAGTGCCCTGGCGGGGATCAAGAGTCGCAAATTCCAGTACTTCGCCGGTACGGACGAATCCAACCGCCACTGTTTCGTTGAAATAAAGTGCCCTGGGCGTTCGGGGGGCAATGCGAGGCGCCTGAAAGCTGGTCTTCGAGAACACCAGCACCTGAGAACTGTTTGGCACATTCAGCGCCTGCAGCACCGACCGCAGGTACCCGAATTCGTCCTCATACCTGAGTTGCACTTCGCCCGCGTCGATCCGGCGCTGGAGTTTCGAAATCGGATCGTTTACCGGAGCCTTGCTGTACTGAATTGCCTCGTGATCGAGCGGCAACATATAGGAGCCGCTGAGTCCGGCCAGGCCCGCCGCCACCGGAATGAAAATCCAAAGCCATTTAAGCTGCCGCATCACAAACCTCCCCGGACCGTTCGCACAAAGACTCAATGGTGGCGGAGGCAAAGGCTTCTTCCACCGTTTTCACCGCGTCGTCCAGTTTCCTGTGCAGGGGGCACAGGTGCTCTCTGTGTGCCTCCAAACCGAGAGGGCATTTGAGAATGCGCTTCAGGGGATCAACAGCTGTCACTACCTGCAGCACCGTCAGTTCGCGCGGCGATTGCACGGTCTGAAAGCCCCCTCCACGCCCCCGTTGCCCGGCGACAATGCCGGCGCGGGAGAGTGAGTTCATCACTTTCGACAGGTAGTCGAGGGGCACCTGCGCTTCCTTCGCCAGATCCTGCGTGGTGCGGGGCTCATTTTTGCCCGAGGCCATCGCCACCACTGCCCGAAGCGCGTATTCTGCGGTCTGAGAGAGCATGCATCTCTATCATACGATATTCGGATAATCTTATCCGTTGAATTTGAGGCGCTCTTGCCAAAGCTACTCCAGTTCTCTTCGTAACGGATCCCACCACGTTCGGTCGCGCTGCCGTTCGGCGAACTCCTCCGCTTTGAGTGCTGCTCTACGGCGGACCTGCAGGTTGGTAATTGCCACCGCCACCGCAGGCGTGACATCAGCTTGACCCGGAGCCTCTTGACGCTCTCCCGTGCGCAGCGGAAATGGACCGCATGTCACGTTGCAGGTATTCCGAGCGTAAATCGGGAGCAGCAATCGGCGTGGCCTCCAAACGGTCGGGCGCCGTCTGCAGCAGGGCGAGATCCTCCCGGCTCCAGGTGAGGTATCCCACCACTCTTCCCCGGACAAGGTCTTCCGCCCTCAGTCCATTCACACAGCACCACTTAGACGCTTGCAGCCACCATTACGTTACGACCTATGCGTCCGTAACGGGCCATCCATTTGTGACTGCAAATACTGACATGGTATCCTCGAAATTCAGCGTTACTGCGTTTTCCTGCTTTTCCTCTTGAAATGGATCAAACTCTGCACGCTCTGGGTGGCATTGTCCTGAACGGACTGCCCACCTTTTTTCTTGTTGTTCTGCTCACCGTTTGCGTGAAGTATCTCTACCTGAGGCCTCTCGACAAGGTTCTGGCGGAGCGCTTCCGTCTGACTGAAGGCGCGCGCCTCGCCGCCGAAGAAAGTCTGAAGAACGCGGATACGAAGGTGGCCGAGTACGAAACGGCCCTCGCGAATGCCCGCAGCGAAATCTACCGTGAACAGGCCGCTCTTCTGAAAACGCTTCATTCCGAACAGGCCGCGCAGCTGCAGGTGGCCCGCGCCGAGTCGGCTGCCTCCGCAGAGGTCGCCAAAACTGCAATAGCTCAGGAAGCGGACATCGCCCGGAAGGGCCTTGAATCGCAGAGTGAAACGCTGGCCGGCCAGATCGCGGACGCTATTCTTTCCCGGAGGACTGCGTGAAGAGATCAGGCTTCGTGAAGAGAGCCGGCTGCATGAGGACGATTCTGGCCCGCACTGTGCTGGCCGCGGCGCTGCTCAGCACGCCGATTCTGGCACAGGAAGCTGAACACAAATCCGAGTCCGGCGGCCAAAAGCCTGGCATGGAACTCTGGAAGTGGGCGAACTTCGCCATTCTCGCCGCTGTTCTCGGCTACCTGATTTCGAAGAATATGGGGCCGGTTCTGGTGGCCCGTTCGCTGGAAATTCAGGAAGGTCTGGCGGCAGGTGAACGCGCCAAATCCGATGCTGATGCCCGCGCCTCCGTTGTCAAGGCTCAACTGTCCGGTCTGGATCAGGCCATCACGCAAATGAAGACCTCGGCGAAAGAAGAGCGGGAACGTGAAGTCGCCCGCCTGCGGCGCGAAACCGCTGCGGAACTCGCCAGAATTCAGCAGCATGCGCAGATGGAGATCGAGTCCGCCGGCAAGCTGGCCCGGTTCGAAATCCAGCGCGCCGCAGCCAAAGCAGCCATCGATCTGGCCGAACAAAAAGTGCGCGCCCGGATGACTCCGGACGTGCAGGAAGCCCTGCTGCAAAGCTTCGCAAGCGAAGTTGCACATGCGGGTGGCTCCAAACTTACGTCGCACGAGTTCTAAGAATCCTATGACCTCCACCGCAGTCGTCAACCGCTACGCGAGCGCCCTTGTGGATGTCGTCGTGTCTTCGTCCGCCGGAGTCGATCCCGCCACCGCCCTGCTGCAGCTGCGCAGTTTTGATGCCGCCATCAAAGCTTCAGCGGATCTTCGAACAGTTCTTGCTTCCCCGGCGGTTTCCATAGCCCGGAAGCGCACCGTCATTCGCCGCATCGCCGACGCGCTGCAGCTGGAACGCATCATTCGCAACTTTCTCCTTGTACTGACAGATCACCGGAGGGCCGACGCGCTTTCCGACGTGATCGAATCTTTTGACATCCTGCTCGACGAGCGCCTGGGCTTCACCCGTGCGGAGATCGTGTCAGCTTTCGAACTTAATCAGCAGCAGCGGGACCGGCTTTCCGCCGAGCTCGCCACGCTGGCAGGCACTGCCGTACGTATGCGTTTCGCCGTCGATCCGGACCTGATCGGTGGCGTCACTGCGCGGCTGGCCTCCAAGGTATACGACGGGTCCGTGCGGGGGCGCCTTGAAACCATGCGGCATCGCCTCGCTGTAAACAGCTAACTTAACGGAATTTTATGGCTCAGATTCGGGCAGACGAAATAACAACAATTCTCCGGCAGGAGATTGAGAATTACGACCGTGCGATCGACGTTAGCGAGGTGGGTTCCATCATCTCCGTCGGTGACGGTATTGCGCGTATCCATGGCCTTGATAAGGTGATGGCGGGCGAACTGATTGAGTTCCCCCACGGGGTCGCCGGTATCGCCATGAACCTTGAAGAGGATCAGGTGGGCGCGGTGCTGCTGGGTGAATACCAGCGCATTCGTGAAGGCGATGAAGTGAAGCGGACGGGCAAAATCATGTCCGTGCCGGTCGGCGAAGCGATGATCGGTCGCGTGGTGGACGCTCTCGGTCGCCCCATAGACGGCAAGGGACCAATCCTCACCGACAAGACCAATGCGATTGAACGTATTGCGCCCGGCGTTATTGACCGCCAGCCTGTGAAGCAGCCCATGCAGACCGGCATTAAGGCCATCGATGGCATGATCCCGATTGGCCGGGGTCAGCGCGAACTGATTATTGGTGATCGCCAGACCGGTAAGACGGCGGTCGCTCTCGACGCCATCATTAACCAGAAGGGCGGCGACATGATCTGTATCTATGTCGCCATCGGCCAGAAGCGTTCCACGGTTGCTCAGGTGGTCAAGACGCTGCAGGAATTCGGCGCCATGGACTACACCATCGTCGTTTCCGCAAGCGCGTCAGACCCCGCTCCGATGCAGTACCTGGCGCCATACGCCGGATGCGCCATTGGTGAATACTTCCGCGATTCCGGTCGCCACGCTCTCTGCGTGTATGACGATCTTTCGAAGCACGCGGCAGCTTATCGCGAAATTTCTCTGCTGCTGCGCCGTCCCCCGGGCCGCGAAGCTTATCCGGGCGACGTCTTCTATCTGCACAGCCGTCTTCTGGAGCGCGCCGCGAAGCTGAGCGACGAACTGGGCGGTGGTTCACTCACCGCGCTGCCGTTCATTGAAACCCAGGCAGGCGACGTTTCCGCGTACATTCCGACCAACGTGATCTCCATCACCGATGGTCAGATTTACCTGCAGAGCGATCTGTTCAACAGCAACACCCGACCGGCTGTCGACGTCGGTCTGTCAGTCAGCCGCGTCGGTGGTAACGCGCAGATTAAGGCAATGAAGCAGGTGGCTGGCCCGCTGCGATTGAACCTGGCACAGTACCGTGAACTTGCTGCCTTCGCGCAGTTCGGTTCGGATCTGGACAAGTCGTCCCAGGCAATGCTCAACCGTGGTCGCCGTCTGGTTGAAATTCTGAAGCAGCCGCAGTATCAGCCGCTGCCGGTGGAAAAGCAGGTGGCGATCATCTTCGCCGGTACCCGTGGCCTGCTGGACGATCTGGAAGTCTCCGACTGCCGGGAATTCGAGAACGAACTCTATAAGTTCCTCGACAATTCGCACCCGGGCATCCTGACCACCATCCGCGAAAAGAAGGCTTTCGATAAGCCGCTGGAAGCTGAGCTCACCTCGGCGATCAATGAGCTGAAAGACCGCTTCAAGAAGGAACGCGCTCGTCCGGTCGCGGCAAAGGCATAAGGTCTTTTAACGAAAGCCTATGCCCAGCCTGATAGATTTCCGACGGCGCATCCGGTCGGTCAAGAATACGCAGCAGATCACCAAGGCCATGAAAATGGTCTCGGCGGCCAAGCTGCGCCGCGCCCAGGAGCGTGTGATCGCCGCTCGCCCCTACGCGCAATTGATGCGCGACATGCTGGCGAATCTGGTGGCCGCCGCTGCATCCGATGATCGCTCCGCCGACAGCCCCTGGCTGGTCAAACGAGAAGCGAAACGCATCGATCTGATCTTCTTTTCGAGCGATACCGGCCTTGCCGGCGCTTTCAACTCCAACCTGCTGAAAGCTGCCCAGAAATTCCACGAAGAGAACCAAGGTGCAACGATCACACTGACTTTGATTGGGCGGAAAGGACGCGATTTCTATCGCAAGCGGAACGCGACCATTCTCTCTGAGCACATCAACGTTCTGAACAAGCCCACTTATCAGGACGCGGCATTGATCGCGCAGGAGATCATCCGTCGCTACAAAGACGGCGAAACCGACGCGGTTTATGTGATCAATAACGACTTCAAGAGCGTCATGACCGCGAACCTTTCGGTGATGCAGCTGCTGCCTCTCGAACTTCCCAAACAGGACGCGGGGAAACCCGGAACTGATTACATTTACGAGCAATCCCCGCTCGACATGCTGGAAAGACTGATGCCTCGTTTTGTCGAGGTTGCAGTGCTCCGCGCCATGCTCGAAACGGTGGCGGCATATCAGGCCGCCCGCATGACCGCGATGGACACTGCGTCGTCCAACGCGAAGGACGTAATCGACACCCTGACTCTGCACATGAACCGCGTGCGGCAGGCGGCGATTACGAAGGAAATTATCGAAGTTGTCAGCGGCGCGGCGGCCGCGGAATAAACCGTCGAAAAGAGGATTTTTATGATGGCAACAGATGTTGTGAGTCCGGTCCTTGTCGTTGGCAAGGTCGTTCAGATCGCGGGCCCCGCGGTCGATTGCGAGTTCCCCGAAGGTCAGATTCCCGAAGTCCACACCGCTATCCGCATCATCAGCGAGGGCTTCGACGTTCCTGACCCCATCGATATTATTTGCGAAGTTGCACAGCACATTGGTGAAGGTCGCGTCCGCACCATCGCAATGCAGCCCACCGAAGGCATGGTTCGCGGCATGAAGGCCATCAGCCTTGGCGTGCCGATCACCGTTCCGGTCGGCAAGGAAACGCTGGGCCGCGTGCTCAATGTGCTCGGTCAGCCTGTGGACAACATGGGACCCGTCAACGCGAAGATGTACCTCCCCATCCACCGGCAGGCGCCCTCGTTTGAAGACCAGTCGACCAAGCTCGAAATGTTCGAGACAGGCATCAAGGTCATCGATCTGCTGGAACCTTATCTTCGCGGTGGCAAGATTGGCCTGTTTGGCGGAGCCGGCGTCGGCAAGACCGTCATCATCATGGAACTCATTCACAACATCGCCATGAAGCACGGCGGGGTTTCCGTGTTTGCCGGCGTAGGTGAACGCACCCGTGAAGGCAACGATCTCTGGCTCGAAATGCAGGAAGGCGGCATCGTCGACCCGCACGATTACACAAAATCCAAGGTGGCGCTTGTCTACGGCCAGATGACTGAGCCGCCAGGGGCACGTCTCCGCGTCGGCCTGACCGGCCTGACGGTTGCTGAATACTTCCGCGACGTGGAAAAGCAGGACGTGCTGCTCTTCGTCGATAATATCTTCCGCTTCACACAGGCCGGTTCCGAAGTGTCAGCGCTGCTGGGTCGTATGCCCAGCGCCGTCGGTTACCAGCCCAATCTGGCCTCCGAAATGGGCGAACTGCAGGAACGCATCACCTCCACGAAGAACGGCTCCATCACCTCCGTGCAGGCCATCTACGTGCCGGCTGACGATTACACTGATCCCGCGCCGGCCACCGCGTTTGCCCACCTCGACGCGACCACCAACCTTTCACGCCCCATCGCCGAATTGGGTATCTACCCCGCCGTCGATCCGCTGGCTTCCACCTCGCGCATCCTCGATCCGCGCATTTTGGGCGACGACCATTACAACACTGCGCAGGCCGTCAAAGGCGTGCTGCAGCGATATAAGGATCTGCAGGACATTATCGCCATTCTGGGTATCGACGAACTGAGCGACGAAGACAAGCAGACCGTCAACCGCGCCCGCCGTATCCAGAAGTTCCTGTCGCAGCCCTTCTTCGTGGCCGAACAGTTCACCGGTATTGCCGGTAAATATGTCCCGCTGGCCGACACGATTAAGAGCTTCAAAGAGATCATGGCCGGCAAGTACGACGATTTGCCGGAGCAGGCGTTCTACATGCAGGGCACCATCGAAGACGTGATCGAGAAGGCGAAAACCCTCGCCGCCGAAGGTTAGCAGATGGCTGAAACAATGCAGCTGCAACTGGTCAGTCCCGAGCGCATGCTTGTGGATGAACAGGTTACCGAAGTTCAAATTCCGGCGCTCGATGGCTATATCGGTGCCATGCCCGGCCACGCGCCCCTGCTTTCGGCGTTGAAGCCCGGCGGAGTCTTGACCTATACCGCAGGCGGCCAGCAGAAAATTCTGGCTGTCTACGGAGGGTTCGTTGAAGTAATGCCGGATCGCGTGCGTGTGCTTGCAGACGCAGCGGAATTCGGAACGGAGATTAATCGGGAAAAAGCGCAGCAGCGTTTACAGGCTGCGGTGAAGGCGAGTGAGCAGGTACCTTTGGAATCCGCCGACCCGACCATTGCGATGGATGAACTGAGCAAAGCTCAGGCTGCCGTCGACGCCGCAAAATAGGGCACAACTCCCGCTATTCCCATTCCTGCTATTCCCACTCAATGGTGCCCGGGGGTTTGTGGGTCAGGTCGTAGTAGACGCCTGCAATCTCCGGGATTGTCATCAATCGTTCGGCCATGGCGCGCAGCAGTTCATCCGGCATGGTGACGGAGTCGGCGGTCATGCCGTCAACAGACTGGATCGGTCGGAGCACAACCGAATCGTGAGATTCACCCGCGCCGACCGGGATCAGAATCACGGGGAACTGCCAGACATCCTTATCGAAGCCCGATTCATGCGACATTTCGCGCACAATCGCGTCGGCATCACGGAGTAAATCCAGGCGCCCGTGGGTGATGGTGCTGGAGTAGACATGCTGCTGCGCGAGTTCTTCGCGTGTGGCGACCTTTGCGATCACGCGGTTCACACCGACCGTGCGGTTGACCAGTTCCGTCGCCTGATCCTGCAGGCGTGCAGCCTGGGAGGGGAAAGCATCGATTGCGAGAACCGGCGCGTAGCTCCTGGAATCACCCTGTACGCCGACCGATCGGACGGGCACCAGGTAGCCATCGGGAGTGCGGGTGACGGGCTCATCGTGCTCGGCGCAGAGGCAACGGATTGCGAGGCCGGGTCCGGGGAACGGGTGCCGTTCGAGCAGTTGCGGGGCAAGGCCCAACTCGCGCCCGATCGCCCGTACTTCGTCTTTATAGAAATCGGCCAGGGGCTCCACAATGTGGCCGGAATCGATCAGCTTCTGAATCCCGGGCACACGGTTATGATGAGTCTTGATAGTGGCTGCCTTGGCGGTGCCGCCGGACTCGATGGTGTCCGGGTAGATGGTGCCCTGACCCAGAATCCAGCGCCCGCTCAGCAGGCCCATTTCGTGGATGATGCGCTCCTGCACCTTCACAAACTGCTCCCCAATAATGTGACGCTTCAGTTCCGGCTCGCGAACGCCTTCGAGAGCCGTCAGGAACTCATCGGCGCAGTATTCAATCCGCATCATGCCGAAGCCGCCGAAGGTCTGACGGACGAATTCAGTTTCGCCCTCACGCATGAGGCCGGTATCGACGTAGACGCCGCGGACACGTTCGGACCCAAGCGCATCCAGGCAGAGCATGAAGGCAACGGTGGAATCCACGCCGCCGGACACGAAGAAGAAGATATTCCGGTCGCCGGCGCGTTCGCGGATCAGATCCTGGACAATAGAGACGCGCTGTCCGGCGTTCCAGTCTTTCGTGCAGCCACAGATGTTGAAGAGGAAATTGCCCAGAATCTTCATGCCCTCCGTGGAGTGAACCACCTCGGGATGGAACTGAACGGCGTACAGTTTGCGCGCCGAGTCTTCAATTGCCGCGGTGTCGCAAGTGGATGTAGTGGCCAGAATTCGGAATCCGGGCGGCGGCGCGGCCACCTTGTCGCGGTGGGACATCCAAACTTGCTGGTGGTCAGCTACCCCGCGCAATAAGTCGGATTCCTCTCCGGTGAGATTGAGCAGCGCAAGGCCAAACTCGCCCTTGTCGCCCGGGCGCACATCGCCGCCTAACAGGTGTGCAATCAGTTGCTGGCCGTAACAGATGCCCAGAACGGGAATGCCGGCAGTCAGGACGCCCAGCTCCATGGTGGGGCAGTCGTCGCCATAAACGCTGCCGGGACCGCCTGAAATGACGATCCCGCGCGCGTGACTCAGTTTTTCATGGGGCGTCTCGCTCGGGAATACTTCCGAGGAAACGCCTAGTTCTCTGATCTTGCGAGCGATGAGGTGACAGTACTGACCGCCCGTGTCAAGTACTGCGATCTGAGCATGTAAAACTACTTTTTCATCCTCTCTGCGGTTATTTTGCGCGCGCTCGCCAGCAGGGCTTGGGCCTTGGGCATCGCGCTCACCGCAGCTTCCACTTCCGGGTCGGTCATCACTTCGTATTTCGCAGCTTCGTCAACGCTGAACGCCGTCTTGTAGATCTCGGCCTGCAGGCGGCGACGAACCTTCTCATAATCGCGGGTGAAATCGGCCTCGGTGAACGGGATCTTCTTTTCGAGCATCCAGTTGTGGAACAGATCGATATTCTTCGTGTCCAGCGTCCAGCCGAGCGGAAGCTTTTCTTTGTGGATCGCGAAGAAGTGCTTCGTGTACTCAGAGAAGCCGAACTTCGAAAGAATTTCGATTTCGAATGGCGTCAGCTTTTCCGGGGTGAACTTTTCATCGGGAGAGATACCGCCGCCGCCGTAAACCGTGCGGCCACCGTCGGTCATCTTCACGTCCGCCGTGTTACGGGTTGCGGTGTTGTTCCGGTAGTAGTAATCGAAGAAGGAGACGTGGCTGTAATCGCGCTGGATAAGGCGACCGCTGGGCGTGTAATACTTGGCCGTTGTCAGCGTAAGGCCAGTGTTTTCAATCAGTGGATAGACGGTCTGCACCAGACCCTTGCCGAAAGTGTTGTCGCCGAGGACCCAGGCGCGGTCATGATCCTGCAGGGCTCCGGCAACGATCTCGGAAGCGCTGGCAGAGTTGCGGTTCACAATTACCACAATCGGATACGAACGGCCTTTGTTGCCGGTGCGGGCCTGATAGACGCGCTCAGCGGAACTGCGGCCTTTGTGCGAGACGATCACCTCGCCTTTGGGGATCAGGTGATCCACCACGGCGACGGCTTCAGTCAGCAGGCCTCCCGGATTACTCCGAAGATCCAGAACGAGGCCTTTCAGGTTGTCTTCATCAAGGGACTTCATGCCTTCTTCGAATTCGCGCCCGGTGGTCTCATTGAACTGTTCAATGCGGATGTAACCGATGCCCGGCTTGAGGGCAAAGATTTCCGGCACGCTCTTGCGGCTGATTTCGTCGCGGATGATGTCGAAGATCACCGGCTTTTCAACGCCTTCGCGGGCCACTTTGATCTGAACCGGGGTGCCTTTCGGTCCCTTCAGCAGGTCCGCCACCTTGGTGGAATCCAGACCTTCGGTCGGCTTGTCATTCACTTCAATAATGATGTCGCCGGGGCGAAGGCCGGCTTTGTAAGCAGGGGACCCGACAAACGGGGCGATGACAATCGTCTTCCCGTTGCGGCCCTGCACCTGCATGCCAACGCCGTAGTAACGACCGCGCTGGTCTTCCCGGAGGCCTTCGAAGTCCTTGGGATCAAAGAAGTTGGAGTGAGGGTCAAGCGTCCGGAGCATGCCGGGAATCGCACCCTTATAGATGGCCTTGTCAGAGCTTACCGGATCGGCAAAGTTCTGTTCGACGGTTGAATAGACCTTGGTGAAAGTCTGCATGCTCGTCTTGACATCGTCATCTGACGACGCAGCCGAAGCAACCTGCATCTTCGGTCCGTAGACGCCGCCGATGAGGGCGCACGCGAGAACCAAAAGTGGAGTAAAGATAAAAGACCGGCGTTTGATTGCCATACCCGCGTAGGACCGTCCTTAATTCGAAGTATATCAACCCAGACGCAGGCGGGTTCCAATGGTTACGATTCTGTTTGCCTACCTCACCAATCGGTCGAGAATATGCCGAATGTTGGTGTCGGGATCCTGAAACAGCATGTCGTCCCCCAGGTGCTGGCTGACGATCTGCCCTTTTCGATTCACGAAGGCCAGAATCGGCACAAAGTACCCCTGCTCCACTGGCTGTTTCAGCCAGGCCATCACGGTCGATTCATCAGACCAGCCAACCGGATAGCCCTTGACGAACTGGTCTTTGAATTTCTGCAGGCCTGCCTTCGCGCCGGTATCGAATACTGCACTCAGCACCTGGACGCCCTTCCGACCGTATTCCTGCTGGTACAGGGCCAGTTGCTGCGCAAAGTGCTGACAATGCGGGCAACCTGTCTGCATGAGCGCCAGGACCACTACTTTTCCCTTGTAGGCACTCAGCAACTTGTTCGACCCGTCTGCCAGGTGAACCGTAAATTCCGGGGCAGGCCGCAGTGGCTGTTGCGCGAACGCCGAAACCGCGGCGAGAAAAAGCGGCAGAAGGAACTTCATGCCTACATCTTAAGCCCGCGTTTTATTTCTTTGCCTGGATGACGGTGGCGCGCTGCGGCGTCCCGTCGCCAGTCATACCCAACCGGAACTTCGCCAGGCGCGCGGCGGCTTTGGCGCGAGCCTCTTCAGAAACCTGGATGTGATTCTGTACGGCCAAAGCACCACCCAGCTTTGCAATGCGGGTCGCCACCCCTTTGTGTTGGATCACGTTAGTTTGGCCTTCGAGAGTCGCCACTCCGTCTTTGACAGAAACGGTGAATTTCTCGTGACCGCGCATCTTTGAGCGGCCAAAACGGGCTTTGATGTTCCGTTCAATTTGCGCGTCGGAAAGACCACGTTTGGCCGGAACGGGCGCGGAAGTTACTGATTTTGGTGCGCCGGACCCCGTTGGGGCAGCCGGTGCGGCCTGTACAGACCCCGCGATCAGGGCGGTCAGTACAAGCGCGAAAAAATATCGCTTCAAACTGATCTGAAGCGTACCCCAAAATCGGGAGTTTGTCTGTACCTCTTGCGGCCTAACAGGGGATAGGCGTTGGGCAAGACGATTTGAGCAATGTGCCTTCACCCTGCAGCAGGTGATCATGCATCAGGGTCCTGGCGCGTTCCGACTCACCGGCAGCAATGGCAAGGTACATCTGCTCATGCGCTTCAACGGGTGTGTTGTCATCCCGCAGAGACGAGGTGACGGTGAGGCTGCGTGACATGGCGCGGTGCAGGGACGAAAACATTCGCTGGCAAACTCTGTTCCCCGAAGCGCGCCAGATGGTTTCATGAAAGCGCAGGTCCTGCTCGGCGAGCTCATTCGCATCCATCGTCGGGTTGGCGCGCATGGCCGCCACGGCATCACTCAGATCTGCGATGTCTTCTTCCGAACGGCGCAGGGCCGCTCGTGCCGCTAGCTCCGGCTCGACAATGCGCCGGGCTTCAAAGAGTTCCTGAAAGGTAATGCCATCCACCAGAATCAGAAAGTCGAGCGGCGCGCCCAGAGTGGTGGATGCATCCTGTGTCAGGTAGGTGCCGTCACCGACGCGCTGGACTACGATTCCCATGACGTCGAGAGCCTTGAGCGCCTGTCGCATGGACGCTCGGTTGACGCCGAATTTACGGGCAAGTTCGCGCTCCGGAGGCAACCTGTCGCCTGGGTGAAGTTCGCCGGTCGCGATCAGGTCTTTCAGGCCCGCGACCAGCGTATGAGTTAAATCCATCGATTTGGAATCAGGGCGTGTGCCGTGAAGAATGCGCCAACTATATCAAAGCGGGAAGCCGGATGCGCGGGTATATAAGGTCAGGCGTTCGGGCGTGCCCAGAAGTCTCGCTCACAGGCAATACAACGCCATTTTTTGAACCTTGTCAGCTGACTGAGGAAGCGTTCCCAGGCTGCCCTGCGAACGCGCGCGGGGAAGCGCATGCCACATCGCGGACACATCTTCAGGCTTTCAAGAACCACTTTAGGCGTGGTCCACTTCCTTGAGCCACTCCGGGCGTTTCAATACTTCGCGGGGCTTGCTGCCATCGGGCGGGCCGATCACCCCGTCGCGATACATCATGTCGAGAATGCGGGCGGCCCGACCGTAACCCAGCCGCAGGCGGCGCTGCAAGGTGGAAGTGGAAGCCTTGCCCATTTCGAGCACCACGCGCATTGCTTCCTCGTACATGGGGTCCTGATCACCGCTCCCGGCTTCTTCCGGTTCCGATTCCGCATCTTCGGTCGGCGGGGCAATCAGGAAGCTCTGGTCGTACTCCGGTTTGGCCTGCGCCTTCCAGAAATCGACCACCTTGATGATCTCGGTTTCCGTTACAAAAGCCCCGTGAACGCGCGTCAGGCGGGAGGAGCCCGGCGGCAGGAACAGCATATCGCCCTTGCCCAGCAGGTGCTCGGACCCCATCACATCGAGAATGGTGCGGCTGTCGACACGCGTAGCGACCCGGAAACTGATGCGGGCAGGGAAGTTCGCTTTGATGATGCCGGTGATGACGTCGACGCTGGGACGCTGGGTGGCGAGGACGAGGTGCATGCCGACGGCGCGGGCCATCTGGGCAAGACGCGTGACCGATTCTTCTACGTTGCGGCCTTCCAGAATCATCAGATCGGCCAGTTCGTCGATCAGGATCAGAATGTAGGGCAGCGGCTTGAGTTCTTCGGTCGGCGTGGAATCCTGCTCGTCGTCGAAGAGGCTGCGGGGCTGATGCTGCAAAGTGCGGATCTTTTTGTTGTACTGGTCGATATTGCGCGCGCCCTGTTCGGCAAGCAGGCGCAGGCGGCGTTCCATTTCGAGGACCGCGTTGCGCAGGGCATTCGTCGCCTTTTTGGGATCGGTGATGACAGGCGTGAGCAGGTGCGGCACGCCTTCGTACATGCCGAGTTCGACGCGCTTGGGATCGACCATGATCATGCGGACTTCATCCGGCGTGGATTTGTACAGGATCGACATGATGAGGGAGTTGATCATGACCGATTTGCCGGAGCCGGTGGAGCCTGCGATGAGCAGGTGAGGCATGGTTTCGAGGGTGGCGACCTTGATGCGGCCGTTGATGTCCTTGCCCATCGAAATCGTCATATTGGAGGGCGACGATTCGAACTCTTCTGATTCGAGGATGGCGCGGAGGCTGATGAGTTCGCGCTTCGTGTTCGGGACTTCGATGCCGATGGTCGGCTTGCCGGGGATGCGTTCGATCAGGATGGACTCGGCCTGGAGACCGAGGCAAAGATCCTCGGTGAGCGTGGTGACTTTGCTGTATTTGATGCCGGCTTCGGGCTTGAACTCGAAGGTGGTGACGACGGGGCCGGGGTTGATCTGAACAACCGAACCCAATACGTTGAACTCTTCGAGCTTGGCCTTGATGGCGGAGGCG
>JBBQDH010000058.1:0-26418 GCA_038319515.1 Bryobacterales bacterium
TTCGAGCTACCCTTGGCAAGGCCTCTATCAGGAAGTCTGGTCGAACCTGAGGGACTGAAACACCAAAGACGGCCACTGGAACCTTCCGGAACCCTCAGCTGAATCACCCCGGCCCGGATCAGTGCGCCGCCACTGCTCCGGAAAGGCCCCCTGCGCGACCCGGTACCCTCCGAACCCCGTGCATGCCCGCGAATTGATCACGACTATTTTCGCAAAACGCCAAAAACACCTCCTGCCACTCCCGATCCCAAGAATTTCGCCGTTCGCCGAACTACCTGTGAGATATCCGGGCTAACCACAGCGACAGATGTGGTTCGATGGCCGACGAGCGACTTTGCTACGCGCGCCACGCATGTCAAGGCATCCCTGCCGGCGACGATCATACCCTTCTGACCGAAGTCAGGTGCTTCTTTCTTCCCACTCGCCTTTCGTTATCGTAGACGCGTGGAATGGAAACGAATGCAATTTCATCTACCAGTGTCATCATTCAGAAGGTATGGCAACAGTATCAAAGTTCGCAGATATCGTCGGGGAGGGTGGTGTCCTTCGTTCTGATGGAACTCTCTGCCTCGCTTTGGCCGAGCAGGTAATGGACGGTTTCCGTTCTCAGCCGTAAAGGCACAACAGCCAATAATCTTCGTAGGCGCTTCGCGCCGCAAAGAATAAGGCGGGGGGGCTTACGGCTCGACCACCACAAGTTCGCGGAAGACCTCGAAGTCGTCCACGTTGAACGTGTAAATCCTCCGAATGCCGTTTGCCAACATGGTAGCCACGATCTGTAAATCAAAAACGTCGCCGCCGGTTACGGGGTGGCGCTCCAACAGTTGCACCCACCCGGCGACAACTTCGGTCGGTGCGGGCAGGACGTGCAACCCCGGCAAAAGCAAAAGCCTCGAAATGATCCCGGCGGCTTGGGTGGCGGAACACACCTTCGGGAAACGCTTTGGATTGGTGATGAGGGAATAGAACTCGCAAAGTATCTGCGACGTCACATACAGCGCATTGGACGGGTCCAGCGTGGCGTCAACAAGGGCCTGTGATGCTGCATGCTGCGGAGCGGCTCCGTTCAGAGCGTAGGCCAGAACGTTAGCGTCAATTACTCCCGGCTCAACGGACATCGTTGTAGATGTCGCGCCGGTGTAGCGGTCCCATGGGCCCCAGATCAAATACTGGCAGCGCGGGGGCCTCGCGTTTGCCCGCTCTGGCGATGCTGCCTGCGCGTTCATTTATCAACCGTTCCAGCAACGAATCGACGGAGGTACCTTGCTTCCGGGCTTCTTCAGTGAGCCGGGCTTCAGTCTGTTGCGAAATGTTGATAGTCAAATGAGTAAGTTCCTTTCTCTAGGTTACGACAGAGGGTTACAGGAAAACATCTCCCGTGGCAATTTGATCGGGGCGAAGGCCGCGCGAGAGGTTGTAACGGTTCAGGTGGTCGAAAGCTCTTTTGTTTGCAGTGAGATGACTGTAACTGGAAGATGTCAGGATTCAAATCCCTACGGGCCGCCAAAATACCTGAAACCGCAGTGTAAACGAGCTCTTTCCGAAGAGAGTCCGGTGTATGAAGGCTTTCCCACGGAATTGAGGCCGACGCCTCCCGGGCACACTTGAAGGCTACCGGAGGACGACAGGCGGGGACAATTCCGGGGTCGCCCTTCGCACCTTGCGGGTACGGAAGAAGGCGAGAAGCAGGATCCCGCTGATCACCAGGGTCGGCGGGATGAGCAGAATCAGGATGCCGGAGTTCAGGACCTGACTGCGGGCGGCTTGCTGAGCGGCGGCGGTTCGGTAACACATGACGCATTGGGCGAAGAAGAAGTGCATCAGATCCCCTGGATATCGGCATTCGAGAAGTAGAGCGTGATCACCAGCACGATCCACCATAAATTCAGGAAGTGAGAATAGAGCGCGACAGCCAGAATGTCACGCTTTTTCACGTCCGCGACGGTGTAGCAGAACCAGCCGAGGCAGCCTGTGGCGGCTACCCAGTGGGAGCCGGTGAGCATGAGGTAAGTCGCTCCGAAGGTGGTGTGGGGGCCGAGGTTTTCGATGAAGATGAGTCGGGTCCATTCCACGATTTCGAGGAAGAGGAAAACGAACCAGCTGGAGATGGCGATGGCGATCCAGCGGACGGCGGGTTCGGCGTCAGGCTCTGTGCGGGCGGCGCGTTCGCCAATGGCGGCGGTGACGCTGGCGCAGAGGGCGAACATGGAGAGGGCAGAGACCATCAGGAGCGAGGCGAAATGGAACGGGGTCGGCCACTCCTGCGCGATGGAGCGCAGATAGAACATGGCCACCAGCAGGGCTGCGAAGAAGGCGAAGTTGGCGGCGATGAACAGGGCGCTGAGGCGGCGCGGGGGGGTAGCCAGGTACTGGGCGAAGTATTTCTTCATGCCCAGAACACAAACAGTGCCATGAGGCCCAGCCAGAGCACGTCGAGGAAATGCCAGAAGATGGCGCTGACGTCCACCCAGGTGCGGCCAGCGGGGCCCAGGGTGAAGCGAAGCGCGCGGTATTCGACGTAAAGCACCGCCCCCAGTGCGCCGACGACGTGCGCGGCGTGGGCCCAGGTGAGTACATAGAAGAAGGCGCTGTTGAGGTTACCGATGAGCCAGAAGCCGTTGGCCTGGAGTTGCTGCCAGGCGATGATCTGGCCGATCAGGAACGAGGTGCCCAGCAGTGAGCCAGCGGTCCAGGCCCAGGTGAATTTTTGACGTTCGCCGCGGCGCAGCAGGCGGCGTGCGACATCGAAGGCAACGCTGGAGAGCAGCAGAATCGCGGTGTTCCACCAAAGTATTTGGGGGAGGACGATTTTGTGCCAGTCCATGCTGTTGAGGCCGCGGCGGACAACCATGGCGCTGACGAGCGCGGAGAAGGTCATGGTGCTGGCGCACATCATGACGACGATGCCGATGACGGCGGCGCTGCGGGAGTTGCCGGGCTGCGGATGGCGTTCGGGTTCCCCCCCGCCGCCGTAACCGTTGGGCGGTTCGGGGAAGAAGGGCGGCTGCGAGCCATCGCTGACGATGATGTCGGGCTCTGTGAGCGTTGCCATGTTTAATTGCTTTGCCAGGTTTCAGTATCGCTGGTCCATACGATGACGGCGCCGCGTCGAAGGGTCCAAAACAGGTTCCAGAGGAAGATGAGCTGGACGGCGGCGAGAGCAAAGGCGCTGTGGGTGATGCCTTTTTGCAGGGGCAGAACGGGCTGCAGGAATTCGAAAGTGGTGAAGTCGGCGTAGCGGCGCGGGTTGCCTGCGAAGCCGGCGAAGTGCATGGGGAGGAAGGTGGCGTAGGCGAAGACTAAGGTCAGGTAGAAGTGGATTTTGCCGAGGCGCTCATTGAGTTTGCGGCTGAACATGAGGGGGAACCAGTAGAACGTGGCGGCGAAGATGCCGAATAGCGCGGCGATGCCCATGATCATGTGGAAGTGGGCGACGACGAAATAGGTGTCGTGAAAGTAGGCGTCGATTTGCGGCTGGCCGAGGAAGAGGCCGGAGAGGCCGCCGGTGACAAAGATGCTGACGAAACCGAGGCAGAAGAGCATGGCGGTAGTGAGCTCGAGCGCCCCGCCCCAGAGGGTGGCGATCCAGTTGAGGGTCTTGACCGCAGAGGGCGCTCCGATGGCCATGGTGAGCACGGAGAACGCGATGGCGGAGTACGGACTGAGTCCGCTGATGAACATGTGGTGGCCCCAGACGAGGAGACCCAGGAAGGCGATGGCGATTGTCGAATAAACCATGGCGCGGTAGCCGAAGATGGGCTTGCGGGAGAAGTGGGCGATGATGTGCGAGACGATGCCCATGCCGGGCAGGATGGCGATGTAGACTTCCGGGTGGCCGAAGAACCAGAAGAGATGCTGCCAGAGGAGCGGGGAGCCTCCGCCGGAGGGTAGAAAGAAGGCAGTGCCGGCGAGGCGGTCGAGCAGAATCAGCAGGCCTGCGGCGAGTAAAACCGGGAATGAGAGCAGCGCGAGGATGGCGGTGACGAACCAGTTCCAGCACGGCAGGGGCATGTCCATGAGGCCCATGCCGGGGGCACGGAGTTCGATAACGGTGGCTATGAAGTTGATGGAGGTGAGAGTGGCGGCGATACAGAAGACGCCGATGCTGAAGAACCAGAGGGTTTGGCCGAGGCCCTGGCCGGGTCCGGCGATGGCACCGAGGGCGCTGAGGGGCGGGTAGGCAGTCCAGTCGGAGAGCGGGCCGCCGTCCTGACAGGTGAAGGAGGCGATGAGCAGCAGGAAGCTGAAAACGGTGGTCCAGAACGACAGCAGGTTGAGGCGCGGGAAAGCCATGCCGGGCGCGCCGAGTTGTTCGGGCAGGACGAGGTTGCCGAAGGCGTTGAGCGGCGCGAGGGTGAGGACGAAGAAAACCATGATGGTGCCGTGCAGCGTCATCAGGGAGAGGTAGAGTTCGGGCGTCATGATGCCGCCGGAGGCTTTGACGGGCCAGATGGTTTCGAACCAGCGGACGGGGGTCTGCGGGTAGACGAGGTGGAAGCGCATCAGCAGGGAAATGGCGACGCCGAAGAGGACGGCGAAGAGGGAGAGGAAGAAATACTGGCGCGCGATGGTGCGGTGGTCGGTGGAAAAGAAGCGGGCGCTCAAGACCAATTCTGTCATATGGCTACATTTGGAATATGAGATGTCTTCTGATTGCCGATGATCTGACCGGTGCTTGTGACGCGGCGGTGCAGTTCCGGCGGCGCGGGGCGCGGACACGGGTGGCGCTGAATCCGGATGCGGAGGCGTGTGAGGTGCTGGCGTTGAGTACGGACAGCCGGGGACTGGGGACTATCGCGGCGGAAGCGCGGATTCGGGCGGTGGCGGAGCGGGCGCGGGCGTGGGCTCCGGAGGTAATTTTCAAGAAGGTGGATTCGCTGTGGCGAGGGGATCAGGCGGCGGAGATTGAGGCTTGTAAAGAGGCGTTCGGCTGCGTAGAGGCGATTGTGACGCCTGCCTTCCCTGCCCTGGGCCGGCGGGTGGTGAACGGGCGGTTAGTGGTCGACGTTCTGCCGGACTGGCAGCCGATTGAGATCGATGCGCTGGACGCTTCGACGGATGAGGATTTGCGGCGCATTGTCCGGAAAGGAATGGCGTCCGGCAAGCGTGTTCTGTGGGCGGGGTCGGGGGGACTGGCGGGTGCTTTGGCGCAGGAGATGTATCCCGCGAGCGTGGTGTTCTGCATCGGGTCGGATCATGAGGTGACGGCAGCGCAGGAGGCGGAGTTAGAGGCGCGGCGCAAGGGCGGGTATCGGATAGTGAAGGTGCCGTTTGGTGCGATGTCTGAGGGTGAGGTGCGGCGGGCTTTGGCGGCGCGGCCTTTTTCCGCGCTCCTGATGACAGGCGGCGAGACGGCTGCGCTGGTATGCAGAGCCATTGGTGCGAAGGCCATTTCGCTGGAGGGCGAGATTGTGACCGGGCTGCCCTGGGGACGTGTGGTCGGCGGCCTTTACGACGGGATTCCGGTGGCGACGAAGTCGGGTGCTTTCGGCGATCCCGATGCGTTTTTACGGGTGCTGGAATTCTTTTAGACGAGCTTCGAGGACAATCTCATTGGCGCGATAGATATCGGCGAGCGGGAGACCAGAGGGCTTGCCGTTATAGACGCTTTCCAGATAGTCAGTGAAGAACGATTTAGCGGGTGGGAGCGGGTCGATTTTGCGCGGGCCCTGCCTGTCTGTCATCAGAGTGACGCCGACAAGTTCCTGGTATTCGACGATGCCTTTGGTGCCTGCGATGCGGAGCCTGTCATCACCGTGCGTGGCCGCAGTTTCGGGGCGGCAGTAGTCGAGGTGAAAGCTGCCGTTGCCGCCGTTATCAAGACGGTAAATGCTGACGGCGGTGTTCTCCATTTCGCCGAGTTCAGGATGGCCGAGGCGGGTTTCGTGTGAGGCGAGGTGGATGAGATCGCGGCCTGTGGTGAAGCGCATCAGGTCGACGAGGTGGATGCCGATGTACGGAATGGTGCCGCCGTAGGAAGCAGCATGTTTCATCCAGTCCGGGCGTGAGCCGAGCTTATAGGATTTCTGGGCGGTGACCTGGACGACTTCGCCGATCTGACCGGAGGCGACGGCGTTGCGCAGGGCCTGGAATTCGGGCAGAAAACGCATGGAGATAATCATCGAGAGGTGAATGCCGCTTGATGCCACGGCGCGACGAACCTCATCAAAATCTTTGGCGTTGAGGGCGAGCGGCTTTTCAGAGACGATGTTGAGTTTGCGCTGCGTGCAGGCGAGGATGAGGGCCTTGCGTTCAACGTTGTTGCCGCAGATGCCGACGACGTCGAGCTTTTCTTTATCGAGTAGTTCGAGGTGATTGGAGTATTGTTTGACGCCGGGTCGCGCGACCTTTTTGAGTTGGGCGGGATCGGCGTCAGAGACGGCAACGAGTTCGACATCGGGGAGTTGAGGAAGCGGACCGAGGATGTCATCAATATGGCCTTCGAGGCCCAGAATGGCGAGCCGGATTTTACGGGGCAGGCGCACCGGGGCCGCCTGTGCGGGCTCCATTTGGGCAAGGCAGGCGGCGCCTGCCATCAGTGAGCGGCGACTAATCAGATTATTGAGCATCTTCTTCGGGTTTGAGCAGCTTTTCGGGTGGCGGTTGATGGGTGTTGCTGAGCTTCATCTCCATGGCGAGGCGGCGCACATTGCGTCGGATGGATTCAAGGGGATCGGGCGTGGCGGCCCAGCCGCCCTGATGCACGGCGGCGTGGACGGCAGGGCAGAGCCACATGGGCATGCGCATGATGTCGCGCATGAAGGGGATCCACTCCGGGGCACCCGCGTCCAGGGTGCTCAGAAGTTCGAGGCGCTTGCGGATCTGGTCGAGTGACGGCGGATAACCGGTATTGGCCATGGTGCCCTTATGTTAGCGGGCGTTTATGCGTCGTTTGGTGGTGGCGGCGGCGGCTTCGCGGGTGCGGGTGAAATCGTCGTCGAGTTGTTTCCACTTCGCCGTCATTTGCTGCAGACGCCGCGGCTGCGCGGCGGCGAGATTGTGCTGCTCGGCGCGATCCTTCTTCATGTCGATGAGCTCCCACTGGCCTGTCTGGCCGGTGGCAATCACTTTCCAGTCACCCATGCGGAGCGCGCGATTGTTGTTGTGGTTGAAGTAAATGTACTCATGCGGGGCGGTGCCGTCCTTCTTCAGCGCGGGCGCGATGCTGCGACCGGCGAGAGGCGGGCCGGCGTCGGGAGCGGTTGCTTTGCCTCCGGCCAGGTCCACGAGTGTTGGCAGGAAATCGACGAAGTGGCAGGGTTCATGGCGCAGCTTGTTTTGTTCGAGTGAGCCGTTTGGCCAGTACACGATGAGAGGCGAAGAGATGCCGCCTTCATTGACCCAGGATTTATGTAAACGGAAAGGCGCGTTGGAGTTGGTGGCCCAGCCGGGTCCGAGGCCGAGGTGGCTTTTCGCGGAGCCGGGAGCGGAACCCGTCTCATGGCCATCGCCGCGGATAAGCTGTTCAGAACTGGCACCGTTGTCGGAGAGGAAGATGACCACGGTATCGCGGTCAGCGTCCATGTCTTTCAACTGCTGCAGAACCTTGCCGATTTCGGTATCCATGCGGGTGATCATGGCAGCGTGAATGGCCATTTTGGTGCGCTGGAACTTCTTCTGCTCGTCTGTGAGGGTGGACCAGGGAACCGCGCGGGAGATCTCGCCGGGCCCGATTTTGGAGACCAGTTCGTCGTCCGGCGTGTTCCACGGCGTGAACATTTCCGGCTCTGGCGGGGCAGCGGGGCCGTTGACCAGACCCATACGCTGCATGCGCTGGACTTTGCGTTCGCGGGCCGTGTCCCAGCCTTCTGAGAAGCGGTCTTTGTAATGGTCGATATCGGCTTGCGGGGCCTGCAGGGGGAAGTGCGGCGAGTGGAAAGCCAGGTAGAGAAAAAAGGGATCCTGCGCGTGTTCTTTGTGATGTTCCTGCAGGAACTGCACGCCGTAGTCCGCGATGGCAGTGGTGCTGTAGTAGTTGGGGCCCGGCCTTGGCAGTTCCTTACCGTCCAGCTGGTGGTGTTCCTGAGTGAAAAAGCGGAGTTCGTCCATCATGGTGTAGGAATGGTCGAAGCCGACGCCGCCTTCGCCCGTGGCAAAGCGCATGTGCCATTTGCCGGAGTGATAAGAGCGATAGCCGAGCGGTTTGAGATATTCGGGCAGGAATTTGGTGTACGCGGGGATTTTGCCGGGCGTCATAATGTCGCTGGCGGTTTGCTGCGCGTAGTAACCGGTGAGCAGGCAACTGCGGGAGGGACCGCAGCGGGCAGTGGAGTAGCACTGGGTGAAGCGCAGACCTCCGGAAGCGAGGCGGTCCAAATGGGGCGTATCGATGTCGCCACCGTAGCAGCGGGCATCGGAGAAGCCCATGTCGTCCGCGAGGATTACAAGGAAATTAGGCTTTTGGGCAGCAGCGATGGCCGGTGCGGCCGCACCGGCCATGGCTGTTTGCAGAAACGCGCGTCGATTCATCATGGGGAGTTCAGACGATCATATCGCGTTCACCGTCCGCCAGGACCTTCGGTTTTGCTAAGACTTTTTGCCGGCTTTGCGCTTCTTCGCGCGCCGCTTCGGAGCGGGCACTTGATCGGTATCGACAGCGTTGGGCTCTCGTGCAGCGGCCAGCCACTTGGGGGGACGACCGCGGCGTGGGCCGGAGCCCGCAGCGAGTCGCTCAAACGCGATGATGGCTTCACCCAGCTGGTCGCGTTGGCGACGAAGTTCCGTCAGAATTGTAGAAGTATCCATTTATTTCCCTATCTACACAGGCCTTGAGCCGGTGTATCCACTATTTCGTTGTTTCGACTGCTGTTCGCTGAATTAGATAAGCATATCACCGCAGGTGATGTAAATTCCACGATTGAATTAGTTGCCTGATCCTTTGCCTGGTAAGGCGTGCAGGGCAATGGTGGCATAGTGATGGGGCATTGAATAGGGTGGTGGAAACAATCATGAATAAAACCTAAGTGCGTGCCGAAGTCCGGAAGTGGTCGTCGTCGTTCCAGTCGAAAACGAACGGGGTGGGGTTGTGGAGGGTTATCGAACCTGCCGCGATGGCGAGAAATTTCGGGGAGGTTTAGTTTCGGCAGGTTCGAAAGCCCGGAGTGGCCGGCGACAAGATCGCCGGCGACACGGCCGTTGGGCTTTCATGAGATATCGTGGCACGAAGTGCCATGGAGGCAGGGTGTAAGGTGATGTGGACGGCGAACACCTGAAGAACAGGCATGAATGAACTGACAAGAAAAAGATTGCCGGTAATATTGCTGGGGAACGCGGTGATGCGGATCTCCGGCGGGGCTTCCGGAATTCTGGTGGGCCTGTATCTGGCGGACCGCGCAAACCATGTGCCGGGAGCCGGGGGAGCGACCATGGCCGGGCTGCTGGGGGCTCTGGCATTCGGTGCGGAACTGGTGGGGGCAATCCCTCTGGGAATGCTGTCCGATGCGGTGGCGCCGCGACGCCTGATGACGGCGGGAGCACTGCTGGGCGCGGCTGCGACGCAGTTGTTCGGCATGACGGGCCGTCCGGCGATCTTCGCGGTGAGCCGTATTTTGGAAGGTCTGGGAGCGGCGGCGGGCGCGCCGTCACTGCTGGCGCACCTTACCGACACGACTGAGGGAGACGCGGGGCTGCGGGCGCGCGTCATGAGCTATTTCGAGTTGTCGTTACTGGCGGGTTTGGCGCTGGGCGCGGTGTTTGCCGGGGAACTGTGGCGCAGGCTGGGAGTGGGCGCGTTTTCGGCAGTGGCGGTGGGTTATGTTCTGGCAGGGCTGCTGCTGCATATCGGCGCGGCGGGAAGCCGTGGCCACGGCGTGGAAAATGCGCTGGAGGGCTTTCGAAAAGCATTGCGTGACCCGGCCCTGCGGCGGCTGGCGCCGGTCTGGCTCTGCGTGAATTCCATTGTCGGACTGTGGCTGGGGCCGACGCTGGCGTTCCTGCTGACGCAAAGGTCACCGAGCGGCCAGTTTCTGGCCGGGGTATTCGCGGATGAGCCATACAAAGTGGGCTGGATGATGCTGGGCTATTCCGTGGTCTTCGCGAGCGGAGTCACCATCTGGAGCGTGGTGCTGCCGCGCATGAACATGGTGCGGGCATTGCGGATTGCGCTGGCAGGGATGTTCGGGGCATGCGCAGGGCTCTATGTGATGAACCACGCGAGCCCGGTGGGCAGGTGGATCGCAGCGCCGCTGACAGCGGTGGCCATCATGGTGGAGAGCGGCTTTACTCCGGCGGCGTTATCTCTGTTGGCGGGAACCGTGGGTGCGCAGGCAGGCCGGGGGGCCGCCATGGGGATCTATTCCGTGCTGTTGAGCGTGGGTGCAATCGCGGGGTCATTACTGGCGGGCTGGCTGGGCACGTATTTCGCGGTGGACGGGCTGATTCACGGCACCGTGGCAATGGCGGTGGTGGCATTCGTTTTGGTGGGCAGGATGGAGAGCACCGCATGAGTACCGATTACGATTTGGTGGTGATAGGCGCAGGCTCCGGTGGGCTGACGGCGGCGGGCTTGGCGGCACGGCTGGGGGCGCGGGTGGCGTTGATTGAGAAAGACCGCATCGGGGGCGACTGCACGTGGACGGGGTGCGTGCCGAGCAAGGCTTTGCTGAAGGCAGCGAAGGTGGCGCATGAGACGCGGACGGCGGCCCGATACGGCATCGACGTAGGTCCCGCCGCGGTCGATATGGCGCGGGTTCGGGAGTATGTACGGGGCGCGATCCGGGATGTGTATCGGCTGGAGGAGCCGGAGGAGCTGCGAAGGCGGGGTATTGAGGTGATCCCCGGCGAAGCGCGTTTCGTCGATAACGACTCGGTCGCGGTGGACGGGCACAGCCTGCGCAGCAAGGCGTTCCTGATTGCAACGGGCGCGAAACCAGCGGCTCCGGAGATTGCCGGAATTGAGGACGTGCCGTATCTGACGTACGAGCAGATCTTTGAGGTGGACCGTCTGCCGCAGCGGATGACGGTGGTGGGCGGCGGGCCGATCGGGACGGAGATTGCGCAGGCGTACCAACGGCTGGGATCGCAGGTCACCATGATTGCGCGGGAGTTGCTGCCGAAGGAGGAGCCGGCCACCCGGCAGGTTCTGGAACGGGTGTTCGCCAGAGAAGGCATTCAGTTGGTGCGCGGAAGGGCGCTTGCGGCGCGGCTGGAGGGGAGGGAGTCCGTGGTGCTGACGGACAACGGGGAGGTGCGGGGAGATTTGCTGCTGGTGGCGGCAGGACGGAAGCCGAACGTAAACGGGCTGGGGCTGGAAAGCACGGACGTGGCGTTCACAGCCGCAGGCATCACGGTGGACGATCAGCTGAGAACAACCGTCAAACACATCTATGCAGCCGGGGACGTGCTGGGGGGCGCGCAGTTCACGCATTTCGCCGGTTGGCAGGCTTTTCAGGCGGTGCGTAACGCCCTGTTGCCCGGGCATGCGGCCGGGTTCACCGAAGTGGTTCCGCGCGTGACGTTCACAGACCCGGAAGTTGCCTGCGTGGGGCCGACCGAGGCTGAGGCGCGGGAAAAATTCGGCGACAGTTTGAAGGTCTGCCTGTGGGGCATGGACCACACGGACCGGGCGGTCTGCGAGGGGGACACGGACGGTTTTATTCAACTGCTGGTGAAGGATGACGGCGTGATTGTGGGGGCGACAATTGTGGCGGCGCGAGCGGGCGAGGCAATCACAGAGCTGGTCCACGCGGTGCAGCACAAGTGGAAGGCGGGGGATCTGGCAGGAGTGATCCACGCTTACCCGACCTACTCTACGGGTGTGCAGCAACTGGCAGCGGATCTGGCAATTGAGAACCTGATTTCGGGAACATCAGGGCGGCTTTTGCTGGGATTCGCGAAACTTATCCGGTAAACCGCACCACGAGTGGCGCTTCAACCGGGCGGCTCAGCAGGCGGAGCGCGGCCAGCATGATCGCAATCTGCAGAATCGGGTTGTCCGGTTCGCCGAGCGGATAGCCGAGCGGACCATCCACTTCGAGGACACGGGGCGGCTCCACGTGGCGGGTCACGTCCATGAGGAGCGAGATGGAAACCGTCGGAATGCCGGCCTTCTCGATGATGCTCTGCAGCAGTCCGGCGGCCTGGTGGCAGAACGGGCAGACCGGAGCGAGGAGGACGCCATCGACGGAGTCGTGCTGCAGCTTGCGGGCGATTTCCGGGCCACTTTCGGAGATGAGTTTAGCGGGCGCGATGATGGAGCCCATGATGCTGAAGTGGCTGCGCGCGGGGGAGCCGACGAGGCCGCCTGCCACCAGTTCATTCAGGCGGTCCAGAGGCAGGGTCAGATTGCGGTCTGCTTCGATACCGGCGTGGTCGAAGGCGTCACTGCTTTGGCCGATTTGAATTTGCGAAACCGGAGTGCCTTGCGGGATTTCGCGATAACTGCAATCATCGTGCCGGAACGACTGGTCGAACGGCTTTTGGTCAGGGAGATAAAAGCCGGCAGTGGTGATGAGGGCGATGCGGGCTTCGGACAGCGGCTTGCTGAGAACTGCGCCGGGACGCCAGTCCACACGGCGAAACGGATAGCCGCGGATCAGGAGTTGATATTTGAGTTTCAGGTCCGCGAGGGTGGCCATTTTAGTTAAACCATTTCAGTCCCGGCGTGCCGACAGAAGGGCGTAGCCGAGCGTCTTCGCACGCACCGCTTCGGTGGCGGCACGGGCCATGGATTTGGCCTGTGCAAAATCAATACCGCCGAGATCCAGCTTGTTCAGCTTGCTCATCACTTCAACTCCAAGCAGGCGGCCCTGAATGTCACGAACCATCTCAGCCAGGGCCTGATCGTGATTCTCCACGGCCACCGGACCCATGCCTGCCGACTGCAGGTATTCGGCGTATTCGGCAACGGGACGGGCGTCGGCAATACAGGCGATCCAGGCGAGCAGACCGGTTAGCCCGGGCGGGAGGGTGGTGGCGCGGGTCAGGTCGCTGAGGCCCACCTGTCCGCCTGGTTTCAGGACGCGAAAGAATTCATCGGCAGCGGTGCGCTTGTCCGGAAAGGTGCAGAAGGCGCACTCGCAGATGACGGCGTGGAAGGCGGCATTGGAGAACGGAAGTTTTTCGCCATCGCCCTGGCGGAATGAGACCAGTGCGCTGACACCAACCGTTTCGGCCCGGGCCGTTGCCTGGCGAACATTTTCAGGACCAAGATCGAGCCCGACGACTTCGCAGCCAAATGTCTTCGCAAGGAAAATCGCGCTCTCGCCCTTGCCGCAGGCGACATCGAGAACGCGCATGCCTTGATTCAGCCCGAGCGTTTCCCCCAGACGTTTGGTGAGGCTGAGCCCGCCGGGGTGGAACGAATCACCCAGCAGCAGGCGGGCGAGATCAGTCTCATAGAGTGTCGCGCAGCAGGATTTTAGTTCTTCAGTCAAAAGGCTGCCCCGTTGGGCTCCAGGCTGACCAGCGGAGTGTTGGCAACACCGTCCTTTCCAAACGAGAAGGTCACGGGGCGGACTTTGTACGGTACACCTGCGCGACGGGCTTCCACGCGACCGCGTTCCTGCGCCATGAGTTGTTTGCGGGCCTGCTCACGGTATCCGATGGTGTTATAGGAACAGAACGGGATCTGTTTGCCGCCCGGCAGCAGGAATTCCTTGCAGCACTTCATGAGGTTTTTCTGGTTGAAGGTCCAGGGGTCCATGAAGTCCTGAAGCATGATCATGAAGATGAAATTGGAGAGGCCTTTGACGTCAAGGCTGCCATCGGGAAGGCCGCAGGAGGAGCAGGAAAAGGAGAATTCGCGCGCCACTTTTTCTGAGCCGGGAACGGCGGAGGAAGACCAGAGGCCTTCGAGCGCGGTGCGGACTTCGGCACCAAGATCGGGCATCACGCGGTTGGCGATGTAATCGAGATAGTCTTCCACGTTGAGAAGACGGGGCAGCGGCGTGACTTTCTGTTCCGCGTCCACGTAGGCGTAGGTGACGGAGTTGCAGGTGGGGAAGCAGCAGGGGACCGGAATGAAGTCGGTTTTGAGGAAGACGCCTTCGGTCTGCTCTTCAATCAGTTTGATGATGTCGGGATTGGTCATCCGCTGCATGGGATCGTGCGTGGAGTGGCGTCCGGCATGAAAAGCGGGCTGAAAATTGATGCCCTTCACGGCAGGGTGGCTGAGGCCGAAGCGGACGATGGCACCGATCTCTTTTTCATTCACGCCGCGTTCCACGGCGGGCACCAGGATGACCGAGCAGCCGGCTTCGGCCAGACGGTCGAGAGCGAGCAGTTTTTTGGGCAGGATGTCGGGTTCGCCGCGAATGATGCGGTAAGTCTCACTCTCGAAACCATCGAACTGAAAGTAAATATTGGGACGAATTTCGGCGAGTTGCGCAACAAAAGCGTCGTCGGTGGCGATGCGCTTGCCGTTCGTATTCAGCATGACGTTGGGGATGCCGCGCGCCTGGGCGGCCTTCATCATGGGAATAATCTGCGGGTGGATGGAAGGCTCACCGCCAGAGAACTGGATGACCTGGGGATTGCCCTCGGCGGCCATGTAGTGGTCGAGGATGTCTTCCACTTCTTCGAGTGTCAGGCTGAAGCCGGGACCGGCCTCGGCGAAACAGAGCGGGCACGCCATGTCGCAGGCGCTGTTCACTTCGATGATGCCGAGACAGGTGTGCTGCTGGTGATCCGGACAGAGACCGCAGTCGTGCGGACAGCCGTCTTTGATTTCAGTCGCGAATTCCAGCGGGATGGTGCCAGGCTTGTTGAAGCGGGCGGAATCGGCGTAGAGTTTGGCATCACCGTAGACCAGGCCTTCGAACTGGCCATGTTCCGGGCAGCGCTTCCGCATGTAGACTTTGTTGTCGCGCAAGAGAATCTGTGCGTCGATGACCTTGCGGCATTCCGGGCAGATGCTGCGGGTGAGTTCGTAGAAGACGTAGTCGGAGTCCTTTTTCAGGGGGGCATTGGTGAGAGGTGCCGTGGTGGTTGACATTTTAATCCTGGCCTTTTTCGAGGCGGTTCAGAATTCGTTGTTCCAGACCCGGGCCCGGGGCCTGTGAGTTGGCCATTTCGAGTGTGGAGGCGCGGATCTGCCGGAGTTGGCGCGCGAAGCGACCGCAGACCCGGCACATTCCGAGGTGCATGCGGATTTCCATCCGCCGCCACCAGGGTTCGAGGACGATCTGTTCGGAGAGAAGCAAACCTGCGATATTCCTGCACGAGATCATTTCCTGGCGGCCCCTTTCCTGGCAGTGCCCTCAGTTTCAGCCGGGCCAAAGCCCTTCAGTTCAAGACATTCCCGGAGGCGGGCGCGGGCCCGGAAAATCAGCACTCCAAAGTTAGTGGCGCTGACGCCGAGAATCTTACAGATTTCGCTGGTTTCGAGTTCTTCCACTTCGCGGAGGATAAAAGCGGCGCGCTGGTTCATAGACAGGCCCTCCATACAGGACCGGATGGCCGAGCCTGCTTCCCGGGAAAGCAGAATGCGCTGCAGGTCAGCGGGTGGCCGGGCCCAGCTGCCATGGGGATCAAAGCGCGATTCGAAGACCTCGTCGAGGGAATCGCAACGGCTTTCATTGGCCGCGACACGGCGGCGTTCCATCGCTTTGTGATGCAGCACGCCAAACAGCCAGGTGCGCAGAAGAGAGCGGCCTTCGAAAGTATCGAGCTTTTGGAGGAACGTGACGAAGACGTCCTGCACCATGTCGTCCGATTCCGCAGGGTTAAAACCTAGAGCGCGGGCGGCCCGGAACAGTGGACGGGCGTGATCATGGACGGCCTGGGCAAGCGCCTGGGGATCCCGGCGGCGAAGAAGTTCCAGAAACTCAGTGCTGACGGAAGCCGGGGATTTCATGTTTAGCAGGGACGTTTCAAATCTACCGCGAGATCGGTGAAGAGGGCAACGACCGGAGCGCGATGTAAGAAACTGTGAATCGCACTCACTCACTCAGCGAAGATGCAGGTTTGGCGTGGAGGGGCGGATTTGCCTGAAATGGTGCGACGTCTGGACCCGGCTGCCCTCGATTCGGTGATGCGGGAACACTTCGGCGCTCTTGGCTCCATGGCGAGGGCTCTGGGCTTCGACCCCGCGGAAGCTGAAGACGTTGTCCAGGACACCATGATGACGTTCCTTGAAACTGTGGAGCGGTTTGAGGGTCGGTCGACAGTCCGGACCTGGCTGACGGGAATTCTCTACAACAAGACGCTGGAGCGCCGCCGCGCGAAGGCACAGGAGTCACAAATCGGGCGGTTGGATGAGCGGGAATCTCAAATCTGCGGATCACGCGCGTCCGGAGCGGATGTCGAGCGGCTGCTGTTGTCGAAGGAGGCCGGGGCCGTGATTCGGGCGTGCCTGGATCATATGCCTCATCCGCAGCGCAACGCCTTTCTGCTGAGGGAGATGGAAGGGCTTGGGACCAAAGAGATTTGCGGAATTCTGGAAGTTTCCGAGACAAACCTGGGAGTACTGCTGTACCGGGCGCGAAAGCGCATGCGGAGCCATCTTGCGGCACGCGGGTACGGGAGTGGCCGGCAGGGGACAGAAAAAACATCAAGAACTAATTTGTAAGGAATCTGCTGTCTTCGTCACTCATCACCTGCGGCGCATAGAAACCGCAGCCGAAAGGACAGGAGGATCGAAAATTGAACAAGTCAATTCAAAGAACAGCTCTGATGGCAGGAGCATTGATGCTGGGCGCCATGGGTGCGCAGGCGGCAGGGGTAGTAACGTTCTCAGTGCACAACGACGCACCGGTAAACGGTCTGTGGATCATGCGACCGTGGGTGGGGATTTCGGACGGCAACTTTACCACTTACACCGTGGGCCAGGCTGCCACAAGCGGCGTGAAGCATGAGGCAGAAGACGGCGTGACCGGGTCTGGAAATGGCGGGGATGTCACTACGCCGCCACCGAACACCTGCACCGGCACAAACTACACAGGATCGGATTGTCTGTTTCAGCAGTTCAGTGCTTACGGCAATGGCTATTCGCAGACTTCGATCGGAAATCCGACCGCTCCGAACGCGACCATCTCCGGAACGCTGGCGGCGGATGAGTTAAACCCGAACGGCGGGCGTCTGAGTTACCTGATCATGGCGATTCCGACTAACGACACGTTTTTTGGCACGGCAACAGCAAGTTCGCTTTCATTGTTTGATGGGAGCGGCAACTTTAATGGCGGGAACGGCAACATCGTGATTCACGTTTTCGCTTCCGATTTACTGGATGCCGGCACGGAAATCAATGATGAATGTAATGTCAATGGCAACGACGTGGCGTTTCTTTGCCAGGGTACACCGGGAACCGGCCGCGCTGAGAACGGACTTGTGCATTCGCAGTCGGCGTTCGGAACCGGAATCA
The DNA here is from genome assembly GCA_038319515.1 of Bryobacterales bacterium. Taxonomy (GTDB): domain Bacteria; phylum Acidobacteriota; class Terriglobia; order Bryobacterales; family Bryobacteraceae; genus BOG-234. The sequence goes on from JBBQDH010000058.1 coordinate 17,300, forward strand.
GCAGCCGTACTGGTCCGGGCGCCTTCGGCTCGCCGACATTCACGGCGATCAACGACGGTTTCACCAATCCGGGCAACAGTATCGCCACAATCACCATCAGCTTTGTAGCGACACCGGAACCGGCGACGTTTGTGCTCTTTGGTTTGAGCGCAGGCGCACTGGCTCTGGTTCAGGCGCGTCGTAAGCGCAACGCGTAACAGATCCAAACGGCAGGGCAAAAAAGGGTGGGGCTTTCGGGTTCCACCCTTTTTCATTTCTAACGGCGGTCGTCGTCGCGGCGGTAATCGCGGTCGCGGCCCCGGTCCGAATGGTGGTCATGACCCCGCTCACCACGCTCCCCTTCCCAACGACCGTCATAGTATCTTTCACCTTCGTAACGGGGCGATGTCCAGCGCGCGCCGGAGTAGGGCGGACGGGTCCAGTAACCGTTGTGCCATTTGTAATGATTGCCAACGGGGTATTGATAGCCTTCCACCCAAATGTACCCGTTGCCCGGGCTGCGCGGCTGCAGGCGGATGATGCGCGGGGGCGGCGGCGGGCCGATCCGAATAGAAACCTGTGCTGACGCGGCTGCGATGGTGAACATCGCGATGGCGAGCAATTTTGTTTTCATGATCACTTCCTTATAGGCACGTTGCTGGCCATGAGGTTACGTCACCTACAAGCTATGCCAAGCCAGGAACGGACCAGCCTTTACGATATTTACGGCGCAGGAATTGGTTCGCCTCTCTCATGTTGGTGAACTTTGCCTTCGCGCCGTTCCACTGCAGGGTTGTGTTCGGGAAGCGCGTGGCGAGCGGGCCAAGCAGGACGGATTCGGTGAGCGCTCCGGAGAACTCAAACGGCGTGGAAGTCTTGCCGTTGCCGAGGACCGCGTCGGCAAATTCAAAGTAGTGGTCAGTACGTTCGAATTCAGGCATGGTGAAGCCTGCGAAATCAGGGGCGGGCAGCAGGATCGGCATGGCGATGTGGGGCAGCAGCATCCGGCCTTTTGTACCGATGAAGATGGAACCCTGGCCGGGAAATTTTACTTCGCCGAGCAGGGCACGGATTTCGGGCGGAGGCAGACGGTCGCCATCGTACCAGGTGAGTGACATGGTCTTTTCGGCGGTCAGCGCGTTGCCGGGGAAGACGTAGCGGATGAGGGTATCGAGAGCCCAGCTTTCGCCGTTGGGGGCAGCGCCTTCGCTGCGCACAGAGAGCGGGGAACCCAACTGCAGCGCGCCAAAGACGGGGTCCAGGATGTGGCAGCCCATGTCGCCGAAAGTGGCGGTGCCGAAATCGAGACGCTTGCGCCAGTTGCCGGGGTGATAGACCTCGTTGATGTAGGGGCGGGAATTTGCAACGCCCAGCCACGCATCCCAGTTGAAGCCGCCGGGCACGGGGTCAGGAGTGACGGGCAATTTCGTGGTGTCGCCCCATTTCTTTTCGCTCCACGTATGGACCTCTTTCACCTTGCCGATGGCACCGGACTGGATCAGGCGGACTGCGGTCTTGTATTCCTTCCACGAGTGGATCTGGATGCCCATTTGGGTGGGCAGATTTTTCTCCTTCGCCATCTTCATCAGGGTGCGGACTTCATGGACGTCGTGCGCAAGGGGTTTCTGGACGTAAACGGGCAGGCCCATGCGCATGGAACTGATGGCCTGCGGGGCGTGCATGTGGTCGGGCGTGCCAACGCAGGCGGCGTCAATCCGGCCTTTTTCTTTGCGGAGCATTTCGCGCCAGTCGGGATAGACCTTTGCGTCGGGATATTTCTTTGTCAGGCGTTCGAGGCGGTTGGAATCCACTTCGGCGACGCAGACAAGTTTGACTTTGGGATGTGAAGCGATGCCATCAAGAGTGGAGAAGGCCATGCCGCTGGCTCCGAAAGCGGCGAGGCGGAGAGTGCCGGAAGGGGGTTTGGAAAGGAGTTCGCGAAGGAAGAAGGGGGCTGAGACGGCTGCGGAGCCGGCGGTGGAGAGGAATGATCGGCGGTTGAGGGTCACCGACGTATTGTACTTTATCGGGAGACTGCGGGGTCTTTTGGGCTATGTCGTTACACTCTGCTCAGGAGGGCAAAAGATTCGACAAGGCCGAATGGAAAGTCGGTGGCGTATCAATCGAGGCAGTTTGTCGGAGACTTACAGGTCTCGACAGGTTGGGGTCTTCATCCCGCGCCGGGGTTGGGTGGAAGGGAAATTAAAAATAGAGTGCCTGATGGCATGTTGATGGCTGTAAATGGCGAGTTGTCGCCGTGTACACGTACAGCAATTTTTGGAAGGATTTGGCGGGGACGACGGGGCTCGAACCCGCGACCTCCGACGTGACAGGCCGGCGCTCTAACCAACTGAGCTACGTCCCCGCTTTGCATCGGAACCCTTTTAGATTACCACGTACGCGGCATGAATCCCAAGGGCACGCGAGAGGAATTGAAACATTTGCAGGGGCGATGCGTTTGCGCCGCCCCTGCAGACCAGAAACCTATAGAAGCCGGAGATCCCGCCCGGTCATGTCCTTCGGTTGTTTCTCGCCCAGCACGCCCAGAATGGTGGGGGCGATGTCCTGCAATGCCCCGCCTGGCCGAAGCCGCGCACCGGAATCGTCCACCAGAATAAACGGCACCGGATTGATGGTGTGGTACGTGTGCGGGCCCTTCGTGACCGGATCGATCATGGTTTCCGCATTGCCGTGATCGGCCGTAATGATCCAGCGACCGTTCTTTTCCTTCAGCCGCTGCCAGATGCGGCCCAGGCATTCGTCGACCTTCTCCACGGCTCTCACCGTGGGCTCCATCTTGCCGGAGTGGCCCACCATGTCGGCATTGGCGAAGTTCATGACGATGACGTCGAAATCCCTGCGGCCCATGGCATCGAGAACAATTTCCGTGACACCGTCGGCACTCATCTCCGGCATCAGATCGTAAGTGGCAACCTTGGGCGATTGCACCATCTCACGCTCTTCACCAGTGAACGGCTTTTCAATGCCGCCGTTGAAGAAGTACGTCACATGCGCGTACTTTTCCGTCTCCGCCACGCGCAGGTTCTTCCAGTTTAGTTCCTGGCAGACGTAGCCCATGATGTTTTGGAGCGGCTCTCGGGTCAGCATGAAGGGCACGTTCAGGCTCTTGTCGTACTGGGTCATGGTCACGAACTTCAGGTTCCGCGGGACCTTGCCGCGTGCCGGCTGTTCGAGCGTCGCGCTGGTCAGCGCTTCAGTCATCTCGCGACCGCGATCAGAGCGGTAGTTATAAAAGAAGCAGGCGTCGCCTTCGCGGATCAGGCCGACAGGCTGGTTGTTCGCATCCACAATGGTGACGGGCAGAACGAATTCATCGGTGATGCCGTTTTCGTAGGACTGCTGCATCACGGCGATGGGGTCGGTCGACTTTTCGCCAACGCCCAGCACCATCGCGTCGAAAGCCTTCTCGATACGCTCCCAGCGCTTGTCGCGATCCATCGCATAGTAGCGACCGGAGACCGTGGCAACTTTGCCCACGCCCAGTTCGCGCATCTTGTGCTGTAGTTCGCGCAGGCGATGGATACCGCTGTCAGGCGGCGTGTCCCGGCCATCCATAAAGCAGTGAACAAACACTTCCGAGACGCCTTCCTGCTTTGCCAGCTTCAGCACCGCATAGAGGTGTTCCTGCAGGGAGTGCACGCCGCCATCGCTGACCAGGCCCATGATGTGGAGGCGGTGGCCGACGCGGGCGTGCTTCATCATGTCGAGCAGCAGCGGGTTTTGGAAAAACTCGCCGTTGGCGATCATCAGATCGATCCGGGTGACGTCCATGTGGACCACGCGGCCCGCGCCGATGTTGAGGTGACCGACTTCGGAGTTCCCCATCTGGCCTTCCGGCAACCCGACGGACAGGCCCGAGGTGTAAACCAACGAGTTGGAAAAATCGCGCAGCAGCATGTCGTAAGTGGGCTTGCGCGCCGCCGCAATGGCGTTGCCCTCCACGGCCGGGGAGTAACCCCAGCCGTCGAGAATGGTGAGGAGGAGAGGCTTGTTCCTCGACATTATTGCCGGAACGCCTTTCGACCGGGGAATTTCGCGGCCGCGCCGAGGCGCTCTTCAATGCGGAGAAGTTGATTGTATTTCGCGATGCGGTCCGTGCGGCTGGCGGAACCGGTCTTGATCTGGCCCGCGTTGGTGGCAACCGCAAGGTCGGCGATGAACGGATCTTCCGTTTCGCCGGAGCGGTGCGAAACAACGGTGGTGTAGCCGTTCTTCGAAGCGGTCAGCATGGCGTCCAGGGTCTCCGTCAAGGTCCCGATCTGATTGACCTTCACAAGGATGGAGTTCGCGGTCTTGGAATCGATGCCGCGCTGCAGGCGGGCGGTGTTGGTGACGAACAGATCGTCGCCCACCAGCTGCGTGTTGTGGCCGATGGTGTCGGTCAGCAGCTTCCAGCCGGCCCAGTCGTCTTCCGCGAGACCGTCTTCGATGGACACGATGGGGAACTGGCGGCGCCAGTTGGCCCAGTATTCCACCATCTGCTCGGAAGTGCGCTTGCTGCCGTCGGATTTCTTGAAGACATACATGCCTTCTTTGTAGAACTCGCTGGAGGCGGGATCGAGCGCGATGCCGACTTCGTCACCGGGCTTATAACCAGCCAGAACGATGGCTTCAAGGACGACTTCGATGGCTTCTTCGTTCGACTTCAGGTTCGGCGCGAAACCGCCTTCGTCGCCGACCGCTGTCGAGTAGCCGCGCTTCTTGAGAACGGTTTTGAGGTTGTGGAAGATTTCGACGCCCATGCGGAGGGATTCGGAGAATTTCGACGCCCCATACGGGATGACCATGAATTCCTGCATGTCGACCGAGCTATCGGCATGCGCGCCGCCGTTGATGATATTCATCATGGGCACGGGGAGCGTGCAGGCGTTGACGCCGCCCAGGTAGCGGTAGAGGGGTGTGCGGTGGGACGCGGCTGCGGCGCGGGCAACGGCCATAGACACGGCGAGCATGGCGTTGGCGCCGAGCTTCGCTTTGTTCGGGGTGCCGTCCTCGTCGATCATGATCTGGTCGAGTTTGGCCTGCAATGTGGCGTCGTGACCGTGCAGAGCGGTGGAAATCGGTCCGTTGATGTTGGCGACGGCCTGGAGGCAGCCCTTGCCGAGGTAGCGTTTTTTATCGCCATCGCGAAGCTCGACGGCTTCGTGCTCGCCGGTGGAGGCTCCGCTGGGGACGGCGGCGCGACCGACGCTGCCATCGGCTAAGAAAACTTCCGCTTCGACGGTGGGGTTGCCGCGGGAATCGAGGATCTCAGTTCCGTTTATTCTGACGATTGTTGACAAGTGTTTTTCTCCTGTTGATTTGGGAAGCTTTTGGGCAGTCATGCGGCCTGGCCGGGGATTATGTGAGCGGCGGCGCGCGGTGGATGGGCTTTAGGGAAGCGGAACCCACCAAATCGTTATTGTACGGGACGGGGGGTGGATGGGGTGGCGGAGGCATTTCCAGGAGCCCTAACCGCAGATCTGGCGGCGTAATGCAACCGCAGAGTGGCCATGGCGGGGTCATAATACAGAAAAGGCGACTATGACGATCATTCTTGATATCGGACCCGACGTTGAAGCGAAGCTTACTGCAATGGCACAAGCGAAGGGCCTGTCTGCCGAGCAATACGCGATGCAGGTGATGGAACAGGCCCTGGCCTCGGCAGGGGCCGGAAAACCGCTTGCCACCAGAATCCGTGAGCGCTGGGCCGGGATGCCCGCCGAAATCCGCGCCAAACTGCCTGAGGACGGCGCGAGCCAGCATGATCACTATATTTACAACGTCCCCCGGCGGCCCGAGTGAAGGCGGTTTTCGCCGATACCTTCTACTGGATTGCACTAACCAATCAAGCCGACCGCCACGCCGGTGAGGTCCGGAGGTTCGACGACCTGTTGTCGAGCGGCAGGGTCTGCACAACGGAGGAAGTGCTCGTCGAAGTCCTCACGTTTTTCGCGGGCGATAGCTGGTTGAGAAAGGAGGCCGCAGACACAGTGCGCGATATTCTGTCCGACCCGGCAGTGGAGGTAATTCCACAGAGCCATGAGTCGTTCCTGTCAGGATTGAATCTTTATGCCGCGCGTCCCGACAAGGGATACAGCCTGACCGATTGCATTTCGATGGAGGCGATGCGCCGGGAGGGGATCACCGAAGTTTTGACGAATGACCGGCACTTCGAACAGGAAGGCTTCCGGGCTTTGTTCAGAGAGAATTGAGGTTGACTGAAGGCTGACAGCGATCCATGCACACAACTAATTTGCGTAAGGTAGGCGGCTCGATTATGCTTGCAGTCCCTCCGGCACTTCTCGATATTTTGCAGATGCGGCCGGGTACAAAGGTGGGGCTCGCAGTCCGGAGTGGCAGCCTGATAGTCAAACTGCAGCAGAAGCCCCGCGACACTCTGGCCGAGTTGCTCGCCCAATGCAATCCCAAGGCGCCCCGCAGCAGGGAAGAGCGAGAATGGCTCTATGACAAGCCTGCAGGCGGCGAGTTCATCTGATGAAGCGCGGCGAAATCTGGCTGGTCGGGATTGAGCCCACGGACGGACAGGAGCAAAAGGGCCGTCGCCCGGTCCTGATTGTTTCGCCGGAAGTATTCAATCGGGTGACGAAAGTGCCCGTGGTTCTCCCCATCACGAGCGGCGGTGATTTCGCTCGGACGGCGGGGTTTGCTGTACCTCTGTCAGGAGCGGGAACTAAAACAACAGGCATAGTCCGGTGCGACCAGGCCCGTGCGCTCGATCTCGGCGCGCGCAGGGGCAAGAAGTTGGAGAGCGTTCCGGACGAGATCATGGACAAAGTTCTGGCAAAACTGATGCCGATTTTTGAGTAGACCCTTCGTTAGAACGATCAGCGGAAGCTTTCTACAGGGCAATGGAGCAATAAATGTTCCAGGTCAAAAACAAGGGCGGCAAGAGCCGGGGAATCCCTGGTGTGCCACGACTTGCAGGCGATCATCAACGCCCACAATCCGGCGTTGTGTTCGAATTGATAGGATCACCGCGCCGCCTTCCCCCAACGGCAGCACCGTGATCCACGAATCCGTCACCAGCCAGGCCGACGACCACATTCGGCATCACAATTGAATGGCCAACTTCGCGGTAACTGTTCAGCGGTACAAAGGGTGCCATAACGCTGCAGGGGATGCGGGCTTCTGCGCGGCACAGCATGAAATCTACCTACTGTTCTTCAATCTTTTCGTACCGGTATTGAACAGTGAATCGCTTTACGCTTTCCTTGCTCGCCTCAGCGACCAAAGCTTTCCAGGTATCCAGGCCATCACCCGCGCCCCATCGATCAGGCCTCATTCCTCCAAGTTCCAGACCCTGTTTCCTAAAAGGGACGAAAACAACTTCGGGTTGCCCTTGCTCGTGGAGGAAACGGAGATAAAGCTTCCACCCAACCATCCTGTCTGCGGCCATCCAGTGGTTGATTACTTCCCGTCGGGATGTCCGCCATACATTTGAACTGTCGATTGCCATGAGCGTGACAGGCTTGCTCCATTCTGTATCTGCTGACTTAAGGTTATAGATCTGCAGACTCGAAGACTATCACGGGTACCATGCGGAAGCCAGCAGGACCGCCAGGGGCCGTGGGTCAGGTCGAATTGAATCCACCGCCTCTTCGGGCAATCGATTGAATTGATGACCATTACCGCTCAGCCTTCACCGACGGCACAACCGTAATCCCGGAATCCGTCACCAACCACCCCTTCGCCCGATCCGCCACCGCATCGAGCCCCACGTTACTGTTCTCCGGCAGCACCACCCCGTGATCGATGATCGCCCGCCGGACCCGGCTATACCGCCCGATAATCACATTCGGCATCACAATCGAATCGTCCACTTCGCAGTAACTGTTCACCCGCACAAACGGCGCAAGAACGCTGCGGCGGATGCGGGCTCCGGAGACAATACATCCCGGAGAGACCATCGAATCAATTGCGGTTCCCATGCGCTGCCCCTCGTCGGCGAAGACAAACTTCGCGGGGGGAGCCTGGATGGGGCGCATGCGGACAGGCCAGTGGGTGTCGTACAGGTTCAGTTCCGGGGTGACCGAAATCAGATCCATATTCGCCTCGTATAACGCATCGATGGTCCCCACGTCACGCCAGTAACGGGCGAGTTTGGCGTTAATATCTACGAAGTCGTATGCCACCACGCGACGGTGGTTCAAGCACCGCGGCAGGATATCCTTGCCGAAATCGTGCGACGAGCTCGCATCCTCTGCGTCCGCCCGAAGTTCTTCGATCAGGGTCTTCGTCGAGAAGATGTAGATCCCCATGGAGGCGCTGATCATGTCGGGGTCGAACGCCGACCGGACCGGGTTCCCGTGCTTCGGCTTCTCCTCGAAGCCGTAAATCCGGTAGTCGGAATCGATCTGCGCGACGCCGAACCGGTCGGCTTCAGCCGGGCTGATCTGAATGGTCGCGATAGTGATGTCCGCGCGCTTTGCTTTGTGCCAGGCGAGCATGTCGCCGTAGTCCATCTTATAGATGTGGTCACCCGAGAGGACCACCACGTATTCGGGTGCCTCGGTGACGATGCTCTGCAGATTCTGCCAGATGGCGTCGGCGGTCCCCTGATACCATTCGTCGGAGACGCGCTTCATGGGCGGCAGCACTTCCATGAACTCACCCAGGATCGGGCTGAAGATCTGCCAGCCGTCCCGGATGTGCCTGTTTAATTCCAGTGACTTGTACTGTGTTAGGATGAAAATTCGACGAATGTTTGAGTTCACACAGTTCGACAGTGTGAAGTCGATGATTCGATAGACGCCTCCGAAGGGCACGCCGGGTTTGGCAGTGTCGCGAGTCAGTGGGTACAGCCTCTCGCCCGCTCCGCCGGCCAGTAGTATTGCGAGCACGTTTGTCATGTTTGGGGAACTTCGGGCGCTTCGGGTTGCATTGTAGTCAAAAAGATCTGGGGCTTGATTTTCCAAATCAAGTCCATATGATATCAGTACCTTCGCCGGTCAGGTCCGGGTTTTACGGGCAGGCGAAGGGGAATTCATGAGCCGTTGGGGGGTGTAATTCATTGGCTGAAGTAAGGCTTCAGGAGGGGGAAACGTTAGAAAACGCCCTCCGCCGCTTCAAAAGAAAAGTGCAGCAGGAAGACATCATCAAGGAAGTTAAGCGTCACT
>JBBQDH010000059.1:0-26048 GCA_038319515.1 Bryobacterales bacterium
CACGTTCAAAGTGAAAGCCGCGTGCACCTGGCTCAGGAACGAACTGGCCCAGAGCGTTTCGTACGCGTTCGGCGCCTCGCCGGTCTTGATCCATTCGGCGGAGGCGGCAACCTTCGGCATCCGGGCGGTGACATCGGCCACCAGTTCCGGGAAAGCGCGCAGGAAAGTGTCGCCCATGCCGGGATACGCCGCAGCGGCTCCCGCAAAGACGAACCCAATTTCGCCCTGGATCGGCTTGCCCACCTGCGTCCGAACCGCAGGCCACGCCGGGTAGGGGACGAAGCTGTCGCCCTCCAAAACCGAGACTATGTTCTCGCCTTGTGCGACCGCATCGTCCAGTCTTTTCAACACATAGAAGGTTGCGAAATCCGCAATGGGTTCGGATTTTCCGATCGCCTTGCGCGCCGCGAGGTTCACCGGTTCATTGCCCAGATCCACCGCGCCCGCAACGGCCGCGTCGATTTCACCGGCGCGCAAAGCTCGCGCGGCGAGGCGCAGGGCGACCGTTCCGGAGAGTTCGTCAGCCATCACCGCGAAGCTCGGTCCGCGCAAATCGAACCGGCTGGAAATCCGGTTCGCAACAATATTCGCCAGGCGTCCCGTCACAGCAGCGGGGGTCAATTCGGGGCAAACAGGATTCCCGGTTCGCCACCGCAGTCCGTAGCGCGCCACTTCGGCGTCGACGCTCATTCCGGCGTAGACACCGGTGCGGGCGTTCGGCAAACTTCGGATCTTCGCAATCGCTTCAGAAGCCGCCTGCAGCGCAATCAGTTGTTGCGGCAGGCTCTGTTCCAGATCCGACGGCGGGAAACCGAGATTCTGTAGTTCCAGAGAAATCGGGCCTTCCGTCAATTTCGAAACCGCAATCACCGCGATCTTCGCGTCTGCCTGGGCCGCCGGAACCGGCAGCGCTTCTCCCGCCTCTTCCACTATCAGGTGGGCGTTATTGCCGCCAAAACCAAACGCACTGAGTGAAGCCCGCCGGGGGCCTTCCACCGTCCATGGTTCGTTCCGCTGCAATACCCGAAACGGCGATCCGGCCAGCGCCGGGTTCAGCGTTGACGAGTCGACATGCAGTGTCGCGGGGCGAATCCCGGCATGCATTGCGCCAATAATCTTGAACAGCCCCGCCATGCCCGCTGCAGTAATCGGATGTCCCAGGTTCGATTTCACCGAACCAATCGGCACGTTCTGCAGCCCTGCAAACACCTTGCCTGTACTGCGGATTTCGCTCGCGTCCCCAACGGGTGTGCCGGTCGCATGGCACTCCACCATCGAAATGTCACGAGGCGCCAGGCCGGAGACTTCATACGCCTGGCGAATCGCATTCTCCTGCCCCACTTCGGAAGGAGTCAGCAGCCCCGCAGTGCGGCCATCATTGCTGACGCCAACGCCACGAATCACAGCCAGCACACGGTCACCCGCCGTCCGCGCGTCCGCCAGCCGCCTGAGCACCACAAACCCCGCGCCTTCCGAAGGCAACAAACCATCCGCACCGCTATGGAACGGGCGGCTTTGGCCGGTCGGGCTGACCGCTTTGAGCGTGCTGAAACCGATGTGCAGATAGAGATCGTCAGAACGGTTCACCGCGCCTGCCAGCATCAGATCCGCGCGCCGGTCCTGCAACGCATCGCAGGCCAGTTTGATCGCGTAGATGGACGAAGCACAGGCGCCATCCAGCGCAAACGCGCCCAGATCCAGCTGCAGCGTCCGAGCTAAATCCTGGACCGCGAACCCGTCCATGAACCGGTTCTCCGGCGCAATCGGGTTCGGTTTTTCAAGCCAGACATTCTCGGCGTACTGCGCGAGACTTTCGGAAGGCAGGCCCAGCACACCCGCAATCGCACCAGTGCGCGGCGGAGCCTGCGCAATCCCTGCTTCTTTCAGCGCTTCACGCGCACAGTACAGCAGCCACTGATTCAGCTGGTCCAGCGGACCCGACGGCGTAAACCCCGTGACATAGCCGCCCTTATCGGTGAAGCTCTTCTCCGGGCCTTTGCCCAGCACGCTTTCCACCGGAATGCGCCAGCGGTCTTTAGGGCAGCTGCTGACGGCATTCCGTCCGCTGACAATCAGGTCCCAGAACTCGGAGAGGGTGACCGCGCCCGGAAAGACACACCCTCGCCCGATGATGGCAATCGGCTCAAATCGACTGCTCATGCTGCCGTGAGGGGATGGCCGAGGACGATTTCAATCTCCCCGTCCGCTCCGTGCAGAATCTCATCGCTGAAGAGCTTGGTGCCCTCTTCAATGCCCAGCATGCCCACGCCGTTCTTCGAGAAGTGCTTCCGCAAAGCGTCGGTGACCATGCCGCCATCCCACGGGCCCCAGTTGAGGCTCTTGACGCGAAGCCCTGCGCGGTGAGCGGCTTCAGCATGGGCGACGCGATTCATCACTTCATTGGCCATGGCATAAGCCGCCTGACCGGGGTTGCCGTTGCGTGCGGCAACGGAACTAAACAGCGCGATGAACCTGAGCGGATCCTGCCGCGTGGCGTCGAGGAGCGCTTCCAGACCGTCGATCTTGGTCGAGAACACCACGTCGAACTTGTCCGGCGTGAGTTCCGCGATCAGCTTGTCGGCAAGAACGCCCGCACCGTGTACGATGCCGGAGATCGGGCCCCATGCAGCGCGCACTTCGTTGAGAGCACTGGCGACAGCCTCGCGATTGCGGATATCCACTGCGACGTAGCGCGCCTGGGAACCAGCAGCTTTGAAGGCCGCCAGAACGTCATTCACTTCGCGGGTTGCGATCACCTGGGAGGCCTGCGCCGCGATGGCAGCCGGGGGCATCGATTCACCCTTTGTCTTCGCGAATGCAGCGAACGCCTTGCGCAGTTCGGATTCACCCGCCACGCCCTGACAGAACGAAGGTTCGTCGACAAGCGGCGTGCGGCCCAGCAGCACGAAACGGCTGTGCGTCTGTTTGGCGAGGTTAATCAAAGATTGAGCCGTTACACCGCGGGCGCCGCCTGAAGCGACGATCACGGAGTCTGGTCCAAGAGTCAGTGCGGTGCCGTTTACCGGTCCCGAAGTGGTTTCGACGGTGACGCGTTCACCCTTTGCGCTGAGGCCGACTTCGAGTTCCGTGCCACCCTGCATGAGTTCGTTCAGGATCGCCTGCGCGACCAGCAGGGGAGTGCGACCGGCGACTTCGATATCGATGGCCTTCACAGCAGCTTTCGGCCATTCGAGCGCAGCGGTCTTCGCGAGCGCACTCAGGCCACCGGCCCAGGCGCGGATTTCGTTGGTCGGTGCGAAGCGTCCGCCCGTATCCTGCACGGTGACGAACAGGCCGTTGTCGGCGATGGTGGTGGCTGCCGAACGGGCCACATCGAAAGCGCTGATGTTGGCGGCTATGGCGGCGGCGCGGGTGGGAAACTCGCGGAGCCCGGCGAGGCAGATCACGGCGTGAACGCCTTCCGGGACTTCGTAAGAAACCGCCGCTTCGTAACCGCGCACAATCAGCAGTTCGCTCAGCGCATCGGCAACGCCAAGGCCATCATCGGTGATGGTGATGGACCCGATAGTCTCGGTGAGTACCGAGTGGTTCGTGGCAGGCGCGGGCTTGATGACGACCGTGTGGCGCAGACCGGTTTGCGCGGGGGCTTTGGCTTTTGCGGGCGCAGCCTCGACGGGCGCAGCAGCAATCGGGGAACCCTGCAAATAACCAGCAACATCCGCGATGCTCTTCAACGGTCCCAGTTCGCCCATGTCGGGCTCCTTCATGCCGGGAACGCGCTCGCTCATGGCGGCGAAGATTTCCACGCGCTTGATGGAGTCGATGCCTAAATCAGCTTCGAGCGCCATGCCGGGGTTCAGCATTTCGACGGGATAGCCGGTCTTCTCAGCGATCACTTCAAGTAGAATTGCCTGCATGTCAACGCCGGGGGTTGCAGCAACCGGTGCGACTGATACCGCTGCGGGCGCAGAAGCTCCGCCCATGTGACCGGTCAGGTATACCGCAATATCTTCGAGCGTGCGCAGGCGACCGATATCGGAGTGCGGCAGTTCCGGCAGACCCGGAATCGCATCCTGCACCGCAGCGAAGATTTCGACACGCTTGATGGAATCGATACCGAGGTCGGCTTCGAGCGCCATCGTCGGTTCCAGCATTTCCGACGGATAGCCGGTCTTCTCCGCGATCACGCCCAGCAGGATCTTATTGATGTCCACCGACGGAGCGGCAACTGCTGAAGCAACCGGCGCGGCTGTTGGCGCGGCTCCGAGCTGCTCCTGCAGATAAACCGCGATGTCTTCGAGAGTACGCAGGCGGCCAATATCGGAGTGCGGCAGTTCGGGCAGGCCCGGCAGCGCATCCTGGACGGCTGCAAAGATTTCGACGCGCTTGATGGAGTCGATGCCGAGATCGGCTTCCAGCGCCATGGTCGGTTCCAGCATGTCCGACGGGTAGCCGGTTTTGTCCGCAACCAGGTTCCACAGCGTTTCGCGAACATTGTGAGTCGGGGCAGCAGGTTTCGGCACGGCCACGGCAACAGGTGCCGGAGCGGGCGCCAAAACGGGAGGGGGAGGCGGCGGGGAAGGTGGCTGGGGAGCCGCCGTCAGCACAGCCGCTTGCCGCGGAGCAGGCGGCTGCACGTAGACCGGAATTGCCGCTACCGGCGCGCCCAGAGCCGCGAAATAGGCAGATTCCATGGCCTTCAGATAGTCTTCATGGCCCTTGGCAAGGTTGTCCTGCCAGCCGCGATGTGCGTCAGCGATGGATGCCTGGAAGACGCGATATAGTTCAGTCGTTTCGCTCACTGTGTTTTCGTTGGTGGGTGCGGTAACTTGCTTTGGCGACTCGACTGGCCGGGGTGCCGGCACTGCAGCCGGAACCGGTGCGGGCGCTGCAGCCACAGCCTTCGGAGCTGCAAACGGCTTCACTGGTTTCCCGCTGAGATCCGGATACGGACGGCCATAGTTGCCGCCGTTGATCTTGACGATAAATTTCTTATCCTGTCCGCGCGGTTCCGGCTGAATATCATGTTGCGCACGCAGGGCCGACCAGTTCATCGCCACCCCGAGAACGGCCAACTGGCCCAGCCCATGCCACAACGCGACCACACCGTTCGTCCCCTGACGATCCAGTGCGATTGCGTGGAAAGGCCGGTCGCCAAGAATACTTTTAATAAGGCTGCTCAGTACCGCAGAAGGTCCGACTTCGACGAAAGTCCGAACGCCGTCTTCATACATCCGGTCCACCATTTCGTGGAACCGAACGGAACTCGCGACCTGGTCGGCCAGGCGATCCCGCAACGCCGCGGGTTCCACGGGGTGCAATTCGCCGTCGAAATTGGCGTAAAAAGGCAGCAGGCCGTCGGTGAGGTAACAGTCTTCCAGATGGGCACGAAACGCACCCGCCGCACCGGCCACCAGGGGCGAATGGAACGCCGTTGAGACCGGCAGCCGCATGACGCCGTTGCCATGCTGTTTCAGTAGCCCTTCGGCCTCTTCAATGGCAACGATTGAACCCGACAGAACTGTCTGGTTGGGGCCATTCAGATTCGCTACCGCGAGATCGACGCCCCAATCGGAAATCCATTCCTTCACCTGCGTGGCGCTGTGGCGCACCGACAGCATTCCGCCGGGCGTGGACGAAGCTTCTGCCATCAATTCGCCCCGCCTGCGGGCGATATGGACCATGGTGTCAAAATCGGCCCCGCCGGAGGCGTAGAGCGCGGTGATTTCACCGAAACTGTGGCCGCCCACGCAATCCGGACCAACGCCCAGCTTCTTCAGGATATTGAGGAGCGCCACGCTGGCCGTGCCGATGGCGGGCTGCGCCCATTCGGTTTGGGTCAGGCGCGCAGCCTGTTCCTTCCTGTCTTCGTCGTCAAAAACCGGCCTGGGGAAAACCACGTCACCCAGCTCTGGCAGGTCAACCCTGGGGGCCGAGTCCCACGCTTCACGTGCCTCTTCGAAGGCCATCGCGATGTCGCCGGTCATGCCAACATACTGGGAGCCCTGACCGGGGAACATGAAAGCCGTGCGACCGGCATCGGTGGATTTGCCGGTGCCGTTACCTGAGTAGATCCCCGGCATCGCGCGGTTCGCGGGATCGAGCTTCTTCTTCAGATCCACCAGCGAATCGCAGACAATCGCGATGCGGTGGGGCAGTTTGGCGTCGAACAGGAGCTGCGAGTCACGCGCCAGTTCCGCCAGATTTTCCTTGCCCGCCTGCGTCGAAAGTTCCCGGCACTTGTGGTTCAGTGCCTCAGCCGTCGCAGCGGAAAGCAGGATCAGTTCGCCTGCGGCATTCCAGTGCTTCGGCGGCTTCACGCCCGGGCCTTCGTACTCTTCCATCGCCACATGGAAATTGGTGCCACCGAAACCGAACGAACTCAGAGACGCGCGCCGCGGAGTATTTTTTGGGCGAACCCAGGGCCGTGCCTGCGTGTTCAGGTAAAACGGGCTCTGCTCGATGGCAAGCTTCGGATTAGGCTTATCTATTTTAATAGTGGGCGGAAGAATCTTGTGGTGCAGCGCCATGGTGGTCTTGAAGAGGTTGGCCGCGCCCGCCGCCGCTTTCGTGTGGCCAATCTGGGACTTCACCGAACCGAGTGCGCACCACTGGTGCTTGTCTTCTTCTGACTTCAGGTGCTGCGCTTCTGAGAAAACCTGGCGGAGCCCTTCGAATTCCGCAGCGTCGCCGGCCGTGGTGCCAGTGCCGTGCGCTTCAATCATACCTACGGTTTCAGGGCCATAGCCAGCCGACTTGTAGCAACGGCGCAGTGCCTTGGCCTGCCCTTCCGGCACGGGCGCGTAAATGCTTTTTGATCGACCGTCGGACGAACTTCCCAGGCCGCGAATCACCGCGTAAATCCGGTTGCCGTCGCGTTCGGCATCGGCAAGACGTCGGAGAGCGAACAGAGAAACGCCCTCACCGAGGATGGTGCCGTCGGCTTTGTCTGAAAACGGGCGGCAGTCGCCGGACTTCGAAAGCGCGGGAGTTTTTGAGAACGCCACGAACATCGGGGCGTCGTTGAAAGTATCGGCCCCGCCGGTGATCACCAGGTCCGAATGGCCCAGATGCAGCTCGTCGCAGGCCATGGCGAGCGCGGAAAGGGAGCTGGCGCAGGCGGCGTCGATCACGCAATTGGTGCCGCCCAGGTTGAAACGGTTAGCGATGCGGCCCGCCACCACGTTGCCCAGAAGTCCGGGGAAGGTGTTTTCCTGCCACGGCACATAGGAATCGGTGATACGGTCGCAGATGTCTTTCGACTGCACTGCGTCTACGCCCGATTCGCGGAGCGCTTTCATCCAGACACCACGCTGCAGACGGCAGGTGACGTTGAGAAAAAGCTGCTGGCCGGAAGTAACGCCCAGGATCACACTGGCGCGTTCGCGGTCGATTTCACGGAACTGGTTCTTGATGGCGTCGTCCAGAACCTGGCGTGCGGCAATGAGGGCCAGCAACTGGCAGGTATCGGTGGCGCTGATGGCGGCGGGCTGCACGCCGAACTCAATCGGGTCGAAATCGATTTCGCCGAGGAACGAGCCTCGTTTGCAATAGGTCTTGTCTTCAGCTTTAGGGTCGGGATCGTAGTGGTCTTCAGCGAGCCAGCGGGACTCCGGGACATCGGTGATCAGATCGCGACCGGCGAGAATGTCACGCCAAAAGCCGTAAGCGTCAGTGGAGCCGGGGAAAATCGCGCTGACACCGGTGACGGCGATGGGGGAGAAATCAGAGGGCATAGGATTCGTCGAGGGGACGGGGTATGTAGTTAAATAGCTCGGCAGGTACGGCCACGCCGAGGGTGCGAAGTTGCTGGGCACGGGAGATTGACGCGGCCCCGTGCATCAGGTTGAGTGCGATTTGAGCCACGGTCCGGTTCTCGGCTTTTTCGAGGAACGTTCCCGCAACCCATTGATTAAAGACGCCCATGGCCGGGCCACACCAGATCTGGTAATCGACCTGGCGAGTGGGCTCGCCGGAGATGGCCCAACGGCTGGAAAAGTGCAGGTACCAGCGGAAAACCAGCGCCATGCGGTGCTTCGGATCGCGCGCGGCGCGCTCCATTTCGTGGGGCATGCGGACTTTGAAGAACTTTTCGGTATCGGCCCAGACCTGTGCGACGGGCTGCTTGAAGACGTCGCGTTCCAGGGTCTTCATGGTGTCGGCGGGGATCTGTTCGAGCGAGTCGTGCCGGATGTAGAGTTCGTAGAGTTTGGAGGCGCGGGCGGCGAAGAAGCTGGCGCGCTTCAGCACCTGGACTTTGACGCCAAGCTCGAACATGTCGGCGGCGGGGGCCATCATGACGTCGGTCGCCGCGGCTTGAGTGAGTAGTTTCTTGCCGGCGGGAGAAAGTGCGCTTTCGATGGCGGATTGGTTAATTGAGCCAGTCAGAACGTAGGCGGCACCCATTGCAAAGGCGGCGGCGGCGGCCCCGGGAGTGCCGATACCGCCGGCGGCTCCGATCCGGATTGGGCGGGTCCAGCCATGTTTCCGGGTCATTTCGTCCCGAAGGTGAAGGATGGAAGGGAGGAGGACGGTGAGGGCGCGGTTGTCGGTGTGGCCGCCGGAATCGGCTTCGACCGTGAAATCTTCGGCGACAGGCAGGCGGCGGGCCAGTTCGATCTCGGCGGGGGTTAACAGCCTTTTTTCACCAAGCGCCGCGAGCATGGCGTCCGGCGCGGGGGCCAGGAACTGTTTGGCTACTTCGACGCGCGAGATTTTAGCGAAAACGTGGTTCCGGCGGATGATCGTGCCGTCCGGCCCGGTTGTGATGCCGGAGTAGGCGTAGCGCACGATGCTGGGCCGGAGGGCCATGAAGGCTGAGGCGGAAACGCGCGTAACTCCTTCGCGGAGATAGAGATCGACGGAGCGCTCTTCGAGTTCCGGGTCCTGTGGGGAGTGGATCAGGTTGGAGCCCCAGGAAGCAGATCCGCAGCCTTGCTTCAGGGCAGCGATGGCGCGCTCAATTTCAGTGAGCGGGAGGCCGGCGGCTCCGAAGAAGCCGAGCATTCCCACTTTGGCCATCGCGATCACCATGGGGACGCTGGCGATGCCGTTTGCCATCTCACCACATATATAAGGAAAGCGGACGTTGTGAGTGGCCAGAAAGGACGGATCACCCAGGGCAGCGGGTGTGAAACCGGGCAGTATGGCGGTCCTGGCGGGATTCTCACCGGTCGAAGTGACCTCTGCGGAATTCGGGTGACGGCCCAGGATGAGGTCCACGGTGGAGTCCGGGTTTTCGATGGCCCATCTGGCCATGGCTAGCGCATCGTTTACTGCAGCTTCGGCTTGAACGGGCAAACTGTTTAGATTCCCTGGGTGTGAATTCAGGACGCAGTTGGGTACGTATAGACACCAAACACGGCAATATTCAGCATGGCATGGGTTTTTTCTTTGCGACAAAAGTCATACAAATGCCAGGCGGCGGTACGTGCCGTTGAACCCCGAATGTCAAAGCCTGAATGTAAGCCGCCGGCCTAATGTTTCCCAACGGGACTGCCGATAACTCACTGGAGCGATACAGCAGGTATTGCGGGTCACACCGCGAGAACCTGCACCCGGCATGACGCCGGGCATGTGTCGGTCACGCCGTGCACCTTGATGGGTGGCGGCAAAGGACGAAAAAGAATGTCGTTATCAATTCAAACCAATGTTGCCTCACTTGTGGCACAGAACAACATTCGGGTTAACAGTAACTTTCAGAGCCAGACGATCCAGAAGTTGTCGTCCGGCTACCGAATCAATTCCTCTGCGGACGACGCGGCGGGCCTGGCGGTTGCCAACAAGTACCGCGGAGATACGGCCGAGTTGACGCAGGGTGTCCAGAACGCCAACAACGGTGTTGCGGCACTCCAGATTGTGGATGGCGGCCTCAATAACGTGTCCAATATCCTGGACCGGCTTCGCACGCTGGCAACTCAGTCGGCTTCCGCGACATTCACGGGTGACCGGGGTACTCTGAACACCGAGTATCAGGGGCTGCTGACGGAAATCAATCGCCAGGCGTCCAACGTTAAGTTGAATACCGGCGGAACCTACAACACCAATCTGGTGACCTACGTTGGCGGCGGCAGCAACCAGGCGAATGCGCAGGTATCGGTCGACCTGAGTGGTTCGAACAACGCAGTTGATTCGACAGCGCTTGGCATCGGAACCACCAGTATTGCCGGAGGTGGCACCGGGATCAGCGGCAACACCGTTCGGCTGGACAATTCAGCGACGGCGTTCCTGGCCGGCAGTAATACCCAGGCGTTCACCTTCCACCTCGATACCGGTACAGGCAACCAGGACGTAACCGCGACACTGAGTGGCGGCAGCGGCGGGCTGAGCGGAACCCAGGTTATTGCCAATCTGAATACTTCATTGCAGGCGTATGGCATTACGGCGTCGGTCAGCAGTGCGGGAGCGCTGCAGTTCGGCGGAGCAACGGCGTTTACGGTCAATGCCGCTGCGGCATCGGGCGGCAACGGCGTTACTACAGGTTCCGGCACAGCGGTGAACAGCTCAAACTACAACATCACCAGTGGCACCTTTGCCGCTTTCGCTACCGGCGGCGGTACTGCGGCGTCGGAAAACTTCACGATTCAGAATGGCTCGTCTTCTTATAACGTCGCTTTGACTTCCGTGAACGCGGTGGATTTGGCGACGACGCTGACCACTTTGAACACGGCGCTCTCCGGATCCGGTATTTCGGCTGTCAAAGCGTCAAACGGCACCGATATCTCGCTACAGAGTTCCAACTCCTTCAGTATCAACGAAACGGCGTTCACGGCAGGAGCCGGCGGCGGTACCGGCAGTGTTTTCGGAACGCTTGGCGCGCAGGCTGTTACCTCAGCTGCAGGCGCAGCTTCGAATACCGGCAACGCTCTGGCCGCACTGACGGCACTGGGGACGGCGGTTACCAACCTCGGTCTGGTGCAAGGTAAAGTCGGCGCCGGTGTGAACAAATTGAACTATGCGGTCAACCTGGCGCAGTCCCAAATCACGAACTACTCGTCGGCGCAGGCCGGCATTCGTGATGCGGATGTGGCGTCGGAAGCGGCCAACCTGACGAAGGCACAGGTTCTGCAGCAGGCGTCGATTGCGGCGCTGGCGCAGGCCAATTCCGCTCCTCAGTCCGTGCTCGCCCTGCTCCGTGGCTAGTTCGGGGCAGTTAAGTCGTTGACTCTATAAGTGGCTTCCGGGTTGGGGCCGGTCCCGTATGTGGCCAGGCTCCTGCCCGAAAAGCCGAACCCAATCCCGATCCTGCGGGGCGGGTCAGGACACTCGTTCGGTCGCAGTCGTATAGCATCCCATCGACCAGTTCCCACCGCTGAGGCACAGCGAAGAACTCCTCATCACTGAGTCGGTTTTGGGGTTCGGGGACACCGTGATAGCTCTCCAGCAGATTTGCGCACAGCTTGAGCGTAAGTCGCTCATACGCATCGAGATCCGTCTTTCTGTTTTGCAGCCGATAAATTTCTTCCAGCAGTGTAGTCATTGTCTTTACGGCAACCTTCCAGGACTTTCCTGAAGCAGGCTACAGCGGGTAGTGCAGGTCTTGACTGCACCGTTTCAAAGGAGGAGCCGAAAGGGTGTTACTTCGCTCTTTACACATAATCACGTTGTGAGCCATCGAGGGGCGGTAACAATCAAAAAGCGGCTTCGTCTCTTCCACAACGGAATAAAAGGTATATGCAAAAACGGGTTCAGAGGTTCGCAGGTGTCATGGCCGCACTGGTCATTAGTTTAGTGCTGGCAAATCAACAGGTTAGCGCACAAAATGCAGGCACGGTCCGCGGTACGGTGACGGATCCGTCTGCATCTCTGGTACCCGGAGCGACCATAGTGATTTCCGGCAACGGCATCAATCGCAGCGTCAAATCGGACGGAAGCGGAAAATTTACGGCGACCGTTCCCCCCGGAACCTATGTGGTCCGCGCAGATGCCAAGGGATTTGTAACGTTTAACCAGAACAGCCTGAGCGTCAGCGCCGGGCAGGTTTCCGCCCTCGACATCGCGCTGCAGATCGCGGCTGATACGCAGCAGGTGCAGGTGAGCGACCAGGCGGCGGGGCAGGTGGATACCGACCCTTCCCAAAACGTGGGCGCTCTGGTTCTGAAGAATGAAGATCTTGACCAACTGCCGGACGATCCCGACGATTTGCAGGCTGACTTGCTGGCCATGGCCGGACCGTCGGCTGGTCCAAATGGGGCCCAGTTCTTCATCGACGGTTTCAGCGGCGGCCAGCTGCCGCCCAAGAGTTCTATCCGGGAGATCCGCATTAACTCCAACCCGTTCTCATCGGAGTTTGACCGCCCGGGGTTCGGACGTATTGAGATTCTGACCAAGCCCGGAACCGATGCGTATCACGGCAGCGCTTCTTTTAACTACGGTGACCGGATTCTGGATACCCGTAACCCTTTCCTGACAACCGCGCCTCCCGGCTACAACACCAAGATGTTTTCGTTCAACTTCGGCGGTCCGCTGCTCAAGAAGAAAATGTCATTCTTCCTGGATGCCAGCCGCCGCCAAATCAATGAGAATAACCTGATCAACGCAACAATCCTCGACAGCAGTTTCAACGAAGTGCCGTATATCAGCGCTTACGCCACGCCGAACCGGGTGTGGCGGCTTAACCCCCGCGTCGACTATCAAATCAACGGGACCAACACTCTTGTGCTGCGGTATGAGCACTCGGATTCGTCGAGTGTAGGCGGCGTCGGGAGCTTCTCATTGCCGACACAGGCGACGAAGGGAAACAACAAGTCCAATCAGGTGCAGATCACCGAAACCATGATCGTGGGGACCAAAGCGGTTGTGGAAACGCGCTTTCAATTCCGCGATACGCATTCGAACCAGAGCGCAAATGGTCTGAACTCGATCCCCGGCATTGACGTTTCCGGTTCATTCAATGACGGCGGCGGGCCGTTCCTTTCGAACTACAGCAAGAATAAATCGTACGAACTCCATGAAATCGTGACGACTTCCCAGGGCGCACACGCCATCAAGGCGGGTATGCGGTTGCGGCAGTCGAACATCGACAGCTATTCGACCTCGAACTTCAATGGTTCCTACTCCTTTAGCTTGAACGGAACGCAGACGACACCCACATGCCTCGCCGGATACACTAACCCGACCTCCCTTGATCTTTATCGGGAGACCCAGTTGCGGCTTTCGCGAGGGACTAAGATTTCGGACATCATTGCCGCAGGATGCGGCCCCACGCAGTTCACCCAGAGCGCCGGGACCCCTCTGCAGACCGTTGGTCAGTTCGATATCGGGGTGTTCGTACAGGACGACTGGCGTTTTCGGCCGAACCTGACAATCAGCACCGGTCTGCGCTGGGAAACACAGAGCAACATCAGTGACCACGCCAATTTCGCGCCGCGAGTTGCTATCGCCTGGGCACCGGGAGCAAAGAAGGGGCAGACCTCCAAGACGGTGATCCGGACCGGCTGGGGTATGTTCTACGACCGGTTCAGCGAGCAGGACGTTCTGCAGTCACTTCGCTTTAACGGCACCGCTCAATTGAACTACCAGTTGACTTCAACGAACTTCCCGCTTTCGTTCTATCCGAACGTTCCGCCAACGTCCTCGCTTGCGACCGGATTGCTGCAGCAGAATATCTATCGGATTGACCCGACAGCGCGTGCACCATACATGATTCAGACCGCCCTGAGCGTGGAGAGAGCACTGCCGGCCCGCACCTCGATTTCGGTCAACGTGGTGAATTCCCGCGGCGTTCATGCCTTGCGGACAAGGAATGTCAACGCGCCGCTTCCTGGCACGTTTGGTTCAGTCGCCAATCCGAAGGGAGTTGTGCCATTCTCTGGTCTTGGCCCGATCTATCAGTACGAAACGACCGGCGTGTACAGGCAGACGCAGGCCATCATCAATATGAACACGCGGTTCAATCGCCGGTTCACTCTGCAGGGCTACTACAGCCTCGGCTTCGCAAAGAGCAATGCCAGCGGACTGCCGATGGACCAGTACAACACGGCGATCGACTATGGTCGCGCTCAGTTCGACACCCGGCATCGGGGGTTTGTGGGCGGGAGCATCCAGCTGCCGTACGCAATCAGCGCTTCGCCTTTCGTGACGATCGCGTCCGGCGCTCCCTTTAATATCACGACGGGCGGCCAGTTCAATGGTGACGGCATCTTCAACGCTCGTCCTGCTCTGGCCACCAGCAGTTCCACCAAAACGCGTGTGACACCCTGGGGAACTTTCGATCTGAACCCGGCCGCCGGAGCTACATTGATTCCGATTAACTATGCGCAAGGCCCGGGAAATTTCACCGTGAACCTTCGGCTCAGCCGCACATGGGGCTGGGGTGAGCGCGTATCGGCAAACGGCCTGCCTCCCGGTGCGGACGGTGGCGGTGGGATGGACGGTGGCGGTCGTGGTGGCGGTCCCCGCGGTGGCGGCAGTCGAGGCGGAGGTGGCGGTGGCTTTTCCGGTGGTGGTGGCGGTCGCGGTGGCGGTGGCGGCGGAGCCAGCGGCAAGAAGTACAGCCTGACGCTGTCTGCGAACGCACGTAATGCACTGAACCACGTGAATCCTGGGCAGCCGACGGGCAACCTCACCTCGCCGTTCTTTGGTCAGTCGACCAATGTGGCGGGCGGAGGTGGTGGCGGGCCTTTCGGTGGCGGTGGAACGGCAGCCGGCAACCGCAGGATCGAATTGAACCTCCGACTATCGTTCTGACGCGCAGTTCAAAGAAAAACACGGCGCCACCCGCGAGGGCCTGGCGCCGTGTTTATTTTCAGGGCTTTCCGAGGCGTGTGGCGGGCCTATCCAGCGGATGGAGCGTCAGAATCGTGCGGAATCCGGAGCCTTCCTTCAACACCTCCACCACTGTGTGGCCGAAGAACCACCCGTCCTCATACTTCGCGCTGGCCCTCAGGTGCCCGCCGGCGCTCGGCAGTGAAATGTACTCGATTCCCTCCAGATTGTAGTGCAGTAGCTGATGAACGTGGCCCGCGACCACAAACTGCACTCCGTACTTCCTGGCGAGCTGATGGAGGGGGAAGTCCACGTTGCGCAGCAATGCATTGAAGATCCAGGATGGTCGGTGGGAAACAATAAACTTGACCGGCTGCGCGGCATGCGCCTCCAGATCCTGCTCCAGAAAAGCCAGCTCAGCAGGCGAAAACTGTTCGGAACGGCTGTTATCGAGAATCGTAAAGTGCACGGGGCCACGGTCAAAACTGTAATGTAGCGGGTGACCGGACTGTTCCACGTAAAGCTTCTCTGAAGCCGCCGACCAAACGTCATGGTTTCCGGGGGCAAGGAACAGGGGGATGCGGCGCCACGGCGCGAGCAAGGTCTTCGCCTCAGCCCACTCCTCTGCGGCGGTCTCGTCATGAAGGCCCTGGATGGTGTCCCCGGTGGAAACGACGAACGCAGGGCTTCCGGCTGCGATATCCTTCCAGACCCTTTCAAACACACCCGGCTGTGCCTCGCCGGTGCGATCACCCAGCAGGACAAAACGCAGGGTGTCCGGTCCGGCAGGTGGAGCCGCCAGCAACAGGCATGTCGAGAGCAAAAACGTACGAATCAGCAACTGATCCCGAGTATAGCCAGAATGACCGCTCACAGATGCGACAGAAGTCTTACAAACCCAGGAGGCGAACACTGTTAGCCTGGAATTGGATGCTTCTTACCACAGGCTCGCCCTCAGGTCCGCGTCCGGTTGAGATGATTCTCCCGGCGCGCCAGAACCTTAACTGGTCGACTTTCACCGCAATTGCTCTCTTTCATGTTGGCGCCGTTGCTGCGCTTTTCATGTTTAGCTGGAAAGCTTTCTTTGTGACTGCATTCCTTTACTGGGTGGCTATCGGGCTTGGTATCAGCCTCGGTTACCACCGCCTGCACACGCACCGTTCGTATCGCACGTCGGTCTGGATGGAATACGTTCTCGCAGTGTGCGGCACGCTGAATCTGGAGGGCGGGCCGATCTTCTGGGTGGCGACGCATCGCATTCACCATCAGAAGTCCGATCAGCCGGGGGATCCGCATTCACCGAACGACGGCGCATTCTGGTCGCACGTTGGCTGGCTGCTGTTCGGCGAAGTAAATCACAACAATACAAAAGCCATGGCGAAGTATGCGCCCGATCTGGCGAAGCATAAATTCTACATCTGGCTGAATAACTATCACTGGGTCCCGCTGGTCGTGCTGGCTGTGATCCTTTATGCGATGGGCGGCGCTCCGTTCGTGTTTTGGGGGATTTTTCTGCGGGTGACGGTCGGTCTCCACGCCACTTGGCTGGTGAATTCCGCAGCGCACATGTGGGGCTACCGCAATTTCGAGACAAAGGATGAATCACGTAACACCTGGTGGGTTGCACTGGTAAGTTTCGGCGAAGGCTGGCACAACAATCACCATGCGCATCCCACCTCGGCCCGCCACGGGCTGGCCTGGTATGAGATCGATCTGTCCTGGATCACGCTCAATGTGCTCGAACTTTTCGGGCTTGTCTCGAATGTCAAGGCCGCGAAGCTCCCGACAAATCTCACTGAACGCCGGGCAGCCTGACTGCGCACACGGTTGTCATAAGCTGAAGCCATGATCGGGAGTGGCCGCCGGAAGTCGATCATCTTTTTCATCGCGCTGGGCGCGGGCCTGATCTGTTTGGCTCTGCTTCTCTATTTGAGCGGTGTGGTGCTGGATTGGCGTGATGGCGTGCGGGTAATTTTCGGCATCATCCTGCTTGCGGTAATTATCGCCGGAGTTGCACTCAACACGATTTTCCTGGTGCGGGAAATCCGCCGGAATGAGCAGCATGATGCGTTCATCAACGCCGTCACGCATGAGCTGAAAACTCCCATCGCGTCGATTCGTCTCTACGCGGAAACGCTGCAGACCCGTACAGTCGACGAAGCCAAGCGCAAGGAATTCTATCGAATCATCCTGCAGGACAGCGACCGCCTGCTCTCCACAATCGAGCAGATTCTGCGCACGGGGCGAATCGGCGCCAATTCCAGGCCTCCTAATATTTCCCCTCTAAATCTGCCCGATATTGTGGCGGAATGCGCGGCGCGTGCGCGGGTTTTGCACAACATCGCGAACGAAGCAATTCAGTATCGGCTTAGCGAGCAGTTGCGGATTCTGGGGGATCTGGACGAAGTCCGTGCGGCGATTTCCAACCTGCTGGACAACGCCGTGAAGTACTCCGGCGCCAACGTACAGGTGCTGGTGGAGACCCGCCAGGTGGATGGCAAGTTCGCTTCGGTTCGGGTGACGGATAACGGGCCGGGCATCCCGGAGACTGAGCTCAAGCGGATTTTCAAGCGCTTTTACCGCATGAGCGGCCCGCTCGCCACACGAGTGAAGGGCACTGGACTGGGCCTGTTTATTGTGCGATCCGTGGCGCGGCGCCATGGCGGTAAGGCGTGGGCAGAGAGTGAAGGGCCGGGGCGGGGCAGCACGTTTGTGCTGCAGTTTCCGCTGGAAAAATGAAACGCGTCCTGGTGGTGGAAGACGAACAGCACCTGGCCGAAGGGTTGCGATTCAACCTGGAACAGGAAGGGTATGAAGTTGAGGTGGTCGACAACGGGGAGTCCGCGCTTGAAGTACTAATTGGACCGGGGCGGGTTCCGTTCGATATTGTGGTGCTCGACGTGATGCTGCCCGGCAAAAACGGCTTTCAGGTTGTGGCCGAGATGCGGCAGGCCGGCCAGTATGTGCCGACGCTGGTTCTGACGGCGCGTGGGTATTCTCAGGACGTGCTGGAGGGCTTTGCGTCGGGGGCTGACGATTACCTCACCAAGCCGTTCGAGCTGGAGATTCTGATCGCGCGAATCACGGGCCTGCTGCGTCGCGGTGAGTGGCTGCGACGGGAATTGCCAAAAGCGACTTTACTGTCTGACGAGGCGGATTCCTTCACTTTCGGAGCAAAGACCGTGCATTTCGACCTGCTTGAGCTTCACGTGGGCGAGCATATCTTTCCCCTGACGCTGATGGAAATGAATGTCCTGCGGTATCTGATTTCGCGCGGCGGGAAACCCGTGTCGCGCGGGGAGATGCTGGAAGAGGTTTGGGGTCTGCGTGAAGACACGGACACGCGCGCGCTGGATAACTTCATCGTGCGGTTGCGGAAATACCTTGAGGATGATCCCGGCAAGCCGCAGCATCTGCTGGCTGTGCGGGGAGTGGGGTATCGGTTCGTGGCATTTCCGCTGAAGCAGACGGACTGACGAAGAGCCAGCTCAGAAATAATCTTGCTATTTCAGAATTTCGGAACCGACAAGGTCGAAAGCCCGGTCCCGAGCGGAGATGTCGGCGACAAGATCGCCGGCGGAACAGCTTGACGTCCCCCCTGGCTAGCGCAATTGCTGCAGCGCGCGCTGACGGGTGTTCGGGTCGGTGTCTTTGGCCGCCATTTGAAGGTGCTCTCGGGCTCCGATGAAATCGCCTTTCCCGGCTAATATCGCGGCGGCGTTCAGGTGGGCGAGACCGAAATCGGGACGCAGGCGGATCGCTTCTTCGAACTCTTTCAGCGCCTCGTCGATGCGTTTCAGCGCAGACAGGGTCACTGCGTAATTCTCATGGATCTCAGCATCTTTGGGGTTTATCTTTACGGCCCGTGCAAAGTAGTATTCGGCCTGCCGGAAGTCTTCATTTGACGCGAGCAGATGGGCCAGGTTGCCGAGGGCGTCGGGATGGTCCGGCTCCGCTTTCAGCGCATTTCGGAAATCAGCCTCCGCCTTTTTCAGATCGCCTGCCGAGGCGTGAGACGCACCGAGAACTGTCCAGGCATCGGCCAGAAGGGGGTCGAGAGCAACGGCCCTTTCCAGCGCCGGGATGGAGTCAGTTTGCAGGCCCAGCTGGTACCAAAGCAGCGGGTCCGTGGAATGCAGTCTGACCCCGCGGTTCAGTACCTCGGCAGCCCTTGCCGGTCGCCCTGCACGCGCCAGGGACTCGCCAAGATCCAGCATCGCGACGGGCGAATTCGGGTCGCGCCGCAACGCTTCCTCAAACGCGGCAACGGCGTTGCGGGGGTTGTTCGCCTTCAGCCAGGCGGCACCCAGTTCCACATAGAATTCTGCCCTCGCAGGCTTCAGTCTGTCGATCACGGCGGCGAGTCCCGGTGCGTCGCCCCGCGCGACCGCCGCGTACAGCGGATCTTCTCCTGGCGGGTAATACCGGAGCACTCCGACGGCATCGCCGCTCCCCGGTACGGGCGGGCTCTTTTGGATCAGGTGGTCCGTCATCACCGCATGGGGTACGTCCTGCGTATTCCGTTTGGGCATGTGGCAGGAGACGCAATCCGTTTCCGCGGGATGGCCCGGCGACCTTGTCGCATGGCACTGCGCACACACACCGTTATAGTGCAGCGTTGCCTCTACGCCACGCGGAATATCATGCGGGTCATGACATGTTGAGCACGTCATTGTCTTACTTTCGAGAAAACACTTCGACTTTCGCAGGCGATATGCAGAATGCGCGATTTCAAAATCATCACGCCCGCTTCGTGGCAAGTAGTCGAAGAACGTCATGAAGTTCGCCAGTGGCTCACGCGGGTCATAGGAAAACGGCTCGCGCCCATACTTCACGATGGAGTGCGGCAGCGCCTTGCTGGTGGTCTCCAGATGGCACTGATAACAGACCTCCATCTGGCGTTCGCGGCCCAACCGGGCGGGGTTCAGGATTGCCTTCCGAATATCTTCCACCTTTGCGCCGGCGGTCTGCGCGGTGCGCATATGGTTCGTCCCTGAACCATGGCAACGCTGACAATCAATTCCTTCCGGGAGCGTTCCGCTATACACTGCCTCGCTGCCTGGCGCTGCATGCCCGGCGGGGATGCGCGGGTTTGCATTATGGCAGCCCATGCATTCGTACGCCACGGTTCTGGGCGGCAGGGCATAAGGTCGATCATGCCCGGGATTCATATCCCAATGGCCACCATTTTCGGCATACCAGGCAAGCGGCAGTTCCACCAGCGTGCCTCGCGCGGTTTTGTTCAACCAGGTGCGCACGTGGTTGCCGGAGCCCATCACGTAGTCGGCGCGGGTCTCGGTGATGTCCGTCTCTTTGCCGTCGTACCCAATGCGCCAGCGGCGCTGCCAGGTCTCGCCGTTGCGCTGCTCCATGGAATACCAGGTGGCGGAGGGTTGGTGATAATAACTGACGGGTTCGGCCAGTGGCGGCGCGCGGTAGAACGAACGCGCCATGCCGGTTTTTGCATAGCCGGCGGCGATCTTCTGATGGCACGTCGCGCAGGGGGTGGAAACGGCCAGCAGGAAAGAAAGCGCGAGCAGCATGAGAACTTTCCGCAGTCTAACAGGAACGGGGGAGAATGGTCGGGTGACCACAAACACCATCACTGCATTCGACACCGCCGCGCTGCCCTGGGAAGAGCGCTGGAACGAGCATCTGGGCAAGATGCTTTATCGCAAGAACCTTGTGGAAGACCCGGAGACCGGCGCGGAGATCCGCATCGTGAAGTATCCGGCAGGCGTGATTAACAGCCGCCATGTGCATACCTGCGCGCATGGCATGTACGTGATTGAAGGCACGCTGGTGACGCATGCGGGCAGCTTCGGGCCGGGGCATTTTGTTTGGTTTCCGACGGGTATTGAGATGGAGCACGGTGCAACGGCCGAAACCGATGTGGTGGTTCTGTTCATTACGAACCGGAAGTTCGACATCACGTATGTGCCTTAGCTTTGCTTTAGCCTATGATCGAAACAGATGCCGCTGCGACGCACACTTCTCTACCTCTCGCAAGATAAGAAGTTCCGCCACTGGGCGGAAACGTCGCCGGTTGCGCGGCAGCTCTCTTCGCGATTCATTGCGGGCAGCACGCTCGAAGAGGCGCTTGCGGTGTGTAAGAAGATTCGTGGTGAGGGCATCACGACGACACTCGATTATTTGGGCGAGAACGTGAAGTCGCTCGACGAAGCGGCGGCCTGCCGGGATATGTATTTGCGGATGCTGGCGGGCTTGCGTGAGGCGAGGCTGGAGCCGAACGTGTCATTGAAGCTGACACAGTTTGGCCTCGATTTTTCCACTGCGGCCTGCGAAGAAAACGTGGGTGCGCTGGTGGATGTGGCAGCTCGAACGGAGGGCTTTGTGCGGCTGGACATGGAGTCCAGCGGTTATACGGACCGCACGCTGGGGATTGTCACCCGCCTGCATGAGCGCTACGGGGCTTGCGGCACGGTGATCCAGTCTTACCTGCATCGGAGTGCGGCGGATGTTGAATTGCTGGTGGAGCGGAAGATCCGGGTTCGGTTGTGCAAGGGTGCCTATCTGGAGCCTGCGGAAGTGGCGTTTCCGGACAAGTCCGATGTGGATCACAATTACCGTAACCTGGCGGAGCGGTTGCTGACGGCGGGGAGTTACCCGGCCATCGCCACGCACGATGAAAACATGATCGGGCGGATTGAGCGTTTCGCTGCGACAAATGGTATTGCGCGGGACCGGTTCGAGTTTCAGATGCTGTTTGGCATTCGGCGCGATCTGCAGAAGCGTCTGGTGAAAGAAGGCTACCGCCTGCGAATCTATGTGCCGTTTGGCGAGGCCTGGTATCCGTACTTCATGCGGCGCCTGGCAGAGCGGCCCGCGAACGTATTGTTCATTGTGCGGAACCTGCTGCGGTGAGCCGGGATTACGTGACCATCGTTTCCGGGCTGCCCCGGAGCGGCACTTCGCTGATGATGCAGATGCTGGCAGCAGGTGGCTTGCCGGTGCTGACCGACGGCGTTCGGCAGGCGGACGATGACAACCCGCATGGATACTTCGAATTCGAGCCCGTGAAGCGCACGAATCTTGATGCCGCGTGGGTGGCGGACGCGACTGGAAGGGCCGTCAAGATGGTCTATCTCTTGCTGAACAACCTGCCCAAGACGCATGCGTATCGCGTGATCCTGATGCAGCGCGACGTGCGCGAAGTGCTGGCGAGCCAGAAGGCCATGCTGGCTCGGTTAGGGCGCACTGGTGCGGATGTTGGTGATGACCGCATGGCTGCGATCTTCGAACAGCAGCTGCATTCGACGGCTGTGTGGCTGCGGGCGCAGCCGAACTTCGCAATGCTTGCGGTTTCACACCGCGATTGTATTCAGACTCCGGCGGACGTGGCTGCCGGAGTCAATACGTTTCTCGGCGGCGGCCTGAATGAGGCGGCAATGGCCGGTGTGGTGGATCCGCTGCTTTATCACCGCTCGGCGCGAAAGCGCAGCACCTGACGCACTGCGCCACCGGTCATATGGTGCACACGCGTTACCTGCACGGGATAGTCACCGTCCAGCATCGTCCAGCGATCTTCGAGCAGGCGTTCGTTTCCGCTCACCAGGGAGCGCGTTTCGAGCAGAAGCTCATCACCATCCCATCGCGCGGAAACCATGCGGGGGCGGTTGAGAATCATGATTTCCGTTGGGTCTCCACCAACAATCAGATTGCGTTCGATGGTGAGATCGCCGTTCGAATCGATCTGCCTGGTGGAGATCCTGAGCCGCGGATCAGTGTGTTCGATGGTATCGATGCGCAGGCGCGGGGTGGCCAGAAAGCCGAAGTCGCTCTCGCCGCGAATCAGCTTCCAGAGACCAGTGAAATCGGGGCGGGTGGTCAGTAGGTGAACCTCATTTGCAGTTCGAAGCGGCGGTTGTTGGCGGCTTCAGAAAAGCCCTCGCCGTTGGGTGTGCCGGCAATCTGATTGGAACGCCCGAAGAGCGGCGAACTGATGTTGCCGATGATGGGACCCTGGTTGGTGTGGTTCAGCAGATTTCTTGACGACATGGCGAGGGTGAGGTTGTATTTGCGCGGTGTGGAGGGCTGGTTGAACAGGCCACGGTTGCCGGTGGGCGCGCCCAGGGCGGGTCCTGCGGCGGGGCCGGAATCGCGGGACGAACGCACCGCGCCGCCTCCGCCTTTCTCCGGCCCGAAGCCCCAGGTGCGACCCAGGCGCAGGTTGAAGCTGATGATGTTCGGGCCCTGCCCGTAGTTGCGCGGAACCAGCTTGTCGCCGGCGGCGGGGTTCGGGTTGAGCAGGCCGTAGGCGGTGCGCAGGACCCCGGGCAGACTGGCATCACTGGTGAAGCCGGGCCGGGCAGTAAATAGCGTGGTCCCGTAGAGATCCTGTCCGGTGGTGATGTTGAACGGAGCGCCTGAATTCACCGTGAACAGCGGGTTGAGGCGGATGTTCCAGCGCAAATAGATTGTTCCTCCCACCAGGAACCGGTGCCGGATATCCGTCGCGGCACGCCCGTATTCACCGGCATAGTTGTAGGGGTTTGCAGGGAAAGTTCCGAGGCTGTCTGAACTGCTGCGCGCCCGGTTGAGGGTGTAGTAGCCGAAGAGGGAAACGCCCGCGCTGAGTTTCGAATTCACATTCGTGATGATCTGATTCTGGTTGTACAGGCCGGTGGAGGTCATCAGGAAAATCGGCCCCTGCGTGCCAAAGGGGCGGGTGGCAGGCGGATTGATATCGAGCGAGCGGAAGACGTGTACGCCGTGGGAATTCGTATAGGTCACGGCCACGGTGGTGTTGCGCGCCAGTTGCCGTTCCAGCGTGAATGCCGACTGAATGATGTACGGCGCGCGCAGGTTGCTGTCGATCTGCTGAATAGTCTGGCCGGCGCGGTTTGCGGCCAGCGTGGCGAGCGACGGGATGGCGGGGTAAAAGCCTGGATTCGTCACCACATATTGCTGCTGCACAACGCCGTTATAGCGCGCGGCGTTCAAAGAATTGCCCAGCGCGAAACGGTCATAGAACATGCCGACACCACCGCGAATCACTGTCTTGCCCTGCTTCTTCGCCGTGGCTCCCGGAGCCCATGCAAACGCCGCGCGCGGTGCGAGATTACTCCAGTCATGGATGTTGGTCTGGGTCTCATAGCGAATGCCGAGGTTCAGTGTCAGGTTCGGGCGCAGTTTGTAATCATCGCCGAAGAAGGGCGCTACATCCCACTGGCTTTGTGAGATGTCCGGGCGTCCCCCATTGATGGAAAATTGCGCCGGAACCCCTTTTCGATACTGATCGATGGAAGAGAACGTGTAGGTCCCGTTGAAGTTCGCGGGGGAGTCGCTGGCCTCCGTGGCACCCCGCACGCGTACGCCGAAGCGGAAGAAATGCTTACCCCGCAGGATGGACGTGTAGTTCTGGAATTCGTAAGTGTTCTGCAGATTCGCGCTCTGGCTGGCGCCCGCCCCGCCGCTGGTGAAGGCTCCCAGTACCTGAATCGCGGGGCCAATGGTGTTAGCCGTGGTGGTGAGGCTCGAGCGGAAGTACTGAAAGCGTATCTCGTTCACCAGAGTGCCGTGCACTGAGGTTTCCACAATCTGCGCGGTATTGAAAGTGTGCAGGAAATGAATGCCGCGGGAGATCAGATCGAAACTGCCAATGCCGCCGTCTTTGATGTCGGCCCGGGTGTAGAGATAACGGAGGCCCAGAGTGTTGTTCTGGTTCAGTTGGTAGTCCACGTGCGGCCCCAGCAGGAAGTGGCGCTGCGGCGTTGTAATCACGCTGGAAAATGCCGAGGGAAGTTTCGAGGCGGGGTCGAGAATCACTGCGTTCGTGATGGAACCGTTGTCGACCGACTGGTATTCCAGGTCCGTCGTAAACGAGCTTTTTTTCGTGACTGGCCCGCTGAAACTGTTCTCGAATTCGTTCAACAGGAGCGGGGCTTTTGCCGCTGAATAGGGATTCCGCGAATTGACAGCATCAGTGGCGTAGTTGAAGCCGATGGACCCGTGGTATTTGTCTGATCCTGGTTTGGTGAAGATCTCGATGCGACCGTAACCCAGCTTGTCGTACTCAGGCGAGAAGGGGTTGGAATTGATGCGGATTTCGCGGATGGATTCCTTGGGGGGCAGCTGGCCGCCACTGAAACCATCCACAAAGATGGCGCCTCCGCCGGGCCCGGCGGAGGGGCCGGCGAGCGCTTCCAGATCGGCCTGTAAATCGGCGGGATCGTCCGACAGCGCGTCCAGATCTTCGCCCCTGATGATGGTGGCGCCGGCGTTGTTGGAGGCTTCGGTGCTGAGGGCGGGGCCGACGTTATCGGTCACCGTGACCTGTTGCGCGGAAGCGGAGACGCGCAGTTGCAGGTCCAGAGTATTCGCGCCAGGTTTCAACGCCAGGGCGACGGGTTGCATGCCGAGGGCGGGGGCTGCGGCGGAGACGGTGACATCAGCCACGGCAAGTGCTGCGAAGGAATAGGCGCCGTCCGCAGATGAGGTGGTTTTGCGGGTGAGGCCACGCCCGGTCAGGGTGACCGAGGCTTTTGGGACTATCGCGCCGGACTCATCGGTGACGTGACCGGTTAGTGTGACGGTTTGGGCCAGAGCAGGCTGGCAGAGCAGGAGGAAAAAAAAGAGAGGCCGCAAACTTCTATTTTGCGTCCCCTCGCTGAAGAAAACCTGAAATGCTCTTACGGACCATGCGGAACTTTGCCGAGCGTGCTGGTGGCCGGCACCACAGTGGCACTTGTGGTCTTGCCCTCGGTTGGTCGTCCGTACGGTAGAACCTAAGCGCTACGCGAAAGACTTTGTCGATTCGATTGTTGCCGCAGTTCCTGCACGGTGAAGCGTTCGCGCCCGGATCGCGCCACGAATTCACCCAACAGATGCGGGCAATAAGTTTGCAGGCAATATTATAAGTGTCAATGTAAGGCGAGGGAATCCTATCAAATATGGCTGTTGAACCGGAGCGCGTCCGGGAACTAAATTCGTCTCCGTTGCGCCCCGGCGCGCGTTACGTTTTGTACTGGGCGCAGATGAACCGCCGGGTGGAATCGAACCATGGGTTCGCTTTTTCAGCGGAGCTGGCCAACCGGCATGGCCTGCCTTTGCTGGTTTATGAGGGGCTGACCTGTACGTATCCCCACGCCAACGACCGCCTGCATCAGTTCATTCTGGAAGGCGTTCCGGGGACTGCGGCCGAACTGCAACGCCGTCGCGTGGGGTATTTCTTCTACCTGCGGGCGACGCAGCAGAGCCCGAATGACGTGCTCTACCGCCTGGCCGAACACGCTCTGTGCGTTGTGACGGACGACTATCCGACGTTCATTGCCACCGTGAACAACCGAAATGTGCCGCCGAAGATCGGGATCGCGTACTACGCAGTAGATTCCAGCTGCATTGTGCCGATGAGCCGCCAT
>JBBQDH010000060.1:0-26047 GCA_038319515.1 Bryobacterales bacterium
GTCTTTGTCTTCGAAGAATGTGGCGGCCTTGCCGGTGGAGGCCTGGGCGAGGTAGACCGAAAGGTGGTTCTGCAGCCGGTTGAGCTGGCCGATGACGAGTTCGGTGGAATTGCCTCCCCACTCCATGCGGAAGAGGTAATTATTGCGGGGATCGCCGGGGATCTGCATCCACTGCGTGTCGCCACCGGTTGCGTTGACGACTCCGATGCGGGCCGAGGAATTGGTGGTGCCGACTTTCGGGTACGGGATGAGGGTGGCTTTCGGGTAGAGGGTATCGGTGTTGTTGAGGAGCGTGAACTGCTGGACTCCGGTGGAATCGAACTGCCAGTAGGCGATGCTGCGGCTGTCAGGGCTCCAGCGGAAGCAGTCGCGCAGGGACAGTTCTTCTTCGTAGACCCAGTCAGAGGTGCCGTTGATCAGGGTTTCTGAACCGTTGGTGGTGAGGGCTGTGGATTTGGCGGAAGCGAGGTCTTCGACGTAGATGTTATTAGCCCGGACGTAGCCGACTTTCTTGCCGTCTGGCGAGAACCTGGCGAACATCAGGGTGGAGGGCGGGGAACCGGCTGCGACCTGTTTCAGGGCTCCGGTGGACATGTTGAGGACATAGTAGTCACCACGGGTGTTGTCGCGCCAGACCTTCTTTGTGTTGGTGAAGATGAGAAGTTGTTTGGAATCGTCGGACCAGTGGTAGTCGGAGATTGCGTGACCTTCGAGCGCGGCGGCGGAAACGAGAACGCTGCGTTTTCCGGTGGCTGATTCGTAGCGGATGATTTCTTTGTTTTCGACCGTTGTGTAGGCTGTGCCGCCGTCGATCCAGCGCGCCGGGCCGAAGGATTTGGCTTGTAGTTCTTCGGAACTGAAGATTCGCCTGAGTTCTTTGTTGAGTTGTTCCGAGGCATGGGCGGGCGCGAGGCACAACAGGGTGAGTGCGGTGACAATGGAGAGGGGAAAACGCATTTGATTCAGGATAGCGAAGTTATTTCGCGCCGGACGTTGTTAGCCGCACTGCCACTGGCGGCGATGGGTGCTGCGGACAGGCCTTCGGTGGCGATCACGATGGATGATATGCACTGGTCGTGGCTGGTAGATCCGATGGATGCGAACCGGCGGATTCTTGATGCGGCGTGGAAGTACCGCGTGCAGTTCGGGCTTTTCGTGATTGGGGAGAATGCGGCGAGCGAGACCGGGCGCGGGATTGTGCGGAGCTGGCTGGAAGCAGGGCATCTGATTGGGAACCATACCTGGTCGCATCGGAGGTATAACGGGATTTCGTTTGAGGCATTTTCAGAGGATGTGCTGCGGGCGGATGCGCTGTTGGGTGAGAGCCTTGCCGCACCGCGGATGTTCCGCTTCCCGACGCTGGCAGAAGGCGATACCCTGGACAAGCGGGACCGGATGCGGGAGTTTCTGGCGGCGCACGGGTACCGGAACGGGCACGTGACGATTGATGCGTCTGACTGGTATTACGACAGCCGGCTGCGCGAACGGTTGAAGCGGGAGCCAGGTTTCGATGTGCGGAGGTTTCGCCAGCCGTATCTGGATCACCTTTGGGACCGGGCACGATTTTATGACGGGTTGTCGCGGAAGGTGTTGGGGCGTAGTATTCCGCATACTTTGCTGGTGCACTATAACCTGCTGAATTCACTGTTCCTCGATGACGCGATGGCGATGTTTGTGGAGCGGGGCTGGCGGCTTGGCGGTGCGGCGGATGCGTATCGCGATCCGGTGTTTCAGCGAACGCCGAAATCGATGCCTTCGGGGCAGTCGTTGATCTGGGCGCTGGCGAAGGAGACGGGCCGATTTGAGGGGGAATTGCGGTATCCGGGGGAGGATGATGTTTATGAAAAACCGGGGCTGGATCGTTTGGGGTTGTAACGCGGCGGCGAACATGCCACTATCTGGCTGATGAATACGAAATGGGTTGTGGGGACGCTTGGTGTTCTGATTCTGGCAATGCAGGGCTGCGCTCCGAGGTTGAAGCCGACAACTGCATCGCCTCCTCCTCCTCCGCTGGCTGCGCTGAGTGCGGGAGCGCCGGCAATGGCAGCGGTCTGTGACGAGTCGATTTGGCAGCACGTGTACACGGGAGATCCGAAGAAATTCAGTTCGCCCAGGGACCGGCTTCAAGTGATTACCCCTTGCATAGCAGTGACCGGCACTGTATTCAACTCGAAGGCTGAAGCGGATGGCGATTTCCATATCCGGGTCACTTTGGATTCGCAGTTTAAGAGCTTACTGAACGCGAAGAATGCTTCCGGGCAGAGCGGGCATCTGGTGGTGGAGCCGGTTTGCATGGCTCCGGTGAGCCAGAAAGATACGAAGAAGGAAGGCGTGTGCAATGGGTTCCGCCAGGCGGTCTTTGACCCTTCCATAAACGGGAAACATGTTCGGATTGTGGGCGCTTATGTTACGGATATGGAGCACGGCTGGAATGAGATTCATCCGGTGACGTCGATTACAGTGATTCCGTAGAGTGCAAAAAGGAAGGGCCGGGGATTTCTCCCCGGCCCTGCTTATTCGAAATAAATCCTTCTTACAGAATCTCTTCCGACCAGTTTTCCAGAATTGACTTCACCTTGGCGGTGAACTGATCACCGAGGGCACCATCGATCAGGCGATGGTCAAAAGTGAGTGCGAGGAAGCACTGCGAGCGGATGGCGATGGCGTCGTCGATGACCACCGGAACCTTCTCGACTGTGCCGACACCCAGGATGGCGACCTGTGGCTGGTTGATGACCGGTGTGGCGAAGACGCTGCCGAAGCTGCCGAAGTTGGTGATGGAGAAGGTGCCGCCCTGGATCTCATCCGGCTTCAACTGTTTGGCTCGGGCGCGGGCTGCGAGGTCGACGATTGACCGCTGCAGGCCGAGGACGTTCTTCTCATCCGCATTGCGAATGACGGGAACGATCAGGCCGCCCTCGAGCGCCACTGCGATGCCCACGTTGATGTCGTTGTGGAAGATGATATTAGTGCCGTCTATCGAGGCGTTCAACAGCGGGAAGGCGCGGAGCGCTTCGACGGTGGCGCGGGCCACGAAGGGCAGGAAGGTAAGGGACATGCCGTAACGAGCGGCGAAATCTTCCTTGTGTTTGGCGCGCATTTTCGCGACCTTCGTCATGTCAACGCGGTGCACGGTGGTGACGTGGGCGGAGGTTCGCTTGCTCATCACCATGTGCTCGGCAATCTTCTGCCGCATGTTGCTCATGGGTTCAACGCGGGTTCGTGCTGTCGGTCCAGGCTGGCCAACCGCTGCGGCGGGAGCCGGAGCCGGTGCCGGTGCTGCTGGTTTCGGGGCGGAGGCTGCGGGAAGGACCGCGGCGGGAAGGGCCGCGGCGGGTGCAGGAACGGCTGCCTCAGGAGCCGGTGCGGGTGCGGCAGACTTCAGAACCGCTTCCACATCGTCCTTCGTGATGCGGCCGCCGGCGCCGGTGCCGGTCACCTTCGTGAGATCGAGATTATTCTCGCGGGCCATCTTCCGCACCAGGGGCGAGAGCGGGCCGGCGGGGGCGGCAGAAGCCGTGGCCACGGGAACTGCTGCTACAGGGGATTCCACCACAGGCGCCGCGGCAGCCGGGGCAGGAACTGCCGCCACAGGGGCTGCGGCAACCGGGGCAGGAACTTCGGCCGCAGGCGCTGCGGGCGCCGGAACTGCCGCGCCGCCAGCCTCGCCAATGCGGGCAACCACGACGTTCACGCCAACGGTCTGTCCTTCGTTCACCAGCACTTCAGCAAGAACGCCGGAAGCGGGAGAGGGAATTTCAGTGTCAACCTTATCGGTCGAAATTTCAAACAAAGGTTCGTCGCGTTCGACCGTATCTCCGGCTTTTTTCAGCCATTTGGTCAGCGTTCCTTCGACGATGCTTTCGCCCATCTGGGGCATCACGACGTCTGTCATTGCGCAAATTCTCCCGTTAATTGAAAATCAAAAATTCGTCCGAAGTGGCGGCTCAGAGCTCGCTTCACTTCCGGTGCGTCCGCCTGGACGCCCAACTTCGCCATCGATGTGACTGGTTTCGTCAATCCGCACGGAACGATGTACTGAAAATACTGCAGGTCCGTGGTCACATTCAAAGCCCAGCCGTGCGTCGAAACCCAGCGGCTCAAATGCACGCCAATGGCCGCAATCTTGGCTGCCTGATCCTCTTCACCAACCCAAACCCCGGTCAGTTTCGGGATTCGCCGCGCAAGGATTCCAAACTCCTCCAGAGTATCAATGAGAACCTGCTCAACGGACCGAACGAATGCGCCTACGTCACGCTTCCAGAGGCGGAGGTCCATGATCGGGTAGGCCACAACCTGCCCTGGCCCGTGATAGGTCACGTCGCCGCCCCGGTTGGTCTCGTGAAGTTCGATGCCTTTTTGCGCCAGTACGGCGGGCGTGACGAGAAGGTTTTCTTCGTGCCCGTTGCGGCCGATGGTCACGACGTGAGGGTGTTCCACGAACAGCAAATGGTCCACGCCCTCCCCAACCTTTCGCCCCCTGGCGATCTCTTCCTGGATGGCCAAAGCCTCGCCATAAGCCATCCGGCCGAGATCGCGCACGACGCACGGGCGCGGATCAGGCATTAATCGCCAAACCGTAGACGTTCTGGAAAGCTTCGCCCACGGCCTCGTAAATGGTGGGATGCGCGTGGATGGTGTGCATCATCGTCTCGACGGTTGCTTCCGCTTCCATCGCTGTTACGGCTTCTGCAATGAGTTCGTAGGCCTGGGGTCCGATGATGTGGACGCCCAGGATTTCACCATATTTCCCGTCGGCCACAACCTTCACAAACCCGTCATGCGAGCCGAGGATGGTCGCCTTGCTATTGCCTGCGAACGGGAACTTGCCGATTTTCACGTCGTGGCCTGCGGCCTTTGCCTGCGCTTCGGTCATGCCGACGCTGCCGATGCCTGGTTCTGTATAAGTTGCCCCGGGGATGCGGTTGCGATTGAGCGGCGTGGTCGGTTTGCCTGCCATGGTGGCAACGGCCACCATGCCCTGCGCGGACGCCACGTGCGCCAACTGCGGAGTGCCCGCCACCACATCGCCAATGGCATAGATACCGGGTTCGGCGGTGCGCTGGTACGCATCCACTTTAATGAAGCCACGGTCCACTTCCACTTTGGTGTTTTCGAGACCAATCTTCGCGGTGTTCGGCGCGCGGCCAACGGCTACCAGCAGCTTCTCCGCTTCCACGTCTTCCACTTTGCCGTTCGCGAGCGTGACCTTCATCCTGACGCTGGTGGGCGTCTTCACGATGTCACTGCACTTCGCACCGGTTTCGACTCGGATCTTGCTCTTCTTGAAAACGCGTTCCAGTTCCTTTGAGACTTCTTCGTCTTCCACGGGAACGATGCGCGGCAACATTTCAAACACACTGACGTCGCAGCCGAAGCGCTTAAACATGGACGCGAACTCCACGCCCACGGCGCCCGCGCCGATGATCGCCAACGATTTCGGCACTGCCTGCAGGTTGAGAATTTCGATGTTCGTGAGAATCTGTTCGGGGTCCGGTTCCAGACCCGGCAGCATGCGCGCCACCGAACCGCTGGCAATCAGAATGTTCTTTGTTTCGAGAAGCTGGGTGCCCTTGTCAGTGACAACTTCCACCTTGCCCGGGGCTTTGATGGTGGCGAAACCCTTGATGACTTCGACCTTATTCTTCTTCATCAGGAACTCCACGCCCCTGGAGTGTTTGTTCACGATGCTGTTCTTGTGGTCGATCACTTTCGGGAAATTCAGGGTTGGCGATTCAATGCCAATGCCCACATCCGAAGAGTGGTTCGCGAAGCTCCACATCTCTGCTGTGTGGAGCAGCGCCTTGGTGGGGATGCAACCCACCAGCAGGCACGTTCCGCCCAGTCTTGTATCTTTTTCAATAAGAGCGGTCTTGAGGCCATATTGGCCGGCCCGCACTGCCGCCGAGTAGCCACCAGGGCCGCTGCCAATCACAATCAGGTCGTAAGTCACGTAACTCCATTCTACACAGCGCGTCTTTCGTTACTATGAAGGGAATGGCGCGCCTGATGTTGTTCGTTTTGCTGCTTTTAGCGAGTCTGGCTCACTCTCAGACCCGCGAATTCCCTGTCGATTCGATTACGGTGGAGGGCAACAGGATTCTGACCGCGTCGGGTGTGGCTGCCGCTTCCGGACTGAAGCTGGGTGCGAAAGGCGATACGGCGATCTTCGACGCCGCGCGCGACCGGCTTCTGGCGAGCGGTTATTTTGAAACGGTGGCGTATCGTTACAAGGCTGCGGAGAACAAGGCTGCGGAGAACAAGGCTGCGGAAACCGGCTCTGGTTATAACGTCACCTTTGAAATTCAGGAGATGCAGCCACTCTACCCGCTGAAGATTGAAGCGCTGCCGGTGACCGTGGCGGAGGCGACCGCCTGGCTGAAAACGCATGATCCGCTCTTCAGTGGCAGGATTCCCGGCACGCAGCAGGTGCTGGAAAGGACCGCGCGGGGTATCGAGGAGCTTCTCACGTCAAAAGGGCAGCCCGTAAAGGTGGGCGGCAAGGTCGTGCTGTTGGCGGAGCAGAAGTATGAAGTGCAGTTTGCGCCGGCGGCGGGGCTGCCGAATGTCGCGCGGGTGAGCTTTGAGGGGAACAAAGTGATCCGGGATACCGACCTGCAGAATGCCATTGCGGCGGTTGCGTTCGGCCAGCCTTACACGGAAGAAAACTTCCGTCTGCTGCTGGAGAATCAGCTCAAGCCGTTTTATGAGAAGGACGGCTATATGCGGGTGAAGTTCGGCAAACTGACTACGTCGCCTTCCGCGCAGGTGAAAGGGATCGATGTCCATGTGCCGCTCGAAGAAGGGCCGCAATACAAGCTGGGTACGGTGACTGTGCGCGGTGCCATGGAGGACAACAGCAAGCACATCCTGCGGGTGGCGAAAGTTCCGAAAATAGCTGTGGCGGATTTTGATCAGCTGCGGCAGGCGGCGATCCGGGTCAAGGATGACCTTCGGCATGAAGGTTACCTGGATGGCGATGTCACGGTGGATCGCGATATCAACGACGAAACAAAGACGGTGGATGCGTTTTTCGTGGCTGTGCCCGGCGTGCAGTATATGTTCGGGAAACTGGAAGTGAAGGGTCTGGGTCTGGACGGCATTGCTGCCGTGGCTAAAGCCTGGGCATTGAAGACCGGGGAACCTTTTGCGGCTGAGTATCCGGATTACTTTCTGAAGCGCGTGAAAGAAGAGGGCTGGTTCGATAACCTGGGCGAGACACGGGCTGAGCCTGAGATCAATTCGGAAGCGCATGTGGTGAACGTGACCATCTATTTTCGTTATAACCCGGATGCAAAGCGGAAACGCGTTCCACAGCCGGGTGATCCGCCGCAACCGAACCGGTAGCTGTTACCCTAATGGGTTCACGTTTGCGTTCGACCCGTGTCGGTCTCCCACTTCATCTGGAGAGCGCAATGAATACCCTGCGAATTCCAGCCGTAGCGGCATCCTTCGGGTTTCTGCTGCCGACGGCTCCCGCCCAAAATGACGCCGCCCTGATTGCAAAGGCCAGAGGCATTCACGACCGCGTGATCAAGCTGGACACCCATAACGACATTGACGTGAGCAACTTCACGCCTGAGTGCAATTACAAGATGCGCCTGACGACCCAGCTCAATCTGCCGAAGATGGGGGAGGGTGACGTGGATGTTTCGTTCATGGTCGTCTATGCAGGACAGGGCCCTCTCACACAAGAGGGCTATGACGACGCTTACATGCAGACAATTGCGAAGTTCGACGCCGTCCACCGCTTTACGGAGAAGATCGCGCCCGACAACATGGGCCTGGCGTGCGGTGGCGGACGTGAGTTTTCCGAAAGCGCCAAACCATTGGAATATAGCGGTAAAGGCGATGGTCTGGCTCAAATAGTTTGTTAATGCCATCCGCCCCGCTGCGGCGACTGCCAGCAGCACAAGGAAGCGGCGGGCAAGAAAGCTTTCGGCCACCCGGCCACGTGCCTGTGAACGCTCCGCCTGTACCGCCACGCCAATGCCGAAGGTGCACGAGAACAGCGCGATTTCCCGCAGCACATCGAGTGTATTGAAGCGCTCCGTGCTCTCCATCGGTTTAGGCGCACCGCTTGTGTCGGCACGCCCGGCAGTATAGTCCTGAAGGCGGCAAAAATGGTAAACAAAACATACCGGGCGGGCTTTCCGGGTAATTCCCGCTATCCAACTCAATGCAGGTAATCTAAAACAGATAAAATAGAGAGAGGAGTCGTATTTTTATGCCAGATGGAGTATTGAACCTGAATGTGGTGGACGTTTACGGTAATCCGGTGGGCGAGCAGATCGACGTCTTCCTGCGGCACCAGACACTCTCACATGACCCGTCGTTTCGCGGGTTGAAACCTGCCAAAACGATCATCATCAAGGAATTGTTTCAGTCACCGGAGGGCCGCTACCGCCTGGAGGTGGATGCGCCTTCCCGCATTCCCGTGAGTCAGTTCATCATGATTCCACCCTCCGATCCGCTGAAGCTGGTGGTCACTTTGCCGGTGAACAAGGACCGCGTGGTGAGTGTCATGTTTCCATCGTTCGGCGTGATTGATGCCGACGCGCAACGCCTGCTGAACGCCGGCACGGTCGGTGGTAAGACGGGTGTGGCCCTCTACGAGGGCTTAGACGATTTGCGGAAAGCGGGCTTTCTTAATCTTGTGACCAAGGCGGCACACACGCGGCTTCTTTCCGAACGGCCTGTCCTCTCTTACATCAGGCAGATTACCGAGCAGCGAGGAGACCGGCTGTTCGCGCGGGTGGATCCGGCGCTCCATGGCGAGGTGCATACCGCCGTCACGGGCGGACTTTTTCATCCGGTGCCTGACTCGTTGCACCAGCCGCCTGCAGGATTCACTGCGGTCGACAGCTTCAAGACTTTGGACAATTACGGGAATCTGCAATTGACGTTTTCCCGAAGTGAAAACGAGTGGAGTGTCGACATGGATATCGACGACGCACAGGGGTTTGATCATTTGTTCCAGGTGGTTCATAACAGTGTTACCGGACAACCCACGCATCCTTACAACATTCACGAGATCCTTGTGTGGCATCAGGAACTGGATCCGGGGTACCGGTTGCTGGTGCGGCACGAAGAGGCTGACCGGGCAGCTACGGCGTAGGTGCCGGCGCGCCGATATCGCCGCGCGGCTAAAGATCTCCCGGTTATTACAAAGGCCATTGAGGCGTTCGGTCTGGAATACCGCCACGTCGCCGGAGTGGACATGCTCGCTCAGAAAGGCCACCCATCAAGCCCGTCGCGATGTCCCGACACTTGAGGCTACCGGGCAATCGGCATCCCTGCCGGGACTCGGTGCTACCGCAAAGAACTGCAGGGTCGAAAGCCCGGACAGGCCCGTGACAAAATCGGCGGCACGACTGTGGCACCGGTGGTCTTTGCCAGGGCCCGGGGCCATCAAACTTGACTTTAGGTAGGGTACTGCGATACCGTCGCGGGCAAGGGGCGGTTTCCTAAAACTTCATGAAATATTCACGTCTGAGCGCCACGTGTGCGCTCGCCATGCTTACTGCTGCGTCCATGTACGGCCAGGCAGTCAATTCAACGATTCTCGGAACAGTATCCGATTCCTCCGGAGCGGTAGTTGTAAATGCGAAAGTGACGGCTACAGAAACCGCCACCAACAGCGTGCGCACCGCCCAAAGCAATGAAAGCGGAAACTTTACGTTTCCCAACATTACGCCCG
This sequence comes from Bryobacterales bacterium, assembly GCA_038319515.1. Classification (GTDB taxonomy): domain Bacteria; phylum Acidobacteriota; class Terriglobia; order Bryobacterales; family Bryobacteraceae; genus BOG-234. The sequence continues at coordinate 9,701 of JBBQDH010000060.1, forward strand.
GTTTGTATTCGGTTTCTGCCGAAGCGCCGGGCTTCAAACGCGCCATCCAATCGGCGGTGAACGCGGAAGTGAATACTTCTGCCCGCGTGGACATGCAGTTGCAGCCGGGCAATATCAGTGAATCCATCGAAGTAACCGACGCGCCGCCGCCGCTGCAGACGGATCGCGCCGATACGGGTCGGAAGATCGACACGGTGCAGACCGAGAACCTGCCGCTGGGCACCAACCGCAATTATCAAAACCTGCTCAACCTGGTGCCGGGCACAACGCGGGCTTCGTTTCAGCATTCGCAGTTCTTCAACGCGTCCAGCTCTTTGCAGACGCAGGTGAACGGGCAGATGCGCATGGGCAACAACTATCAGATTGAGGGGATTGACGACAACGAGCGCACGGGGCTGTTACAAATTCTGATTGTGCCTGTGGAAGCAATTCAGACGGTGGACGTTTCCACGTCGAACTTCGACGCCGAATTAGGGCGCGCGACGGGTGCGGTGACGAACGTGTTGCTGAAGTCGGGTTCGAATAATATTCACGGCGGTGCCTATGAGTTTGTTCAGAACAGCGCATTGAACGCCCGCAACTACTTCGATGTTTCCCTCGGCCACCGCGCCTATAACTACTACGGCGGCAATATCGGCGGACCTGTCAAAAAGAATAAATTGTTCTACTTTGGTGACTATCTGCGGACAACGGACCATCAGGCCAGTTCGAACCTGTTTAACATTCCGACGGCTGTGCAGCGCAGCGGCGATCTGAGTGGTTCGAACACGGTGATCTACGATCCTTTGACCGGTAACGCGGATGGTACGGGCCGCACGGCGTTCCCCGGGAACATTATTCCCGCGAACCGCATCAATTCTATTTCGACGAAGATCCTGAACCTGGTGCCGGCCCCGAACGTGGCCAGCACGAGCGGCACGAATAACTGGTTTGGTCTGTTGCCAAATTCTAAAGACACCCACCAGTTTGATGCGAAGATGGACTGGGTCATCACCGACAAGGATCGTCTGACGGGCCGCTTGAGCTTCCAGCGCCCGGTGGTTTTCCAGGCTCCCGCGTTCGGTCTGGCAGGTGGCAACGCCGGTGGTGCCTTTCAGGGTACAGGCGTCCAGAAGACCTATTCAGCGGGTCTGAACTACACGCGCGTCTTCTCCGCCACGCTGTTCTCCGAACTCCGTGTGGGCGTCGCGCACTACAATAACGTCGCGAGGCAGACCGATTTTGGCAGCAAGGCTTCGGAAGCGCTGGGCATCCCCGGCATCAACATCGATCCGCTTTCGAGCGGTCTGGTCAGTATCAATATCGGCGCGTTCTATACCAGTCCGCTGGTCGGCTACTCGGCGAGTCTTCCCTGGGTCCGTGCGGAAGCGAATATCGATGTGGTCAACTCCTGGACTAAAATTCTGGGCAACCACACCATCAAGTTCGGCGTTGATCTGCGCCGGGTGCGCGACGATCTTCTGCAGTTGCAAACACAAAGCCCCCGCGGGATCTACAACTTCGGTTCCGGCCAAACGGCCCAGAAGTCGGCGATCGGCAGCGCATCCACAACCAGCTACAACAATAACTTTGCGGGATTCCTGCTGGATCTGCCCTCTTCGGCAGGACGTGATTTAGGTGGCTATTTCCCGGCCTATCGCCAATCGGAATTCTTCGCCTTCGCGAACGACAAATGGCAGGTTTCACCAAAGCTGACGGTGGATATCGGTCTGCGCTGGGAATACTATGCACCCGCGACGCCGCGCTTCGATGGTGGCTTTTCGAACTACAACAACCTGAACAATACGCTGGTGATTGCCGGAGTAGGCGGGAACCCGCGCGACCTCGGGCTGGAGAAGCGTTTCAAAAACTTTGCGCCCCGGCTGGGCGCGGCTTATCGCGTGGACGAAAAAACCGTGATCCGGGCCGGCTTCGGCATCAGCTATACGCCGTTCCCTGACAATAACTACGCCTATAACTACCCTGTACGCCAGAACAACGTCTATAACCCGGCGGTGGCGAGTTATGGACCGGCGCTTCTGCCAAACGGCTCAGTTGCTTCGTTCCAAAATGGTTTCCCGACTCCGATTCTGGCGACGATTCCCCAAAATGGAATCATCGCAAATCCCGATCCGAACACGGCCTATTTCACGGTCAATAAGAAGTTCAGGAACCCCTATGTGGAAACCTGGAACCTTTCCGTGCAGCGGGCGCTGCCGATGCACTTCACACTCGATATGGCCTATGTAGGCAGCCATGGTGTGGACTCGGTGGTGAACTACAACCTGAACGCGACGACGAAAGGAACTAATCTCGGGAATGCCGGATTGCCACAGGCTGCCTTGGGTCGCACGGCGTCCAACAGCCTGCTGTTTGCCGGTTATTCCACTCACTACAACTCCCTGCAGGTGAAGCTGGATCGGCGCTTTGCTGCCGGTCTCTCGATCACGACTGCCTATACATGGGCCAAAGGCATGGGTTACCAGTCGGGCGATGACGGTGGTCTGGGTCAGAACTGGTACATCAATCAGCAGCGCAACTATGCTCGTAACGATTTTGACCGGAAGCATACGTTTGTGCAGAGTTATGTTTACGATCTGCCATTCGGACCCCGCAAGCGGTTCCTGTCCTCCGGTCCGGTTTCGCAGATTCTGGGGGGCTGGAAATTCAACGGCATTTTGACGCTGATGACCGGAACCCCGCTCACGATCGGTGCCAACGGCACTTCGCTGAATACGCCCGGCAACAACCAGACGGCGGATCAGGTGAAGCAGGTTTCGATTCTGCACGGGATAAACATCGGAAATCCCTGGTTCGATCCGACCGCCTTCACGCAGCCCACGGCGGCGGGTGTATTCGGTAACACTGGTCGCAACATCCTGAGTGGCCCCGGCTTTTACAATCTGGATGCCTCGCTGTTCAAAGTGTTCTCTTTCCGGGAACGTTTCAAGCTGGAAATTCGCGGTGAGGCCTTTAGCGTGACCAACACGCCGCAGTTCAACAATCCGAATACCGGCGTAAACAATTACAACGCGGATCCTTCGAAGAACACCTTTGGCGTGATTACGGGCGCGGGTGGTGGGCGCGGTCTGCAGTTGGGCGCGCGCATGACATTCTAAACCGCAAGCCGTTTTTTTGTAATCAGTTGCAAGATGAAAGGGCGGCTTCGCGAGAAGCCGCCCTTTCTTTTTTTTGTGCCGGGCATGTGAAAGCTCGAAGGTGAAAGTCCTGTTGACAACCTGATGGAGGTGAAGTCAATAGCGAAGCGCAAGGGCGTCGTCGCGGGGCGGGGTCTGAAAGAAGCGTGGAGCAAACGTGCGAGCCGATGTACAAGAACCGGATCTGAGTCATACGGTGCCGGACGAGTTGGCAAGCGACAACGAAGTCCAGACCAGACCCGAAGCATGGTGCCAGACTTATGCGGGCAAAAGTTCAGCCATGGTGCTGCGTTTCTGGTCAAGGTTGAAGGGATGGCAGGGCAAACGGTTGATAGAGGCGAGAAAACTGCCAAAGCGGTGGATAAGAGGAGCAAGTACGGAACGGATGGCCGAGGAACTTACCCGGAATCTTCGAGGCTGGATCGGCTATTTCGGGAAGTGTGAAACGTCTGCAGTGCTGGACGGTCTTGAGAAGTGGTTCCGGCGCAGACCTCGGTGTGCGATTTGGAAGCAGTGGAAACGGGGTATGGGTGAAGACCTTGCTGCTCAAACGGCGGGACGTACTCATGGACTGCGTCGGCGGTTATCACAAAAGAAATCTGAACCGGCGGCAAAGACCGCCGGTTCCACGTTGATTTGCGTACCTGTAAGCTCCTGTCGTTTTGGAGGAGCTTTTGCCCGGATTGCGATTACTGGATCGCGACTGTCACATTTGCCTGACTGGGCTGACCATTCACGGTGACCTGGACCGGAACGGCCGGGCCGACCGGAGCGCCGTTCGGGATAACCACATTGATCTGGAACAGACCGGACAGCAAGCCCGGCGTTTCGCCCGCGTACTGCACGATCGCGCTCTGGCCACCGACGGTCGCAGTGACGGAGAGCGGAGTTTGCGGCAGCGGAAGTACGGTCGGAACTTTGACGCCTTCCACGCTCGGCGGGGATGTCTGGCCCTCACCAGTGCCATAGAGAACCAGCGCCTGCCCACGGGTTGCCGGATTGGCCGCAGAGTTGAACGAAAGATCGCCATTGAGAGCCGCAGCCTGTCCTGTGCCGCTGGAGTTTGCTGTGAACAGTCCGGGTAATGCCAGTTGACTCTTCAATGTCGTAGCGACCGACGCTGCCGTGTTGTAGGTTACCCGAATCACTGTCTGCCCCTGCGCGATGCCGTAGGGCACCTGCACACTGGTTTGTGTGGAGGAGGCGTAGTAAATCGGGGCGGGAATGCCGTCGAAAGTGACGCTGGTTGTGGAGAGAGTGGTGGGAACAGTGCCGTTCGGCGGCAGCGCGAGTGATTTCGGCCCGATATTTGCGCCGAAGATGGTCACGATTTCGCCGGGAGCCACGGTTCCTGGAGCGTAGCTGGCTGCGCTGGTGACGCTCTGAACGGTAGGCAGCGGTGCCGACCTGATGATCAGCGTGACCACGATTGGTTGCGGGCTGGCATTCACGATGCCGGCCAGGACGTTGATGACACCGGTGTAGGTTCCCACAGCAAGTCCGTCGGTATTGACGCCAACGTTGACAGCTCCCGGGGTGGAACTGGGGGAAGCGCCCGCGATGAGCCATTTGCCGCCATCCGTGGTGGTGGCCGCAACCGTAAAAGTCTGAACCGAGGAATTGAGCGATCCGATCCGGACCGACTGTGTTGTGGGAGAGGGGTCGGCCATCTGGTAGTTAAAGGTCAGGTTTGACGGAGACAAGCTGAGGACGGCAGGAGCCCCGACGGTCAGCGTGACCGGAACGGAAGCCACATTGCTGGGTCCGGACTGCACGCTGATACTGCCTTGATAGGTACCTTGGGCGAGACCAGAGTTATTGGCGCGCACGTTGACCGTGGCTGGGGTGGTGGCGGAATTCTGATCTACCTGCAGCCAGTTGCCATCCGCGGTGGCGGCGTTGATCTGAATGGGAATGGCCGCGCCTGCAGTGATTTTGATCGGCTGATAGGCCGACAACCCATAGTTTTGTGGTGCGCTGATGCTGATACTGCCCGGATCCACAGTCAGCCCGGCGCTCCCGACGAACAGCGTGACAGGGATTTGGGTGACGTTGTTTGATGCCGTGACGGTCACGGTTCCTGTGTAGGTGCCACCCGTCAGAGAAGCGGGGTTGACTGAAACGTTCAGGGTGCCTGGTGTAGTCAAATTGGCCGGTGTGAACAGCAACCACTTGGCCCCGTCGTTCGTTTGGGCAGAAATGTTGACAGCTGAGCTGTCACTGGTCGAAACCGTCACAGCCTGGGCTGCCGGGACGTTTCCACCGGGTACGAAGTTAAAGGTTAGGCTGGTAGGGGCCACGGTCACTGTCTGGCTGGTCGTTCCGCCGCCGCCGCTGCCGACAGTCAGGAAGACGCCGAACGAAGTGGCCGAATTCACCGTGTCAATAGGAACTGTGGTGGAGAAGGCGACCTGAGCTGCGTAAATACCTGCGGGAAGGGAGCCGGGTGTGACGTAGAGCGTGAACGTGACGGGTGTCGTCTGCGGTGGGTTAAAGTTCGGCGGGAAAACGGTCAGCCAGTTGCCCGGACTTGTGTAACTCACGTTATAAGCGCCAAGTTGCACCGGCTGGTCGGAAGTGACAGTGACGGTCTGGGTCAGCGTCATCGAAGGATTTGTGCTGGCAAAGTTCAATGCCGTGGTGGAGACTTTGACGACGGGTAGTGCTGCCCGCGCGGGCGTTGCGTTCACCATGGCAACGATTGCCGCGGCCATAACTGCGAGTTTCGGGGACATCGTTAATCGGACCAAATGATTCTCTCCTGACGAAAATTTTTATTGCGACATCACCCTTAAACCCAAACAGGTGTAAATTGTTTTCATTATACGGCGGCCAAGGCCTGGCTGGGTAAAGGTTTGGGAATGTTAAATTCACAGTAGAGCTTTATGGCCTTCGCTTCTCTGCCCGAAAAAATACTGCTTCTCCTCCTGATTTGCGCCTCGGCCGCCGGATTTTGGATACGGTTCCGGCGCGTCCTGCGAATTGTGCTGGCAGCGAAACCCGATGCGGGATTTACCCTGGGCGACCTGATGCCTCGCTTCAAAGACTTCGTCTGGGAAGTGCTTTTTCAGGGGAAAGTGATCGCTCAACGCCCGATTGCCGGTGCGGCGCATGCTTTCGTGTTCTGGGGATTCCTTGCGTTTGGACTGATTACCCTGAATCACCTGGCGCTGGGATTTGGGTTTCCGCTGTTCTCTCGGGAGAGTACTTTTGGACACGCTTACTACGGCTTTGTCGCCATTTTCGCGCTGCTGGTCGCCTGTTCGATTTCGTACTTAACGTTCCGTCGGTTTGTGCTGCGACCGATCTGGCTGGGGAAAACGGTGCCGGAATCCGGCATCATCGCCGGGTTGATTCTCACCCTGATGCTGACTTATCTTGCGGCGCTGGCGGAGCCGGAAACAACTCTGGCGGGCCACCTGATCTGGTGGGTGCATACCCTTGCTCTTCTCATCTTCCTGCCGCTGGTGCCTCATACCAAGCATTTGCACCTTGTGCTGAGCCCCGCCACCATCATCCTGAAGCACGAAGGTTTCAGCGCTATCCCGAAGCTCGATGGCGACGAGGATTTTGGTCTGGTCAGCGGCAAAGATGTGACGCAGATCAGCGCACTGCAGGCCTTTTCCTGTGTGGAATGCGGCCGATGCGCAGAACACTGTCCGGCCTACAATACGGGCAAATCACTGAACCCGAAAGAGCTGATTCTGGGTCTGCGGACTTATCTGAATACAGAGGGCCCGGCTTCGGAAGTTCCGCTGCTGGGCGCTCATTTATCGGAAGAGTCTGTGTTTCAGTGCACCACCTGCGGTGCCTGCGAATTCCAGTGCCCGGTGGGTATTCAGCATTTGCCCATGATTGTCGGGCTCCGTCGCGGGGCAGTGAATACGGGCACCTGGGAAGATTCCTACGGCACCAAGCTGTTCCTCGCCATGGAGCGTAACGGAAATTCGCTGGGCATGGCGAGCAGTGAGCGCGGGAAGTTTATCGAGAAGAGCGGTTTGCCTTACTATGACGGCACGCAGGAATACTGCCTGTGGCTGGGCTGCATGGGCGCTTATGACCCGGCGGGTCGCGAGACCATTCTGGCGCTGGTGAAGATTCTGCGGTACCTGGACATTACGTTTGGAGTGCTGCGCAAAGAGAAGTGCAACGGTGACCCCGCCCGCCGGCTGGGCAACGATTTGCTGTTCACGACCCTGGCCGAAGAGAATCTGGATAATATCGCCACCAGCATGGCAACGAAATTCCTCAGCATTTGCCCGCACTGTGTGCGGACGATGAGTACGGACTGGCGCGAAGCAGGGAAGACAGTTGAAATTGAACACCATTCCGAGCTGTTGGCGCGTCACCGCATGCGGTTGCCGATGGCGAAGGAAGATCAGAAGGAGCAGGTCGTTTATCACGACCCCTGCTATCTGGGCCGGTATCGCGGCGTATATGAAGAGCCGCGTGAGGTTCTGAGCCGGGCTGTGGAGCTTCTCGAAGCGCCGCGCAACCGTGAGAAGTCATTCTGCTGCGGCGCGGGCGGCGGCCAGATGTTCCTGGGCGAGGAAAAGGGCAAGCGGATCAATATCGCCCGGGCAGAGGAACTGGTGGCCACAGGCGCGAGCACGGTGGCTACGGGATGCCCGTTCTGCGCCTCCATGTTCCGGGATGCGCTGAAGACCGTTTCGAATGAACCGCCTAAGCTGCTGGACATCGCACAGATTGTGGCGCGTGGCATTGACGAAGCGGACGCACGGGCAGTTAGCGCCCCATAACGTCGCGAATGCCCTTCACGGCCAGGTTTTCCATGCCGGATTTGACCACGACTTCGGTGAAGTTGGGGTAGTTCAGTGACCAGACACCGAAGCCCGTGAACAGGCAATAGGCGCGTTCCGCCGGGCTGATCAGCCGTAGTTCCTGCAAAGCTGGTGGCAGAACTTGGCGATCAGCATGAACATCCCGGCCATGACGTTTGCATTTGGGCGGCCTGCCAGTCCCGAAGTGTGGCGAGTGTCGCTGGTCCGGATGGTCGATTTTGAACTTGGCAAGTATTGTGGGTGCCAGTGTCAGGGAGAATCAGAGTTCCCGAATCCAGACAAAAGAAAAGCTGTTCACTGGATTCCCAGGCGCTTCTGCGCTACCGCCCACGCGAGGTTGTTCCTCGCCAACTCGTAGTCGGGCTTCAGCTTCAGGGCGTTCTGTTCTGCCATGATCGCCTGGTCCCAAAGATGCAGCCCGGAATATGCCGCCCCGAGATTATTCCAGGCTTCGATATAGTCCGGTTTGAGATTGATGGCAGTCTGGGCGGAGAACGCAGATTCCATGAATCGGGACTGGCGGAAGGAAACCAGAGAAAGATCGAGCCATTGGCTGGGTGTCAGCGAACCGGGGTTGGCTGGCAGGCCTGCCGGTTTCGGATTTTGCCCCTGATTGGACGGTTCTTTGGGGTCGTTGAAGAAGCCACAACTGAGGAGTCCGAAGGCGGACAAAGTCGCGAGGAGAAAGACCCGCAGTTGGCTGCCGGAACTGGTCATTTGAGTCCAGATTACCACTTGAGCGGGGGCCGGATTCGGCGCGTGGATTTCACGATGAAACGTCTGCGGAGGCCCACAAGCGGGTTCCCGGGCAACCAGGAAGACTGTGCCTGGAGCTGTCCTAAAGTCCCATCACTCTGCGAAGCCCGACCGCAGCCAGATCCTCCATCCCCGATTTGATCACCACCTCATTGAAAGTGCGGTATTCGACTGTAAATTCGGCGATCAGAGCGATTGCAAGAACCGGGAAAACAATCCTTCCAAGGTTGGGCGACGCCGATTGCGCAAACGAAAAAACCGACCAGACTCCAAACGCAGCCAGGATGCAGTAGGGGCCGTCGGAGGGGCTGAGCAGCCGAAGGCACTGCAGATGGACTCCCAGACTGGTGATTGCGATAAACAGGAACAGCACCAGTGCAGAAAGCTGAGCGGCGCGCCAGTCGCGAATCCCCAGTCCCGCCCGGACCGAGTCCCGGCGGACGCCGACAACCGTCAAAAGCCCGACGAGTGCCGCCATGGCGGTGAGAGGCCCGATCAGCCACAGCAGGTATGCCATCTGGTACCACGGGCCGTCATAGTTCACCCCGTAGGGGCTGTTGGCTGCGCCCCGCAGAAGGTGGATCTGAGCCATGACGACAGGTTCCGGTCCGCCTGCAAGGGCCGAGAGGACAGCAAAGTAAACTGCGACTGAAGCAAGCCCGCCGATGAGGAGAACCTTCACCAGCTGCCACGACCGCTCCTGGAAAATCGCCACGCCGGCGAGCCAGAGAATGCAGATCCCCAGAGAAACCCAACCGCTCTCTTTAATCAGAAGACTCCAGGTGCCGGTGGCGAAAAAAGCGATGTGAAGAACCCGTCGTTTAGGCGAGGCCGCAATGGCACAGGTCAGACAGACCAGCAGGAGCCCTGCGAATCCGATGGTCGCATCCTGCCATGCCCGCCGGGATACCGCAAGTTCTACAAAAGAGAATGACAGAAATGTGACCGAAAGAACCGCTACCCAACGGTTAAAGAAGCGAAGCGAAAGCCATGCGACCAGCAGGAGGGAGAGCCCGCTGAAGAACCAGGAAACCGCTGCTCCCGACCGGGCGTTTCTGGTTCCGGTGATCCGCATTAACCCCGCGATCAGAACTACGTGGCCAAACCTTGCCGGGGACGGGTGGTCCCAGAACCGGGGGTCCGCATTGTAGATTTTGAATTCCCCGGGGAATGCAGCCGGTCCCTGGTCGGTCAAGACGGAGGCAAAGTGCGTGTAGGTATATTCATCGGGGCTGCGTGTCGTCACGTCGGTCATATGCGATGACCGCAGCAGCGCCCCCAGTAAGATCAGGGCCGACAGTGCACACCAATACCAAAGTCTGTAGCCGCTCTGAAGCGACCTCAGGTCGGACTGAATTGGCCCTGCGCGAAAGGCTGGTTTGACAGGTACCTCTGATGCCACCAGCAAAGATTAGCATGGGACATCTTCAGAGTGCCGCGGGTCCGTCCCGCCGATCTGGTGATAACCTGTTTTCTGACATCTGTCCGCCATGATTGTACCGATTCTCATACTCGGGCTTGCCCTGATTCTGGCCTACATTGGCAGCCGGAAGCAGTTGTCACGCCTCCAGTTCGTCTTCGTCGTGCTGTTTTTTGGCGCGGCCGCGGTCGGCGTGGCATTTCGCGATTTGACGATGCAGTTGGCGGCGCTGGTAAACGTGGGCCGCGGGGCGGATTTGCTGCTCTATTTCGCGGTTCTCTGCGGCGTTCTGATCGCCGCGAACTTCTATTTTCGGTTTAAAGAAACCGAGCGCATGCTGACGGAAATTGTTCGCCGCATCGCGATTCAAAACCCCTCTCATCCGCCGCCGCCGGGCCCGAAATGACCAGCGATATTCTGGGTCGCGCATGGATCGTGATTCCAGCCTGGCGCGAAGAGAAGGTGGTGCGAGGCGTGGTGGAGCGGCTTCGCACAGTCTGCCCCAGAATCGTTCTGGTGGATGACGGTTCCGGCGACGCCACCGGGGCGGAAGCTTTGGCGGGTGGTGCAGTGGTGTTGACGCATGCTGTAAATCTGGGGCAGGGTGCCGCGCTGCAGACCGGAATAGACTTCGCACTGCTCCAGGGAGCCGGGTACGTTTTCACCTTCGACGCCGATGGGCAGCATTCTCCAGAGGCGCTGGAAACCATGGCACGCGTGATGGCTGAGACCGGTGCGGAAGTTGTGCTGGGTTCGCGCTGGCTGGGCACTGTCGAATCCATCCCCCCCATGCGAAAACTGGTGCTGCGGGCGGCGGTGGTCTTCACTCGTTTTCAGGCAGGGCTCAAACTGACTGACACGCACAATGGTCTGCGGCTGTTCACGCGCTCGGCGGCGGGCAGGATTCGGATTACGCAGCCCCGCATGGCCCACGCTTCAGAACTGCTGGAGCAGATCCACCGGCTGGGACTGCGGTTTGCGGAGGCTCCGGTGCGGATTTCCTACACAGAATATTCGCTGGAAAAGGGACAGAAGCTCTCCGGTCTCTTCAAGGTTTTGTTGGATATTTTCTACGAGCGATGGACGAGATGAGTCAGCGCCTCTGTTTGGCTTTTTCCCCCAGTGCCTTTTGTTCAATAGACCAGGTACGGTTGTTTTTCGCCAACTGGTAGTCCGGCATGATCCTGATCGCCTGATCCGCTGCCGCGATCCCTTCATCCCACTTCGACATGGAATTATAGGCGGCGGCAATGTTGTTCCATGCCGCCGCGAAATCCGGTTTTAGTTTCAGCGCCTGTTCGGCGGCGGCGATGCACTCCTGGAACTTCCCGACCCGGTACAGGCCCAGCGACGTGTTCAGGTAGTCCTCGGCGGTCATAGTGCCTGGCTTTACACCGGCGGAGCGGGCCAACCAGGATTTTGCCGCCGCATCGGACGGAAACCGCGCGAGTGTTTGTTCGGCCAAAGTGCGCAGTTTGCCGGCGTTGCCCTGATCCGCGTAAAGCTGCATCGCCAGATAACGTGCCGTGACGTAATCCGGATTCAGCGCGATGGCGGTTTCCAGTTGAGGAATTGCTTCCGGGGTCCGGCGCTGTTCGCTCAGCCAGCGGCCATAGAAGTAGTGCGGACCGGCATTCTGCGGCGACAGTTCTATCGCCCGTGAGAAGTGCTTCTCCGCTTCAACCGGCTGATTGGTCGCACCGTATGCGATCCCCAGATTGATTTCCAGAATGTAGTAGTTCGGGTTGTAGACGAGCGCTTTTTGAAAGGAATCGAGCGCGCCAGGATAATCGCCTTTTGTCATGCGGGTGAGACCGTAGTTCATCAGGCCCCGGCCATTCTTCGGGCTCTTTATGGTGACATCTTTCCAGAGGGTTTCTTCGGAGTACCAGACTTTGTTTCGTTCGTGCGCACCCCAGGCGAAGGCCACCAGCGTGAGCGAACAGCCCGCTGCCGTCAGGTAGGCCGGAACCCGCTGCTTCTGCATTATCAGCCAGCCTGCCGAAGCTGCCGCGAGGGTGAGCCCGACGAAGGGGAAATACAGACGGTGGTCGTTTTCGACTTCGGCAAGAGCGATGACCGAGGTCGGGACAGATGCAATGAGGAACCAGGCAAGACCGAAGGCAATCGGGCGGCGTTCGCGGGTCCGTGTTGCCCACCAGATGACCAGCCCTGCAACGGCGAGGAAGAGAATCCCCGCCAGAACGTCGGGCTCCAGGATACTGGCGGAGGGTAGACGGTCTGTATCCGCGCTCAGGTCAATGGGCAGAAAGTAGCGTCGGAAGTAATTGAGCAGCACGGCAGGCTGGCTGATTCGGTACCCCCAGGCGTTGCTCGCGCCCCCGACGAAGGTAACGGGATTCATCTTCAGGCAGAAGACCGCAGTAGCGCCTATCACTACGAATGCCGGGATGCTTTTCTTCGCAGCCCCCATGATGTTCTCTTCTTCAAACAGCCAGATAAAGAGGAACAGCAGGGCGGGGAAGACGGAAGCTGTCACTTTGCCCAGCATGCCGACCATGACCGGAAGCAGGTAGATTCCGTACTTTCTCAGATCCGGTGCCTGCACGTAGACGGCGAACCCGGCAACCACGCCGAGTGCCGCATACAGGTCTGCCCGCTGGATGACATAGTTCACGGTTTCCGCTGAAACCGGGTGTAATCCGTATACGGCCGTCGCAAAAAGCGCCACCCAGTCGTTCACGAAATGGCGGAAGAAGACGAACATCAGCGCGAGTTGGACGACGAACCAGAAGAAAGCGTCGATGTGGAACCACAGCGGCTGCAGGCCGTTGCCAAGCCAGTAATCGAGAGCCAGGGACGCGGTCACCAGCGGTCTGTAGGAACGGTTAGGAGGCAGCGTGCTGAAGGTGTTTCCGTCCACGAAGAACCGGGGTATGTTGTGGATGTCCCGTATCCAGGGGTTTTCGGTGACGCTGTGGCTGTCGTCGAAGTGAAAAGAATTTTCGAAATGATTCGAGTAGGTGAGCAGCACCAGCAGCAAAACGGCTGTACAGGCCAGCCAAACCGGTCGGGCAAGTCTGGTTATCGTGGTTTCTACCGGCATTCTTGAGTCAATTGCCACATTTTAGCGCCGAGTGTACGTTCGCTATACTCCGGTATGCTATCGCCCTGGTGGGATCGCTGAGGAAATCATGCTGACGATGTTCATACCGGTCTGCGCGGACTGTGGCTCCCCACAGTTGATGCGGTCGCGCCGCCGCAATCTGCCTGAGAGGCTGCTGGGCCTGATCCTGCTGCCGTGGTGCTGCCAAAAGTGTGGCTGGCGGGGTTTCAAACTCCGGAGTGTAAAATCGCGGGTCTGAAGCGGAACTTATCGGCGTTACCCCGAACCACTGCCAGTTCGGACTCAGAAAATCCGAAGACTTCCCTGGCGATGCGGAATTCGTTGGCGAGGTTGGATTCGAACATGCCTGGATCATCCGTATTGAGCGTGATGGGGACACCGGCATCGAACAACACCCGAACCGGATGGGCCTGCAGCGAGGCGACCGCGCCGGTTCTGACATTGCTGGAGATACAGACTTCGAGCGGGATTTGCTCGTCCCGGAGCTGTCGCATCAGGTCGGGCGAGTCCGCCGCACGAATGCCGTGACCAATCCGTTCTGCCCCGATGCTGAGCGCGCCGCGGATGGAGTCCGGGCCGTCGGTCTCCCCGGCATGGGCAGTCAGGCGGAGCCCGGCATCTTTGGCGTACTGATACGCGTCACGGAACAGAAGGGCGGCGCCGCGCAGTTCATCCCCGCCAATTCCAAATGAAATTGCCCCGTCGTCGACGTATTTGGACGCCAACTGCGCCACTTCCATCACGTGGTCCGGGCCAAACTGCCGGATTGCGTCGAGATTCCAGTGAATTTGCACGTTCGAACCCAATTGGGCCTCCCGGATGGCGCGCCAGACGGCATCAAACTCAAATCCTCGCCAAAGGATCACGCCGGCGGCGAGCGTTACTTCCGCATAGCCCACGCCCTGGCGCTCCAGCGCGGCGATCATCTGTCGGGTGATCAGCGCGTAGTCATCCGGGCCACGCAGACGCTGTGCCACGAACTTAAAACAGTCCAGAAATCCAATGAAGTCTGTGAAGCCCCAGACCCGGTCGACTTCCTCCCTGGAAAGCTTCGGGTCCAGCAAAAGTACGGTTTCCCGGTCGACAGTTCCTTCGAGGTGCAGGTGAAGCTCGGTCAGCGCCATATAATCGAAGTTCTCATGAACGTTGCAGAAATGGAAGCAATCATTGGCGGGTATCACCACGACGCCTTCAGCGTTCTGGGCCCGCACCCGGTCGGCGAGGCGGTCACGGAGACTTCAAAGCGGGCGCCAAAGCCTGCCCTGCTGAAGCCCGGTTGGGAGATCCGCGCGTTTCTGCCGCAGGCGCGAACCGCGTCTGTTCTCGTCGATGGCGCTACCCTGCCGATGGCAAAGGTCCACCACGACGGCCTCTTTGTGCTGGAGCTGAAGACTGAGCCTGACGTTTACCAACTCCAGGTGGAGGATTTCGCGGGCGTCGTCTCGGTGATGGAAGACCCCTTCCGGTTCGGCACCATCACCACGGATTTTGATCTGCATCTGCATTCCCAAGGCACGCTCTACCAGGCCTGGAAATCCTTCGGCTCCCATCCGCTGGACCTTGCAGGCGTGCAGGGCGTCCTGTTCGTGGTCTGGGCTCCCGGCGCTTCCTTCGTTGCAGTCGCCGGGGACTTTAACGACTGGGATACGCGTCGGCATCCGATGCGGCGGCGAAACGCGGGCTGCTGGGAGATCTTCATTCCCGGCGCGAAAGTTGGCCAATCGTACAAATACCTGGTTCGCTCAAAAGAGCTCGGCCACCAGGAGATGAAGGCGGATCCCTTCGCCTTCGCGACGGAACTTCCGCCCAAATCGGCTTCCGTGATTGCCGCGCTGGACGGGTACGAGTGGAATGACACCGACTGGCTGGACAAGCGGGCTGCGTTGAATCCGCTAAACCAGCCCATGTCAATCTATGAGGTTCACCTGGAATCCTGGATGCACAAGCCGGGCGGCGAGATGCTCTCCTGGCGGGATCTGGCGGCCCGGCTGGTGGGCTATGTGAAGCGCATGGGTTACACCCACGTGGAACTTCTGCCCATCATGGAACATCCGTATTCAGGATCGTGGGGCTATCAGGTGACGGGCTATTTTGCCCCGACGGCACGTTTCGGCAGCCCGGATGATTTCAAATATTTTGTCGATACCTGTCACAACCAGGGAATCGGCGTGCTGGTGGATTGGGTTCCCGGGCACTTTCCGAAAGACGCGCACGGTCTGGCCCGCTTCGATGGCACCGCGCTTTATGAACATGCCGATCCGCGGCAGGGCGAGCATCTGGAATGGGGCACGCTCATCTTTAATTTCGGGCGCAATGAGGTGCGGGAGTTCCTGATTTCCAACGCGCTTTTCTGGCTGGAGCACTATCATATTGACGGTTTGCGTGTGGATGCAGTGGCGTCCATGCTTTACCTGGACTACTGTCGCGAACCCGGCGCGTGGATTCCGAACCGCTACGGCGGGCGCGAAAATCTCGAGGCCATTGATTTTCTCCGCAAGTTCAACGAACTGGTGCACAAGGTGCCAGGCGCGGTGACCATCGCGGAGGAATCGACCTCGTTCGTGGGCGTTTCCCGCCCGCTTTACACGGGCGGTCTGGGCTTCACCATGAAGTGGAACATGGGCTGGATGCACGACATGTTCGACTACTTCAGCATGGACCCCCTGTATCGCAAGGGCTATCACAACCAGATCACTTTCAGCCTGATTTATGCGTTCACTGAGAACTTCGTGCTGCCGATTTCGCATGACGAAGTTGTTTACGGCAAACGCTCGCTGCTCTCGAAAATGCCGGGAGACGAGTGGCAGAAGTTCGCCAACGTGCGCGCCTTTTTGGGGTATATGTTCGCGCATCCGGGCAAGAAACTGCTATTCATGGGCTGCGACATCGCCGATTCGCTGGAGTGGAACCACCATACGTCCGTGCCCTGGCCTATTCTGCAGCAGCCGCTGCACGCGAACCTGCAAAGCTACATGAAGGAGCTGAACCGGATTTATAAAGACGAACCCGCCCTCTATCAGGTGGACTTCAATCACCAGGGTTTCGAATGGATCGACTTTTCAGACGTGGAAAAATCGGTAATTTCCTTTGTCCGCCGTGGCGAGAATCCGAAAGATTATCTGGTGATTGTCTGCAACTTTACGC
>JBBQDH010000061.1:0-25827 GCA_038319515.1 Bryobacterales bacterium
GCCTGCACAGTCCGCGAATCATTCGGGTGGAGAATCCCGGTATACGCAGTCTTACCGTCTGCCACTATACTGACCCAGGACGCTTCGCGTGCTTTCAGGACAACCTGGACGGGACGATTGTCGGCGGGCGCAACCGGCTGCGCGGCCGGAGTGATCGCGGCTGCGTCAGCTTTCTGCGGAACTGCGGGAGTGGCCACGGACGCCGCCCGCGCCTTTGGTTCTGCCTGGGCCGGCTTCGGTCGCTCAACGTAATAGTATGCTCCGGCCACCGCAACACCTGCCAGTGCGATCCACGCGCCCGTCGCAGCCGCGCCCCGCCAGGCTATTTCCCGTCGTGGCCGCGCATAGTACGCCGGGTCCGGCAGCTGCACGGTTTCCAGAGCCACCTTCGGCAAACGCTCCAGCAGGGGCTCGGGATCAATCTTCAGGCACACCGCATACTGCCGTACAAAGCCCCGCGTGAACACCGTTCCCGGCAACCGGTCAAATGTTTCCGCCTCAATGGCTTCCAGGAATTTTCGCGAAATCCGGGTCTGCCGCGCGATCTCTTCGAGCGACAGGCTTTGTGCCAGCCTCTCCTGTCGCAGCGTTGCTCCTGTCCCGAATGTACCCAAATTCACGGTCTCCTACCATAAAGGTATACCAAACTTCCGCCCAACCCATTGGATTCGCGCCGGTTAAGTTTGTATTACGATGCACGGTTTATCCTGAATACATGCTGCAATCTATGCCGCGCCCTTCTATTGCCGCCCTGCTGGCGTGCTTTCTCGCCGCAACCGCCCCCGCCAAAACCTTCTCTGGCACCGCAGCCCTGGCCCACACGGCCAAAGCCGTCTCGTTCGGCCCCCGCCCCGATGGTTCCCCCGCCATCGCCCGCCTTCGCCAGTACATTCGGCAGCAACTCGCAGGCAGTGGCTGCCAGGTCACTGCTGACCGCTTCACCGCTCAAACCCCTGACGGCCCGCTGCCCATGGAGAACATCATCGCGCGCTTTCCGGGCAAGTCAGGCCGCGCCATCGCCATCTCCGGCCACTACGACACTAAGAAAATGCCGAACTTCGTCGGTGCCAACGACGGCGGCTCCTCCACCGGGTTCCTCCTCGAACTCGCGGCGGTTTTGAAAGGGCAGCCCCGTACCGACGACATCTATCTGATCTTTTTCGATGGCGAAGAAGCCGTTCGCGAATGGAGCGATACCGACAGCGTATATGGCAGCCGCCATCTGGCCGAAAAATGGACCGCCGACGGCACCAATCGCAAGCTTAAAGCGCTGATTAACGTCGACATGATCGGCGACAAAAACTTTCGCCTTGTCTGGGAAACCGGTTCCACCGCATCTTTGCTCACCATGGTTTGGGACCTCGCGGACTCGCTTGGCTATTCCGCAGCGTTTCCTCGCCAGGGCGGGCCTGTGAGTGATGACCACGTCCCTTTCCTCAACGCCCAGGTTCCCTCGCTGGACCTCATCGACTTTGAATCCCAGGGCACCTTCTGGCACACCTCTGAAGACACGTTAGACAAGCTCAGCGCCACAAGTTTCCAGATTCTTGGGCACGTGGTGACAGAGCTGATCCCCCGTCTGGAATCACAGAAGTGAACAACCCGCCAGTGAATTTCGTGGGTGACGGCGTCATCGTCGTGGACAAACCCTCCGGCTGGACCTCCCATGATGTTGTCGCCAAAATGCGGGGCATCGCCGGCACCCGCCGCGTCGGCCACCTCGGCACGCTCGACCCCCTCGCGACCGGTGTCCTCCCCGTCATGATCGGCCAGGCCACCAGACTCGCCCGGTACTGGGACGATTCCGAAAAGTCCTACGAAGCGGTGATTCGGTTCGGTTTTTCAACCAACACTTACGACAGCGAAGGCGAGCCCACCAGCGCCCCGGTTACCGTGACTCTCGACGCCGAAAAGCTGGAAGCGCTGATCACCCCCATGCGGGGCGAAATCGACCAGATCCCGCCTGCCGTGTCGGCCAAGAAAATCAACGGTGTGCCGGCGTACAAGCTGGCCCGCAACAACGTCGAGGTCAATCTGGCTCCCGTGCGCATCACGATTCACGAACTGCTTCTTCGCGGTATTGAAACGGACCGTGCCCGCATTTTCGTCCGCTGTTCGAAAGGCACGTACATCCGCTCCATCGCCCACGACCTTGGCCAGAACCTCGGCTGCGGAGCCCACATCGAACAACTCATTCGCACCGCATCCGGCCCGTTCGGCATCCGGCAAGCCGCCACCCTGGAACAACTCCAGCATCTGAAGGACGAGGGGCGTCTCACAGAAGCTCTCCTGCCGCCGGCCGATCTCCTCCCTCATTTCCCGTCAGCCCACGTGGACGAACTAACCGTTACTCACATCCGTCAGGGCCGCGACTTCGCCGTCTCCCCCTTCCGCGTGGCAAAAGGCGCCGGACACGTAAAAGCCATCGGCCCGGATGGTGGCCTGGTGGCGATCGGGCGTATCGTGCTGCCGAATCTCTACCACCCGGAAGCAGTGCTGGCGTAGTTGCCAATACTGTTAAACTGAGACTTCTCTATGGCCATCAGCTCAGACCTGCTCGAAATCCTCATTTGCCCCGCCTGCCGTGCGAAAGTCGAACTCAAGGCGGATTCGAGCGGCCTCCGCTGCGTCTCCTGTCACCGCGTCTATCCCATCCGGGATGAAATCCCCGTCATGCTGATAGACGAAGCCGTCGTGGACGTATAGAGCTGATGCATAGACCTTAGGCTGTTGTGCTCCAGACCGACACACTCTCCCGCCTCGGCCCCAACAGCCGGGTGGCCCTCATTCGTCTCCGCTCACTCGGCGACTGTGTCCTCTCCACGCCCGCCATCCGACTTCTGAAACAGCACAGGCCAGATCTCGAAATCGCTGTTGTTGTCGAACCCCGCTTCGCCGGTGTCTTCGAAGGCAATCCCGACATTTCACAGATCCTCCCGCCCACCGCCCGCGCCCTTCGCGCATTCGCACCGGACCTCTGCCTGAACCTCCATGGCGGCACCCGCAGCGCGCGCCTCACACTGCTCTCCGGGGCGCGCCATCGCGCAGGCTTCGAAATCTTCAAGCCGGGCTGGATCTACAACACCCCCATCCCGACCGCGCAGGAAATCCTCGGGATCACACGTCGCGTCCATACTGCGGAACACCAGGCCTCCGCCATCTTCTACTTAGGCGTCCCCATCCAGGAAGTTCCAGGGGCCCAAATCTTCGCGACCGTGTCCGAGACCTCGTCCTACGCTGTGATTCACCCCGTGGCCGCCACGCCGGAGAAAACGTGGCCCGCCGCCAACTTCCTGGAACTTGCGCGCCAACTCCCTTTTGAGCCAGTCTTCATCGCCGGACCGGGTGAAGATCTTGCTGCCTTCAGGCCTTACCGAACTCTTGCCGGAGCGCCCTTCCCGGAGCTCGCCAACCTGCTGCGCAACGCCAAACTCTTCATCGGCAATGACTCCGGCCCCGCGCACGTCGCGGCCGCTTTCGGCATCCCGCAACTCGTCTTCTTTGGCCCCTCTGACGAAGAGATATGGCACCCCTGGCGCACGCGTCACCACCTCCTGAAATCCCATTCGATCAACAGGATCACCGTGGCCCAGGCTGTTACCGCAATGCAGGATCTGAACCCGTGAAAGACGCCCTCCGCCTTGCCTCCTACACCCGGCGCTACTGGCCGCACTTGCTGCTGTCGGTAGCCCTGATGGCCCTGATGGGCATCATGACCGCCGCCCGCGCCATCCTCATCAAACCCCTCCTCAGCCGCGTCCTTCGCCCTGCCCAGGACGCCGTGCCAGAGCCCGTCTTTACCCTGTTGCGTCACCCCATCTATCTCGAAGACTTCTTTCCCGCCGGCTTTCACAATATTTTCACCATCGTCGCCATCTCCATCCTGGTCGTCTTCCTCGTCCGCGGCATCTGCGATTATCTGGGCGACTGCCTCACCAGTTACGTTGGCTTCTCCGCCGTCACTGATCTCCGCAATCAGGTCTTCGAAAAGGTGCTCCGCCACGGCGCCGCGTTCTTCGAAACCACCTCCACCGGTCGCCTCATGTCCTCCATCATGAGCGACATCGACAAGATCCAGACGGCCTGCTCGGACATGTTCGCTGACCTGCTGCGCCAAATCTTCTCGCTCCTCGGCCTGCTCATCGTCATCTTCGGCACGGACTGGCGCCTGGCCCTGTTTGCCATTCTGCTCTTCCCCGTCATCCTGCTGCCCACCGCGCGTCTTGGCAAGAAAATCCGCAGGACCAGCCGCCGCACACAGGACGCCACCGGCGAACTCAATCAGGTCCTGCAGGAAGCCATCACCGGCCATCAGGTGGTCAAAGCCTTCGGGGCCGAGAAGTACGAACTCCGCCGTTTTCGCGCCGCCGGTGAACGCCTCCGCAACGTGAACATCCGCAAGGTTCTTATCCAGGGAATCCCGTCGCCGTTCATTGAGTTCATGGGCGCGCTCACGTTCGTCGGCCTGCTCTGGTATGGCCGCATCGAAATTCGAAACGGCGTCCTGACTGACGCGGATTTCATGAGCTTCCTCGCGGCGCTGCTCTTCGTCTTCGAGCCGGTGAAGCGACTCACGAACCTCTTCAGCATCTTTCAGCAGGCCATCGGCGCGTCAGAGAAGGTATTTGGTTACCTTGATCAGCCCGAAGACATCGTCAACACGCCCGGCGCGAAGAAGCTGGAATCGTTCCGCGAAAGCATTGTTTTCGACGATGTGAGCTTCCGGTACCCCACAGCCAACGGCAAGCAACTCGATGGCGTGTCACTCACCATCCCGGCAGGGGAAATCGTGGCTCTGGTGGGCCCCAGCGGGGCAGGCAAGACCACGCTCGCAAGCCTTGTCCCCCGTTTCCGTGACCCCAACGAAGGCGCGGTCCGCATCGATGGTGTGGACGTCCGCGAGTTCTCACTGGCGTCATTACGAAACCTCACCAGCCTGGTCGCGCAGGATACCTTCCTGTTCAACGTCTCCGTGGCCATTACGCTCGCCTACGGGTTGCCGACCTACGATCCTGCGAGTGTCCGGGAAGCCGCTGAAGCCGCTCTCGCCCATGACTTCATCGAGCAACTTCCCAACGGTTATGAGACGGTGATAGGGGACCGCGGAGTGAAGCTTTCCGGTGGCCAGCGCCAGCGTCTCGCCATCGCCCGCGCCATCCTGAAAAACTCGCCGATTCTGATCCTGGATGAAGCGACTTCCCATCTCGACACGGAGTCCGAAATGCTGGTCCAGAAGGCTTTGGCAAATCTGATGACGGGCCGCACCGTGATCGTGATTGCGCATCGCATTTCGACAATCCGGCGCGCAGATAAAATTGTGGTGTTCGAAGCCGGCCGCATCGTCGAAACCGGCACCCATGACGAGCTCATGCAACACCGCGGCATTTATAATCGTTTGCACGAACTGCAGTATGTCGACTAGCCTCTTCCATCGACCCGGCCACCCTCTGAGCCACTTCGTTCAAACCCTCGGGCACTATCAGGGCTATACCCAGCCGCACGCACTTAAACGCCTGCTGCCAGATGGCGCGATGGCTCTGGTTGCGAATCTGGTTGAAGACCGCATCCATGTGTACGACCGTTAGGCTCGCACCCGCTTCACCAATCTGCCCGGAGCCGTGATGGTGGGCGCGCACGACGAATTCTTCATCATTCTTTATAATCGGCACGGCAGAACAGCGCTGCGTCGTGGGTGTTCAGTACAAGCCGGGTGGCGTGGAGGGCTTCCGCTCTCTTAATCCTTATTTTGTGATCGAAGGCGCGGACCGCCGTGTGCAGTTTCTAAAAGCACCGACCCGACAATGGCAGCATCATCTGGAACCGGGGCAACGGTGTACGGTGCCGGTTGGTCGACCTAACCCATCACCGAAAGGTAGCGCGCCCACGGACCCACTTCAGTCTTATAGCGCTTAGCCATGGTCCGGCTGATCTGCAGCAGATGCGCCAGGTCGTGCGCGGTCCATGTCGCGATCAACTGGCGCAACGTTACCAAACCAAACGCCGGGTGAGTCCCGGTACGTTCCAGATCATTCGGTTGCAGGTTGCGTAAACGGAGGCTCTCCAGATTGTCCCGTCGCAACGCCGCAAACTCATCCAGAAGATCGGGCAGTTGCCTTGCGGCGTTTACCTCAAATTGCGCTTCACGATCCAGAGGTGCAAATGTTGATGCCGGCCCGTGGTCCAGAATCAGCGTGACCCGCCTCATCCAGTCCACCTTCTCGCAGTGGATCAGGTGCCCCATCACGTCGTGCGGACTCCACGTTTCCGGGCCTTCCGTCGCTTTTGTCCAGACATCCGGTAACCCGCGCAGCAACGCATCCAAAGTCCCCGGAGTGCGTGAAAGCACCGCCACCGATTCTTCCGGAAAGTTCATCGCAAGGCCTCCAAAAGGCTTTCGATGCTGTTGCCGGAAATAAGGTTCCCGCGATCACCCAGGCGCAGAAAACCCTCCTCCACCGCATGGTCCGCCAGCGCCAGCAGCGGGTCGAAATACCCCTCCACATTCAGCAACCCCACCGGTTTTGAATGAATGCGGATCTGCCGCCACGTGAGGATTTCGAACAGTTCATCGAAAGTGCCAAACCCTCCCGGCAACGCTATGAACGCATCGGACAACTCCGCCATCAGAGCCTTGCGCTCATGCATGGATTCCACCACATGAAGTTTCGTCAGCTCCAGGTGAGCGATCTCCCGCTCAAGCATCGAACGTGGAATGACGCCCGTCACTTCGCCACCCGCAGCCATGCAGGCGTCAGCCACCACGCCCATCAGGCCAACATTGCCGCCACCATAAACCAGCCGGATTTTCTGTTGCGCCAGCAACCGTCCGGTTTCGGCGGCGGCATCCCGATAAGCCTGCCGCTTGCCAAACGCCGACCCACAAAAGACACAAACCGAACGCAGCATCACGCCGTCGCGGCCACCGCGTCCAATACCGCCGCCGCGCCGTGCATGACACTCGCGATGCGGATTGACGCCAGAATCGTCTCTTCCGGGATGCCCTTTTGTCGCAGAACGGATTCATGCGAAGCGACGCACACATTGCACGAATGGATCGCCGATACAGCCACGCACCAGAGTTCAAAATCCACCGGATCTGAACCATGCGACCGGATGACCTGCATACGCAGCCGAGCTGGAATTTCGCTGTAACGCTCATTACCGCTCAGGTGCTGAAAACGGTAGTAAACATTGTTCATGCCCATGATGGCGGAGGCCGCTTTCGCCGCGTTCAGCGCCTCCGGGCTAAGGTGCAGCGCTGCTTCCGCCAGTACTGCTCTTGTTAATTCAGGATTGCGAACGGCGATCGCCGAAGCTGTCGCCGTTCCCCATGTCTGCTGCTCTGTTAGTTCGGCCTGTTTGAGAACATTCTGAAGGTTGAGTTTCAGATCGCGGGCGTAGTCCGGAAACAGATTGTACAGGTGTTCCATGTCTTGACTCAATGAGACCTCAGACATTCAGGACATCATCGCCCTTGTTCCAGTTACAGGGGCAAAGCTCGTCCGTCTGCAGTGCATCCACCACGCGCAGCACTTCTTCCGGGTTGCGGCCAACCGAGAGGTCGGTCACATAAACGAAACGGATAATACCTTCCGGGTCCACCACATAGGTCGCGCGCTGGGCCACACCGGCGTTCAGATCCAGAATGCCCAGGGCTGTCGTGAGTTCCCGCTTCACATCGGCCAGCATCGGGAACGGCAGATCTTTCAGGTCTGCATGATTGTTTCGCCATGCCAGGTGGACGAATTCGGAATCAGTGCTGCCACCCAGAATCTGTGTGTCGCGGTCAGCGAACGCACTGTTGAGTTTGCCGAACGCGGCAATCTCGGTGGGGCAGACGAAGGTGAAGTCCTTCGGCCAAAAGAAATAGAGCTTCCACTTACCCGCGTAATCGTTGTTCGTAATCTTTTTGAACGCGGTCTTGCGGTCGTTTGAAACCGTTGCGTCCATCTCGTAGTCAGGGAACTTCTCGCCAATACCAAGCATCTTTAAAAAATCTTTCTCCTTGTAAAACTCCGCCGGCACGCGTAGGCGGAATAATCAGTCGAGCTGGTCGATCGCGGCAGCCAGAGTGTAGTCCTTATCTGAAATGCCGCCCACATCGTGGGTGAATAGTGTGACCTCCACCTTGCCCCAGGCAAGCAAGAGGTCTGGATGATGGCCCTGCGCCTCTGCCACCGCGCCAATGCGGTTCACGAAGGCCAGTGCTGTCAAAAAATCGGGGAATTTAAATGCTTTGTGAAGATGGTGTCCGTCCACCACTTCCCAGGTCGTTAATGTTTTTGGCATCGGGTACACTCTCCACGAAGAACTACTTCATATGAACGGATGCTGCGCTGCGCCGATTCGCTTCCCTTTAATGCGGGAATGTCGAACCAATCGACATCCTCCACCGCGCCGCACTTGTCACAGACAAAGTGATGATGCTGTTCCAGATTCGCGTCGTAGCGGGCAGCCTTGCCGTCGAGCGTGAATTCCCGCACTAAACCCGCTTTCACCAGCGCGTGCAGAGTGTTGTAGACCGTTGCCCGCGAAGCCCTGGCATGCCGCTTGTTCAGCGCCAGCCAAAGCTCTTCCACGGTGGCGTGCACCGGCTTCATCAGCAGATGCTCCAGCACAAAGAAACGCTGCGGCGTCCGCCGAACACCGGTGCGTTCAAAAGCGTCCTCGATTCGGTGTGCGGTCACTGCTTTGGTCACGATAGCTTCGACAGGAATCTCAACTTAGAACTGGTTCTAAGTTAGCAGCAGGCGTGAAACAACGCAAACGAATCCCGTAAACTTGCATACAGTGATGAAACTCGCGCCTGCACGACAGGCGGCATTTGGAGCACTGCTCGCGGTTGATCGTGGCGCCTGGTCGGCGGAAGCCCTTGCCGCTAAAAGTACGCACCTCGATTCCCGTGATGCCGGCCTCGCGTCCGACATTGTTTTCGGAACTCTCCGCCACCATGGCGAACTCGATGCAGCCATCCGGTTATGTTCCAACCGATCCGTTGATCACCTCGATATTTCTGTGCGGCTGGGCCTCGAAATGGCGTTTTACCAGATGATGTTTCTGGATCGCGTACCGCCCCACGCCATCGTCAACGATGCCGTGGAACTGGTTCGCCGCGCAGGCAAAGAGACCGCCGCGCCGTTTGTAAACGCCGTGCTGCGACGCGCACTGCGGGAACCCGTGACTGTCCCCGAAACCGCCTCCACCCCGGACTGGCTGCTGGCCCGCTGGACCGCGCATTACGGCGAGGAAACTGCCCTCCAGCTCGCTAAAGCAAGCCTCTCGCCGCCGGAGCGCTTCATTCGGGTCGGTGCCGCAACGCCCCCCGAAGGCGCAACCCCGACCGAGATCCCCGGCTGTTATGTGATGCCCTCCGGCGACCCCGCGCCTTTCCGCTTCCAGGACATCGGCTCCCAGTCCGTCGTCCCGCTGCTCGACCTGCAGCCCGGCCAGACTTTTCTGGACCTCTGCGCCGCCCCTGGTAACAAGACCTCCCAGGCAATAGAAACGCCGCTGCACGCCATCGCCTGCGATGTGCATGAGAGCCGCGCCCGCATCCTCAAGGTTCTCGGCATTCCCGTCGTGGTGCTCGACGCCACGAAGCCCCTCCCTTTCGGTCAACTCTTTGATCGCATTCTGGTGGACGCTCCCTGTTCCGGAACCGGCACTCTCGCCCGTAATCCCGAAATCAAGTGGCGGCTCCATAACGACGACATCTTCGACCTGCGCCGCAAGCAGAAAGCAATCCTGCGCAATGCCATCGAACTCCTTGCCCCCGGCGGTAAGCTCGTCTATTCCACCTGTTCTCTCGAAAGGGAAGAGAACGAGGATGTCGTGGAAGCAGCCGCCGCAGCAACCGGCATCACTGTCGCGCAAACCATGCAGCGCCTGCCCGGCCGCGACCCCGGTGATGGCTTCTTCGCCGCCGTTTGCTACCATCAGCACTGAAAAATGGTTCAAATTCTGCCCTCCATCCTCTCGGCTGATTTCGCCCGCCTTGGTGAGGACATCGCCAAAGTCGAACGCGGCGGCGCCACCATGCTCCACGTCGACGTCATGGATGGCCATTTCGTGCCGAACCTCACGCTTGGACCGCCGGTCGTGCAGTCCGTCCGTAAAATCACGAAGATGACGCTGGACGTCCACCTGATGATCACGGATCCCGATACTTTTGCTCCCATCTTCATTGATGCCGGAGCCGACCAGGTCTCGGTCCACTATGAAGCGGCAAGACATCTCGACCGCACCATCCATCTGATCCAGAGCATGGGGGCGAAAGCCGGCGTGGTTCTAAACCCGGCCACACCCGTCAGCGTTCTCGAAGACATCCTCCCGGTGGTCGATTACGTGCTCGTCATGAGTGTGAACCCTGGTTTCGGCGGACAGAAATTCATTCCGAACTCACTGAAGAAGATCCGGCAGCTGGCCAGGTTGCGCCGCGAGCTTGGCTTGAACTTCGCCATTGAAATCGACGGTGGGGTGAACCATGGCAATCTGGTGGAGATCGTGCAGGCCGGCTGCAACTGGATGGTCGCCGGCTCCCACGTTTTCGGTAGTGCCGATCCGGCAGCAACCGTGAAGGATATGCAACAGATTGCCGAACTGGCAACCGCCACGATCGCGTAGAAAAAGGCCTGTCCGGCGCGGTGGCCCTCCCCGTGCCATCAAGACAAGATAAGATAGAAGGTATCCGATGCGCCGCAATCCACTCTTTGTCATCACCGCGAGTTTGCTCGCCATCCTGCTGTTCTCCGGTTTCGGTTTCCCGTTCCGGCGGAAAAAGTACGAGGCACCCATCTCGAAGGACACTCTGCAGCCCGATAAGGTGCTGTTTGACCGGTCCATCAAGAACATTGAGAAGGGCAACTATGAAGTGGCGCGCCTGACTCTCAACACGCTGATCAACACGTATGACACCAGCGAGTTCCTCGCCAAGGCCAAGCTTGCCATTGCTGACAGCTGGTACCGCGAAGGCGGCGCGCACGGTCTGAGCCAGGCGGAAGCGGAATACAAGGACTTCATTCTGTTCTACCCGAACATGGAAGAGGCCGCGCAGTCGCAGTTTAAGGTTTGTGAGATCCACTACAAGCAAATGGAAAAGTCGGATCGCGACGCCTCGCAGGCCACTCGCGCCGAAGATGAGTGCCGTCAGGTTCTGAACCAGTTTCCCAATTCGAAGTATGTGCCGGGCGCGACGGCCAAGCTGCTGCAGGTGCAGGAAGTGATTGCTGACAAGGAATTCCGTGCAGGCGATTTCTACCACCACAAGGGCAGTTTCCCGGCCGCGGCCAGCCGCTTCACCTACGTTTCCACCCAGTATCCGCTCTATAGCGGTGCCGACCAGGCGCTGTGGCAACTGGCTGACGCTTACAAGAAGATGGGTGATCGGTTTGAGAATCCCGAAGCCGAAGCGCTGACGAAGATCGTCAAGGATTACCCGCTCAGCTCGCATGTGGACGGTGCGAAAGACCGCCTCACTGCCTTGAAGCGCCCGATTCCGCAGGGCGATGCCGCAGCGTACGCGCACCAGAAGTATGAACTCGAAAATCGGAAGAAGACCGGCATCATGGGCAAGGCGATTGGTTTGGTTTCCGGTAAGCCGGATGTAAGCTTCGCTGCCAAGACCGGCACGCCTGCCATGACGACCATGCGGCCAATGGTGCCTGTCAGTGTCCCGGAGATTGCCAGAGGTGGTGCTACCGGCGTGAGTGACGTGGTGGGCGGCGTGGTCGGCAGCACGGAGAATCTCGACAAAAGTGCGGATGCGCGCATGAGTTCGCAGAATGGTGCCGTTGTGAAGGCGGCCACCGGCACCGGTGAGAATAAGGCCAGTGTCGGATCGAACGGCCAGGAAGCGGCGGCTGCACCGGTTGAGGCTGCTCCGCCGCCGACGAACCACCCGGCCAGCGCGCAGCAGA
Organism: Bryobacterales bacterium; assembly: GCA_038319515.1. Taxonomy (GTDB): domain Bacteria; phylum Acidobacteriota; class Terriglobia; order Bryobacterales; family Bryobacteraceae; genus BOG-234. The sequence goes on from JBBQDH010000061.1 coordinate 11,916, forward strand.
TCAAGGACTATAACAAGCTGCAGGTGAAGGCCCAGCAGAAGGCAGCTAGGGCCGCCAAAGCTGCTGCAAAGAACAAGACTGCCACTCCCGCCGTCGTCCCCGCAGCCGTCGCCCCTGCAACGGCCGTCCCTGTCACCCCCGCCCAGCCCGCCAAGCCGCAGCAATGAGCCGGATCTTACTGGCGGACGACAGCCCTCATGCGCAGCGTATGGGGGAGAGGATCCTGCGTGACGAAGGGCACGAAGTCATTACCGTCAGCGATGGCCGTGTTGCCATGCTGCGCCTTCAGGACACCGAGCCGGATCTGATTATCGCCGACATCTCGATGCCTGAGGTTTCCGGTTTTGAACTGTGCGAATACGTGAAGGCGCATAGTGGCGTGCCGGTGATTCTAACAGCCGGCGCTGTGGAACCCATCGACGAAAAAGAGGTTGATCGGGTGCGTGCCGATGGCATTCTGAAAAAGCCCTTCGAAGCGACTTTGCTGTTGAATTCGATTGGACGGTTCGTGCAGTCTGGTGCGCGGAAGCGGCCTGCCCCCACAGCCTCCGCCTCACCGGCAGCCCAGGCCCCGCAGCGTTCCGTGGCGATCATTGATCCGGAACTGGTGCGTGCGGCCGTCACCGTCGCGCTGGATGCCGCGATGCCCGCCCTCATCGACCAGATGACGGAACGTGTGGTTGCGGCCCTTTCAGGCAGGAAATGAACTTCGGCTTGCGGGGAAAAGCTGCCCTTGTCCTCGCTGCCAGTAAAGGTTTAGGCCGGGCCAGTGCACTGGCTCTGGCGCAGGAAGGCGCGCGGGTGATGATCGGTTCCCGTGATGCCGTCCACCTGGAGCGCACAGCTGCGGAACTTCGCGAGCAAACGGGTTCGGATGTTCGGGCGATGCCCGTTGACGTAACAAACCCCGCTCAGTGCGACGCCATTCACACTGCCGCCGTGGCAGCATTTGGACGCGTCGATATCCTGGTGAACAATGCCGGCGGACCGCCCTTCGGTTCCTTCGAAAGCTTCGACGACGACACCTGGCATAAGGCCCTGGAACTCAGCCTGATGAGCACCGTCCGCTTCACCCGCATGGTGCTGCCTGCCATGAAAGAAGCACGCTGGGGTCGCATCGTCAACATTGTCAGTCTCTCCACAAAGAGCGTGTTGGCAGGTTCGGTGCTTTCCACTGCAGGCCGTCTCGGCGTGATTGGCATGGCGAAACTGCTCTCAGATGAAGTCGCACCCTTCAACATCACAGTGAATAATGTGGCGTCGGGAGTGATACTCACCGACCGTGTCCGCCAGATGTCGATTCAGCCGCGCCTTGATCGCGGCATGACCGCCGAGGCCGCGCTTGAAGACATTGCACAGACGATTCCCATGAAGCGTGTTGGCCAACCGGAAGAACTCGCCGCGCTGGTGGCGTTCCTCGCCTCCGAACGCGCGGCCTACATCACCGGGACCACAATTCCCGTGGATGGCGGCGCGGTTCGCTCTATCCTGTAAACATGTTGTCCGATGACGAGTTGCGTGCGCTCCTTGCCGAAGGCGGGACGGATCGCATGGAGCGCACCGTTTCGGTCAACAAAACAGACAAGTTCGCTGAAGCGGTCACCGCTTTTGCAAACGACCTTCCCGGCTACAAGCTGCCGGGGTATCTGGTGGTTGGCGCAAATGACGATGGCAGCCTGTCCGGCCTGTCCGTCACGGATGAGCTTCTTCTGAGTCTCGCTGCCCTTCGGTCAGACGGCAATATCCAACCTCTCCCGGCGCTTGCCGTCAAGAAATTTGTATTCCCTGAGGGCGAACTGGCGGTTGTAGAGGTTCTTCCCTCGGACCTTCCGCCCGTCCGCTACAAAGGCCAGGTCCGAATTCGCGTCGGCCCCAGGAAAGCAATTGCGACCGGGCAGGAAGAGCGTATCCTGACGGAAAAGCGAATTGCCCATGCGCGAACTTTCGATGCGCTTCCGTGTCTCGGCAGTTCAATCGAGGCGCTGGCGACCGATTTATTCCGCATTAATTACCTGAGCCTTGCCATCGCGCCGGAGATTCTGGAAGAGAATCATCGCGACCTCGAAACTCAACTGGCGTCCCTCCGCTTCTTCGATTCGAACCGGCACTGTCCCACAAACGCCGGGATCATCCTGTTCGGGAAGAATCCTCTTGCCTGGCTTTCCGGCGCTTACGTTCAATTTCTGCGAATTGACGGAGACTCGCTCAGCGATGAAATCCTGGGTGAGAAGAGCCTTTCGGGGGACTTGTTAACGGTCCTTCGGGAACTGAAATCCCTCATCGACGTACAGGTCGACCATCGCCCGGTTTCCCGTTCCGGGCTGCAGGAACGACAGGATTTCGCCTACCCGCCGGTCGCGCTCTGGGAACTGCTGATGAATGCGGTATTGCATCGGTCCTATGAAGCGACCGCGCCCATACGCTTCTATTGGTTTTCTGATCGCGTGGAAATACAAAGCCCCGGCGGACTCTACGGAGTCGTTTCGCCGGAGAATTTTCCGCACCAAAACAGTTATCGGAATCCGATCCTCGCGGAAGCGATGAAAACCCTCGGCTTCGTAAATCGCTTTGGCCGGGGAGTGATTCGGGCGCAGGATGCGCTGAGGCGGAATGGCAATCCGGCGGCCGAATTTAAATTCGATCAGCATTTCGTCAACGCAATTGTCAGGGTGCACGCAGAAGGGCCCAATCAATGAAGTCTCCCGGCTTCTTCAACGCTCTGCCGGGGATGGGGAAGACTACGCTGGTGTATCACCTGGCATGGATGTTCGCCGAACTGGACAAGCGCGTCCTGGTCGTAGATCTCGACCCGCGTTGCTCCCTCACCACGATGTTGGTTGATATCTATAAGCGGTCTGAACTCTGGAATCATGGGCACTGCGTGATGACCATGAGAGGCGCTGTCGACGGCTACCAGCCGCACCTGGAACACGTCTCGTCTTCCATCAACTTGCTGCCTGGAGACCCTCTGCTCGCCGGACTTGACGCAGTTGGCCCCCCTGATCTCGGTGCCGTGCTCAGACAGGTCATACACGCGGCGGCTGACGCCTGCCCTGCCGACCTCACAATCATCAACATCGGAGCCGGGCTGGGGCGTCTCACGCACTCCGCCCTCGCCTGTTCTTCCCACATCATCATTCCCACCGCGGGCGGCATCCTCTCTACAAGATCCATGCGGGCATTCGGTCCACAATTGCGGGCGTGGGGTGTCACACCTCCCGTCGGCTACGTGCTCACGGAACGCGGCAGGATGGAGGGGCCGATCGCTCTCGAATACGCAGCTTCGGTTCTCGGGGAGCCAGTGGCCGCGGCGCATTGCCTGGCCGTGCTCACCCGCTATCGAAGCCTCATGCCAATGGCCCTTGAAGCGCGCAAACCCATGTTCCTCCTCAAGCCCGCCGATGGCGCCATCGGTGCCCACGTCGAAGCCGTCCGCGACTGCTATCGTGACTTCAAGGCGCTGGCAGAACGAATTCTGTACACTGTTGTGTGAATGCCAGATAACAGTTTCGACGTAGTCTCCCAAATTGAGCTGCCGGAAGTAACCAACGCGATCCAGCAGGCGATGAAAGAGATTACCACCCGCTACGACCTGAAAGACTCAAAGTCCAACATCGAGCTGAACGAGAAAGACAAGAAACTCACGCTCACCAGCGCTGACGATTTCAAGCTTCGCGCGGTCACCGAAATTCTCAATCAAAAGCTCGTCAAGCGCGGTGTGCCGATTCGCAACCTGGAGTACGGTACCGTGAGCTCCGCGTCTGGCTCCACGGTGAAGCAGGAAATCACCCTGGTTTCCGGCATTGCGACAGAAAAAGCCAAAGAAATCGTCAAGTCCATCAAGGACAGCAAACTGAAGTTACAGGCGGCAATTCAGGGTGATCTGGTGCGCATCAGCGGGAAGGACCGCGACACCCTGCAGCAGGCGATGGCGGTGCTCCGTGGCGGCGACTTCGGAATTGAGCTGCAGTTCACCAATTTCCGAACTAATTAAGTCGGTTCTGAGAAATGCCGCGCAGAATTGAATCTCATTTCATCGCCGGGCCTGCGGGCCGCCTCGAAGCTTTACTGGAAGAACCCGAAGAAGGCGAACCCACCGAAGCCTGCCTCGTGTGCCACCCTCATCCGTTGTTCGGCGGCACCATGCACAATAAGGTCGTCTACCGGCTGGCGCGCGGCTTACGAAAGTCCGGCAGCGTTGTCCTGCGGTTCAATTTCCGCGGCGTTAATCTGAGCGAAGGCGCGCATGATAACGGCCACGGCGAAATGGAAGATGCCCGCGCGGCGTTGGCCTTCCTGCGGGAGCGTTACCCCAACTTGCCGTTTGCCCTCGCAGGGTTTTCCTTCGGCTCACGTGTCGCGCTCAAACTCGGCTGTAAGCTGCCGGAGCCCCGGCCGGCGCGCCTCATCGGCATTGGTTTTCCGACCAAACTCGGTAATTTCGACTACATGAGCACCTGCGGACTGACGAAATACTTCATCCACAGCACCATCGACGAGTTCGGTCCAAAAGAAGACCTGGAACGCGCCTTTGCAGGCTTCGCCGAACCGAAACGCCTCGAATTTATCGAAGCGGGCGATCACTTCTTCGCCGGCGCGCTCGACCAGTTCGAAGCCGCCGTTGCTGCTCTGCCGCGCTGATATCATTCCGTTGTGCTGACACGCCGTTCCGTTCTTGGCAGCCTTGCCGCATCACCGCTATTGCTCGCGAGCGATCCACTCGGCAAGGTGAAGATCACCCGCTTTGAAATTCATAAAGTCTCTGTCCGCTGGCGTGACTTGATGTTTGTAGAGGTCCACACCGACTCGGGGCTAACAGGGCTGGGCGAAGCCACTCTGGAGAGCCGCACCGATATTGCCGAATCCGTGCTGCGCTGGCTGGAGCCGGAATATGTCGGCCTCGATCCCGCCGGCCCCGAACAGCACTGGAACCGGGTCTATTACGTGGCCACCCGCTGGCGCAACGGCCCCGCCCTGATGACCGGTCTCTCCGCCATCGATCAGGCCCTGTGGGATATCGAAGCCAAGCGCCTCGGCGTGCCTTTGCACCGCTTGCTGGGCGGCCCCATTCAACGCGACATGCGCGTGTACTTCACTCATTGGGACGCGTCCATTTCGAAAGAGAAACGCGACATCGCAGCACTGACGGATCTTGCGACAAAGACCCGTGAGCAAGGCTGGACCGCCGTGAAATACACGCTGCCGCAGGCCGATACCGAACTCGAACGAATTGACAAAAATGTGGCGGAGATTGCCGCGATTCGCAAGGTTTTCGGCAGCAAGGCGGATATCGCGCTGGAGTGCGCGGAGACCTTCTCCGTGCGCTCCGCCATCCAGTTCGCCAACGCCATCGCGCCGTATCGGCCGCTATTCCTCGAAGAGCCCACCTTGCGGGAGAACCCAGGCGGTCTCGGTGAAGTGGCCGCGAAAAGTCCGGTACCCATCGCCACCGGCGAGGGACTGTTCTCGCGCTACGAATTCAAGCAACTGCTGGACGCCAGGGGCGCCGCCATCATCCAGCCTGACGTCCTGCACGCAGGCGGCATCACCGAACTGCGCAAAATTGCTAATATGGCCGAGGCCTATGGCGTCGAGATCGCCCCGCATCAGTGCAGCGGGCCTGTGGCGCACATGGCTTCACTGGCCACCATGTCCGTGTGCCGCAACTGCGTCATTCACGAATGGGAAGGCGCTGATGACGCGCTCTTCCGCGAGATGACTGAAGGCACCTATCTGACGCAGAAGAACGGGCGCGTGCCACTGTCTGACGCGCCTGGTATCGGTGTGAAAGTAAACTTCGCAGAATTCAAAAAGAAATATCCATATAAAGCACTGCGCGGGCGGGCTCAGGTGAAATTCTAAGCCCGCCCCGCACTCTACTTTACCTGGATATTCCGCGCCTCAATCGTCCGCGCCAAAGCACGATCCAGATTCGCCCGCGCTTCACTCAGATCCGCCTCCGCGCGCACTTGCCGGGTCCGCGCGGCGACCAGATCTGTCTGCCGCTGCAACACCAAAAAGACCGTGGTCGTGCCCGCCTGGAATTGCCGTTGTTCGCTGCGGTACTGCTCCTCCGCATAGCGTTGCGCATTATTAGCCGCTTCGAAACGTGCCGTGGCGGAAGTCACCAGTTGCAGAGAATTCCGCACGTCCTGCTCCACGGCCATTTCAATCTGCTGCCGCTGTGTTCTCAGCTTGCGCCCCTCAGCCACAGACAGCGCAGCAGCAGCGTTCGCCGTACGATTTCGCAGCGGCAATGAGAAATTCACGCCGATGGCAGCCGTGTTGAAACTGCCGATTCCGAGGTTACTCAGTGACTGGCCGTAGCCGCCGATGAACTGTGGCGGAACGCCGCCGCCACCGAATGATATTGTCCCGATCGGCGGCAGGCCCGCCTGCGTGGAGAGCAGGTTGATTTGATTCACCAGCGGCCCGAATGCGGAACTGAACGGATTCGCCCCGGTCTGCGTGATCTGCTGTCCGGCAAGCCCGACAGTGCTGAGCGTGGCAACCAAATCCACCTGCGGCTTCGTCTGTTCGCGGCTGAGCTTCACGTCCAGCTGATTCACGTCCAGCGCCAGCGTGCTTTCCTTCAACTCCGGGCGGGCGGCCAACGCCTGCTTCACGGCGTCTTCCAGCGTGGGCAGGCTGGTCGCTGCCTCAGGCTGTGTGTCGGGTTCCAGCGCCATACCCCACATCAGGTCGCTGCGGTCGGCAACCATCAGAACTTTCAGACTGTTCTCAGCAGACGTGAGCGCACTTTGCGCAGAGAAGAGATTCTGCTGGAAAGTCGCAATCTGCGTCTGCGTCTGCACCACGTCCACCGGTGCCAGCAGCCCCTGCTCCACCTGTCGGCGATTGCTCGCATCCTGCTGCATGGCCAGTCGCACCGCATCGTTCTGGACTTCCAGATTCCGGTATGCGAACGCGAGTTCCCAGTAGGCCACTATCGACTGCGTCACCACTTCGATGACCCGCTGCCGGAGCTGTTCATCCGTCAGCTGGATGTTTTTCTTCGCAACCTGCACACGGTGGCGATTATCGTCGTACCGCAGGCCGCGCCAGAGAGGCTGCGTCAGGTTCAGGTTGAGCGAAGTCGGGTATTGCGGGTTCAGCGTATTAAAGGTACTGTCGCTCCGCTGGCGCGCGGAAGCGAAGTCGAGCTTGTAGCTGGTGCCAAGCCACGGAGACACGCCGCTCAGCTGCGGATCGGCGTAAACCTCTTTGGTTGTCACCTTGCCGTCTGTTGCGCCCCCCAGCGACGAACTGACCGGCGTGATCACACGGTTGCTGTGCGCCGCGAAGCCCAGACGCGGGTCAAAGACGCCCTGTGAGCCGCGGTAGCTGAGCACTGCTTCCTCGCGGTTAATACGGGAAACGGCAAGGTCCCGGTCGTTTGCGAGCACCCTCTGAATCGCTTCTCCCAGGGTGATCTTTGCGGTGCCAAGGACGCCGATGCGCGCCGGCATTTCGATTGCTTTCGCCGGTGCCAGGGCGGGCGGTTGCGGGTCTTGCGCGGAGACGGTCTGCGCGGAGATAGTCAGAGCCGCAAGGAGAGCCAGTGAAACCAGTTTCAAAGCGCACTCCCTTCAATGGAAGTGGCCACCACGGCTTCTTTGGACGTGCGCCGTCCACGCAGGCGCTCCATCTGGCCGGAAAGCCCCGCGCCGATTTTTCGAAACACTGTTGTCTCCTGAAGGTCTTCAAAATACGAATAGAACACCGGCACCGCAAGCAGTGTCAGCAGGAGGCAGAGCGATTGCCCGCCCACCACCAACACGCCGATGGACCGGTTTGTCGCAGAGCCGGTGCCGTTCGAAAGCACCAGCGGCAGCATCCCGGCCACCAGCGCAATAGTCGTCATCAGAATCGGTCGCAGACGATCCCGGTTCGCCTGAATAATCGCGTCGTACCGGTTCATGCCGGCCCTGCGCAGACCGTTCGTGTGGTCAATCTGCAGAATCGCGTTTTTCTTGACGATACCGAACAAAAGCAGCAGTCCCAGGCCGGAGAAAATATTCACCGTCTGGTGCATGATCAACAGCGAAAGAATGCCGAACGGTACAGCCAGCGGCAACGTGAGCAGGATTGTAATGGGGTGCACGAATGATTCGAACTGCGCCGCCAGCACGATGTACATGAAGATGAACGTGAGCGAGAACGCCAGTGCGAAGTAGTATCCGGTACGGCCAAGTTCCTTCGATGCGCCGGCTGTTCCGGTGCGATAGTCCGTGCCCATCTGCAACTCGGTCGCAGCCTTCTGCAACTCGCCCAGAATCGCCGCCTGCGAACCGCCTGGCAGCGTGTTGCAGGTCAGCGTGACCTGGCGTTGCCGGTTGATCCGGTTCACCGAAGACGGTCCGGAGCCCGCCTTGATTTCAACCACTTCGTCCAGGCCCACGGAGCCGCGCTTTTGTGAAGGCACCGTCATGCGGGCAAGATCCGCCCCGGTAGTGCGGGACTCTTCCTGTGCCCGAACGCGTACGTCATACTGATCGTCGCCTGCGTTGAACGTGGAAGCCACCTGCCCCGCCACCAGAGTGTTCAGCGCCTGCTCGATATCCAGAACCGAGACGCCGAGATCAGCGGCCCGTGCCCGGTTAATCACCAGCCGAACCTCCGGCTTACCGCTGCGCAGCGTGGAATCCACGTCCGTAACGAAAGGAATGTTCTTCATCTTCACCAGCAGTGCATCTGAATACTTGCCCAGCTGCGCAAGGTCCGGCCCCTGAATGAAGAACTGAATTTCCGCATTGCTCTGGTTGCCACCAATCGCCGAAACCAGTTCGACGCCCGAGTGGATCTGCTTCGGGTATTTCTTCAGCAACTCGCGGGTCGTCTGCATGATCTCGATCTGGCTGGCGGTGCGTTGCTCAATGTCGTTCAGCTTTACGTAGATGGCCGCGTTGTTCACGCTCCGGTCCGCAGTGCCGCCCGCCGTCGTCAGCGTGTGAATCACGCCCGGGAGCTTTCGTATATCGCGTGCGATCTGCTCCGCGGTTGCAGTTGTTGCCGCCAGTGAGGTGCCTTCCGGCGTCCGCACCAGTACGTTGAATTGCGCCTGGTCGTCAGATGGCAGGAAGTTCTTGCCCACCATCATGAACAGCGGAACAATACTGCAGACCGTCAGGAAACAGAACAACACCACGAGCCTCCGGTGCGCCATCGACCACTTCAGCATTTTGGTGTAAGTGGAATCGATCACCCTGAAAAAACCCGATTCCTTCGATGAATGCGCGTCCTTCCCGTGTTTGGCCGGTGGCTTCACGAAGCGCGATGTCAGCATCGGCGTCAGCGTAAAAGAAACCAGCAGGGAGACCGCGATGGCGAAGGCCGACGTGAACCCGAACGAACTCATGAAGCGACCCACGATGCCGCCCATGAAACCGACCGGCAGGAAGACCGCGAGCAGCGAAAGCGTGGTCGCCATAACGGCCAGGCCGATCTCGCGCGTCCCTTCGATAGCCGCCTCCACCGGTCCCATGCCCTTTTCTTCCATGAACCGGAAAATGTTTTCGAGCACGATGATGGCATCGTCAATCACAATTCCCACCATCAGTGTCAGCGCCAGCATGGTGATCTGATTCAGCGTCAAACCCATCGCAGCCATCAGCGCGAACGACGAGATGATGGACGTCGGGATCGCGATGGAAGCGATCAGCGTGGTGCGCCAGTTCGCAAGGAAAATGAAGATGATGATGGACGCAAAGATACTGCCCAGCACCAGGTGGTGCTTGATGTTGTTCACTGCCGCCACAATGAATACCGACTGATCCGCAATGATCTGCGGCTTCACATCTTTCGGCAGCGTAGCCGTAATCTCAGCCAGTCTCAGTTTCACGTCGGCGGCCGTCGCAACCGTGTTCTCACCAGACTGCTTGGAGACCACCAGCGTCACCGCCGCGGTGCCATCCAGCCGTGCCGCCGTGGCGGGCTCTTCGTAGCTGTCTTCGGCATAGCCAATATCGCGAACCTTCACCACATAACCCGCGCGGTTGACAATCGCAATGTCATTGAACTGCAGCGCATCGGTGACGCGCCCGGTCGTGCGAACGGTAAAGTTCTTCGCGCCTTCTTTCAAGGTGCCGCCAGGCAGTTCCAGGTTCTGCGAACGCAGTGCGTTAAAAACGTCCGTGATGGTCAGGTTATAGGCGCGCAGCTTATCGGGATCCACCAGCACATGAATTTCGCGCTTCGCTCCACCAACAATGCGAACCTGCCCAACACCCTTGGCATTTTCCAGTTTTTGCTTGATCAGCTTGTCCGCAATCATGGTCAGATCGCGCAAAGAGCGCGGTGCAGAGACGGCGATCTGCATCACCGGCGCGGCATCCGGGTCGAACTTCAGTACAATCGGAACCTTCGCCGTCTGCGGCAAATCGTTCACGATGGTGTTGACCTTGTTCTGCACTTCCTGTGCGGCCACGTCACCGTTCTTCGAAAGTTCAAACGTGATGGTGGCGAGTGACTGGCCTTCCGACGAGATCGAAATGATCTGGTCGATCTGGCTGATCGTGTTGACCGCGTCTTCTACCTTCTTGGTGATTTCTGTTTCGATTTCTTCGGGTGACGCGCCCGGGTCTGCAATCGCAACCTGAACGGTCGGGATATCGACTTTCGGGAACAGATCGACGCCGAGACTGAAGTAAGAAAAAGCTCCGACCACGACGAGCGACAGAATCAGCATCGTCGCGAACACGGGCCGTTTAATGCAAAGTTGGGCTAATGCGTGCATATTGTTGGCCTCTTACTTACCGGTGCTGCTTTTATCAGTTACTGCCGCGCCTTCAAAAAGTTCATTCTGATTGCTCACCGCCACCACTTCATTGGCTGCAATGCCGGAGATAATGCGGATCGAATCCGCAGTCCCGTCGCCCACCTGCACCACGCGCAGCCGGGCCTTGCCGTTGTCGATGACGAACACCTGGTTCGAGTCCGTGGTCTTGTCGCGAATCACGGCGGCGCGCGGCACGAAGACGGCCCGCACACTGCCTGGCTGCTGCACACGAGCGGTCGAGAACATACCAGGCTTCAGCGCCGCAGTGGGGTTATTAAAGCGTGCTTCCAGAATGAACGCACGGGAGTTCGGGTCAACTGACTGGTTGATGGCACTCACCACACCCGCGAAATCGCGACCAGGGTATGCAACCACCCGGGCGATCACTTTGTCGCCAAGATGCGCCTGTGCAGCGCGCTGTTCCGGCGTCTGCAATTCCAGCTTGACCGTGCCAATGCGTACGATGGTGGCGATCTTGTTTGAGAGCGCCACATACTCGCCCGCGGCGACGGGCCGCGCCGTGATGAAGCCATCGAACGGCGCGCGAATCGTCGTATCCGCCAGACCCTTTTCAGCCTGCGCCAGTTGCGCTTTCACGCTGTCGACCGCCGCCTGCGAGGTGGAAACCATCTCATAACTCTGGCGCGCCCCGTTGCTCGCCGCTTCAAACTGCTGACGCGCTGCGTTGGCCTGGGCTTCAGCGGTCTCCTGCTGCGTATGGGACTTCTCATACGCGCTCTTCGAAACGTCACCGCTGGCCACCAGATTGGCGTAGCGCTGGGCATCCGCTCCGGCCATTTTGGCCTGCGCCTGGGCGGACTGGTAATTGGCCCGCGCGGCGGCAACTTCAGGAACCAGGGAGGGGTCGAACGTGCCGCCCTTCAACCCGATGCGGGACTGCATCTGGCGCATCTGCGCAGTCGCTTCCGCCAGCAGGGCTTTCGCCTGTTCGAGCCGCAACTGGGCGTCGCGGTGATCCAGTTCGCAGATCACCTGGCCCTTCGCGACATGGGCGCCGACATCCACCGGCGTGGCAAGCACTCTGCCCGCCACTACCGGCGCAATGTCAGAACTTTCATCAGCGACAAACGTCCCGGTTTCTTCAAAATCAGAGGCGACTTGGCGGGTAGCGGCGGTCGCGGTCGTGACCGCGACGGGTTTCACCATCTCGACCGGGCCGGATTTCACGGATTCGGTTTTCGACTCGCAGCCTGTAAGGCCGAGGCAGGCGATGAGTGCACTGAGAAGTATGGCTTGCTTCATTGGGGGTTCCCGTTTAGCTCCTTGGTACGTAGTCCGTTCATCAGGATGGTCACGAAAGTGTCGACAACCTGGTCGTCACTCAGCGGCAAATCACCGCATTTGTAAATATATTTCTGTAATGCGTAAAAATGGGGAAGACCGAGCAGGGAAAACAGAACGAATTCCGGGTCGCACTGCCGCAGGGCGCCCTGCGCCTGTCGCCGGGCGATGTATTCCTTCAGCTTTCCACCCACCGGCAGCCTGGTCTGGTTGTGGTGCATGATCGCCAGCTCGTGACCTTCCAGCGCCGCGTAAAGCAGCAGCCGCTCGAACTGCGGCTCTTCGCGGTAGAACCTCAGAAGAGTGGAAGTCAGAAAACGAAAAAGACCCTCATCGTCATCGGCGTCCATGCACTTCTGCATTTCCGTAAACCACTCATTCGCCTCTAAGTCACCGCATTTGTAGTCGAGGATTGCTTTATAGAATTCCTGTTTGGTGGCGAAGTGGCGGAAGATGATGGCCTCCGTAACACCGGCGGCAGCGGCAATTTCTTTCGTAGTGGTACCCGCAAAACCACGTTGGCCAAAAAGGTCGATGGCAACTTCGATCAGTTGACGACGCCGGTCTTCACCAGACATACGAGAATGCTGCGGAGCAGACTTGGTTTCGCTCGGAGCGGGGAGCGGCGGCATGAGGCCAGTATAAGTAATTACTTACTTACTTGTCAAGGTGCTTCCACGCGCCTGCCGGGGCGGTATTCCGAAATCGCCGACCTATGGTTCTGGCTCCGGAAGAGGGACTTTCCACACGAATCTTCCATACAGCATGCTGCAAGGGCCTTGCTGTTGGGTGTGCTCACTATTCGCGGTGCCTGGGCATAATTGCCTGATCATCCGGATCATCGCTGTTGGACTAAAGTCAAGCCATGCCACTGCAGAACCGTGTCACGCCGTTCTCCCGAATCGAAGCCGTGCCCCAACGCGGCATTTTCACCGGAAACCGTGGCATTCTGCACGACGAGCAGCGTCGTCTTGTCACCGAACGCTGGCGGCACAAAAACTGGATCATCTGCGAGCTCAGCTACAGGGACTGGCGCCGGACTCCCATGTCGCCCCGCAAATGGACGGAACTGTTCTTTCTTGATGAAGCCGTGGCGCTCGCCGCCGGGCACCGACCCTGCGCCTTCTGCCGGCTGCCCGCGTTTCGTGCATTCGCCGCAGCGTGGGCGGGTGCCGGCCCCCTTCCGAAAGCACCCGAAATCGACAAGGCGTTACATGCGGAACGAGTGCCCACAATCCGGGGCGGGGAACGACCGCGAAGGCAACTGTCCGGGCTCCCGACCGGCACGATGGTGTTGCTCCCGGAGAACCCTGACCAAGCTTGGCTGGTCAGCCAGGGCCACCTGTTTCCCTGGACTCACGCAGGTTACGGCACGCCCGTCGCAGCCGCGGACCGTGAAGTGTTCCTGATCACGCCGCCGGCCACTGTCGGTGCGCTCGCGCGGGGCTATCGCCCGACCCTGCACCCAACCGTCACCCGTTTTTCCGAATTACCCAGGTCGTCATCGACCGCATCCCCTGCACGACAGTTGTCTTGATCGGGTCCAGCAACTGCCCGCCAAGCTGTTGTGTCAGCCGCAGCAGTTTCGCCTCATCCACCAGGTACCGTTCGGAGCCGTCCGGCAACAGAAACCGATTCTCCCCGGTTGGCCGGATTTGCTCCTCGATGCCAATGGAAGACGCCAGTCGGCAGAAGAACAACCCCCCGGGTTTCAGGGCCTTCCAGGAGCCCTCCAGCATTCGAACGAAGTGCGCGTCATCGACTGCAAAATGCAACACAGCGCAGCTGATTACCACGTCTGCGAAGGCCTCCGGGAAGGTCATGCTTTCGATC
>JBBQDH010000062.1:0-25743 GCA_038319515.1 Bryobacterales bacterium
CAGCGGGTCCGCCGGTCGTCCATGTGAAACCAGGTCCATTCCGGCGCAAGCGTCGGCTGCATCAGAATGGGCACGCGGATCTGCGGCGCAATCGCAGGATCAAGACCGGCAAAGCCCTGCCCGGAAACACCAATGATGGTCATCGGATAGTTATTGACCAGCACCTTCCGGCCAATCGCGGCAGGGTCTTTGTTGAACCGCGTCGCCCAGTAGTCGTAGCTCAGCACCACCACCGGATGCCCCTGAAATACGCGGTCATCTTCCTTCGAATTGAACAGGCGGCCCGCCGCGGCCTTCACGCCGAGCATACTGAAGTAATTACCGGAAATCACCTCAGCTTCCACGCGCTCTGTCTGATTGCCGGTGCTGAGCGACGCAGAAAGCAGTCGCCGGCAGATCACTTCAGAGAGCGGGAATCCCTTCTGCTGGAAGTCACGATAGAGGGGATAAGACTGCATCCGGGCACCCATGTTGCTGCCGTTGTGCGGGCCTTTCTGGTAAAGCATCACCAGGCTCGCGGGATCTTTCACCGGCAGTTGGCGCAGCAGCAGCTGGTCGAAAATCGTGAAGATTGCCGTGTTCGCGCCAATTCCCAGGGCGAGCGAAAGAATGGCGATGGAAGCAAAGAGCGGGTTCCGCCGAATGGCACGAAGAGCGAAGCGCACGTCCGGCGCGAAACTGGTCATGTCAGTAATACTGCGGTCGAAGGTTTTGGTTACGAAACTTTCTTAGCGACTTTCCAGTTCGCGCAGTGCCTGCCGGCCTTTTGCGCTCGCCGGATGGCGATTGAGCAACACTTCGATCACTGCACGGGCGGACTCGCGATTCGACGTCGCCAGGTACACGCCAGCCAGGTTGAGGTAGAACGACTCTTCATCCGGAGCCACCCCGATCCCGTAGCGCCACGCGGCAATGGCGTCATCCGTTTGCCCTGCCCGCTGATAGAGCGCCCCCAGGTTCCCAATGGCCGGGGCATAATCGCGCCGCGCAGTAATGGCTTGCCGGAACCAGCGGCCAGCCTCTGTGTCGTTGCGTTGCCGGGCGAAGAGTTCACCCAATTGATTGGCCGCAGCAGCATCGTTGGGGCTCAGTTCGATCACCCGGCGGAAGAGAGCCTCCGCCTTCGCCGTATCGCCAAGTGCCGCATACGCCTGCCCCGCATTCACCATGGCTGAAGTCAGGTCCGGTCGAAGTGTGAGCGCCCTTTCGAACTGCGCAAGTGCGCCGCGGATATTGCCTTCCCCCACGTCCACCGCACCCAGCGTGTTCCAGGCATCGGCGGATTCCGGCTTGAGCGCAAGGCCCCTTTCCAGATAACTCCGGGCCTGTTTCAGGCGGCCTGCACTGAGGTGAATCTTGCCGATCGCAATCAGAATGCGATCATTCGTCTGCGGTGCGCGTTCCAGGTAACCAAGTGCCTCGTCCGTGTATCCGGCGGCATGAAATGCCACGCCCATGGCCGAGTAATCGCGCGCCGGAGGCGTGTAGTATTTACCCGCGAAAGGCAGCGCCGGCCGCATCCGGTCAAGGTCGCTTCGGTCGGGCTCCGAAAAGTAAATCTTGTGCGCGCGACTCTGGCCATCAATCAGCAGCCAGACCGGCAGCTTCAGGTCCGCCCGCAGATCGAACAGATAGCGCACAAACACCGCATACTTCGCGGCCCGGTCGGCTGGCAGCGTTGCAGACAGGTGCAAAATCGCCGGGCCCGGCTGCTTCTCCGGCAGCGGCACGGGATCGATCAACCAGGTGTCGCGGAACACCGGGTTGTTGTCGCCCATCACAGGCCTTTCCGCAATCGCAGTTCGCGTGGCGAACGGCTTACGCGAAAGCTTTTTCACACCTTCCCTGACGAACCACACAAACCCCGCCTCCAGACTCCCCAGTTCCTGGCGTACACCCGACGGCCACAGGATGCTCACCTTCGCCGCAAGCGTCTTGTCGCCCAGCCCGAAGTGCAGCACCTTCGTGTGCTGCGAAAGATACCCGGAGCCCGCCTCCACGAAACGAACTTTCCCGTCTACTTCCACACGCGCCCCGATGGCGTCCCGATTCGATTGCACGCCCTGCACCCGGAATGCGATGGCATGCCTGGAGCCCGCACTGTCATTGCGGAAAACACGCACCTGCGGGCCCAGACGGCTCTTCAGGATCAGGTCCACATTCCCGTCACCGTCGATGTCGGTCACGGCAAACGCGCGACTGTCATCCGCCACATCCAGACCACTGACACCAGAGAAGTCCTGATAGCGCCCGCCGCGCCGCACGTAGAACACATTGTTCTGACGACCCGCCTCGCTGTACTGCTCATGCGCGGCCTGGCTAAGCGCATTCCAGCCGTCCTCATACGCACCAGATTGCCCCAACGCCACATGCCTCCAGAAGAAACCCTCCAGGTCCGTTTCTGAAGCGTTGGTCAGCATGCCCGTGGTGATGAAGATCTCCGGCACGCCGTCGTTATCAAAGTCGAATCCACCGGACGACCAGGCCCAACGCCCCATCTCCACGCCTTCCATCGCGCCGGTATCCTCAAACGTGCCGTCCCCCTTATTGCGATAGAGCGAATTTCCTTTCGGATGGCGTTTCCAAAGCTCCGACAGCTGCGAGACCACACGCTGCCCCGCGTCAGACCACATGTTCGACACATACAGGTCAGGTCGCCCATCACCGTCGTAGTCGAACCAGGACGCACTCATGCCTGCCCCTGCATCTTCCACACCAGCCTCCGCGGCCACATCGCGGAATTTTCCGTTCACGTTCCGATAGAGGTTCTTGCGCCCGAAATCATTGGCGACATAGAGATCGGGCCAACCGTCTCCGTTGTAGTCACACCAGGCAGCGGCAAGACTGAAGCGGTCGTTATTGTGATTGAGCCCTGCGGCGTCCGTAACATCCACAAACTCACCAGTGCCATCTGCCGCGAGTTGATTTCGAAACAGGAAGTTTGGCGGGCCGTTGTGCGCGTCTTCGTAAGGCGTGGGATAGCGATACTGCCCACCATCGCGGAACAGCGAGTAAGCACAAAAATAGAGATCCACGCGGCCATCGCGATCATAGTCGGCGGCACACATGCTGGTGAAACTGCCGAGCGGCGGGTTCTGAAACAGGAAAGCGCGTGGCTTCAGCCGGAATACATTCCTGCCCTGATTCAGGAACAGCAGCGGACCTTCCGGCCGCAGCACCACCAGATCCTGCAGCCCGATATTGCGGAAGTCCACAAAGAGCGCTGAAGCGGTGGAATCGAGGACGCCGACACCTGCTGCATCCGTGATGTCTTCCAGCGTTCCATCCACCCGGCGTTTGTACAGGCGATTCGGCAATCCGCCCGGCTGACAGATATAAATCTCATCAAATCCATCGCCATCAATGTCGCCGACCGCAATCCCGTTGTGGCCGTGAACATCAATGCCCGAAGCACTATCCAGCCGCGCGCGCCATGCCGGAATGCCCACCTGGAGCTGCTCCCGGAAGGACGGAGCGTCCCGAAACATGTGACCGGTAATGTCGCAGAATAAGGGCGAAGTGGCAGTGCTGAGAGTCTCCGCGATGGGCGCAAATTCCGCAAGCCTGCCGCTCACCCAGCGCTGCTTCCAGAGGCCCACACGATATCCGGCATCAGACGCGATTTCATACCTCACGCGGTCGCCCGGCAGCACGTAGAACCGCGCCGCCCGGACCTTGCCCAGCGAATCAATCCATGTACGCAGCTCCGCTGCGGACACACCCTGAAAATCCGAAGCCAATGGCAGTGTCCGGTTCTTCAGCAGGGACTTCAGATGCGCCGATATCTGAGCCGCCTCCGCTTCCAGCGGGAACCGGTCATGCCCCGGTTCAATGTTCTTTAGAAGCGCTTCGTAGGCGTTGCGCGGACGCACAATTTCCACCGCGACTACGTCGCCTTCAGCAAAAGGAATCGCCGCCGCAGAAGCTGCGGCGGCGGTGATAAACCGGCGGCGGTTCATGTAGTTACACTTAAAAGCTCAGCTTCAGCGCGAGTTGCAGCACACGCCAGCTCTCGCCATTCTGATTGGTCGTCGACGAACTCGCTGTCGACAACGTCACGCAGCAAGCCTGGCCGAATACGCCCGACGTAATGGCCGGGCTGCCAACGCTGGCATCGCGCGGATTCCGGAAGTTCGGATGGTTCAGGGTGTTGAACGCTTCCGCACGGAACACCATCTTGATCCGTTCTGTAATCGAGAAGCCTTTGGTCAGAGCCGAATCCAGATTCCAGTAAGAAGGACCCTGGAAGATGTTGCGGCCCAGCCCCAGTTCGCCGGGGTTCGGAATCACAAAGTCATCCGCATTCTGGAAATACACGGGCCCCACCACACCCGCCTTCGATTGCAGCGTGGGAACCGGCAGCGTGGCGCCCGGCTTCAGCGCAGCGCGCGATTGCGCCGTGGGATTCGACGTAAACACGCCGGATCGGACACTGAACGGCTCGCCCGACTGGTAGGTATAGATGCCGTTGATGCTCCACCCGCCCGCGAGGAGGTCAACGATGCGGCTCGCCGTACCCAGGAATTTCTTGCCCTTGCCCACCGGGATCTCATAGATGCCGGTCGCGTTCAGCACATGGCGCTGGTCGAAATCAGACCGCGCCTTTTCGTTGCGATAATTGCGGCCATCCACCGGTGTCCGCGAACTGGTCGTCGTCAGACCACCACCGACCGTCGCGGCAACCGGATCGATGGAAAGATCGTCGATCGACTTGCTGAAGGTGTACGCGGCATTCAGCAGGAAGCCTGCCTTGTCGTACCGCTTGCGGAACGTGAACTGCGCCGCATGGTAAGTGGAATCCGCACCATTGTCCAGCACCAGAATCTGGCTGAACTGCTGATTCGGACGAAGCTTCGCCGCCAAAGTGGTCTGCTCAATCCGGCCTGCGAAAGTGCCGAGGGCATTCTGACTGAGATCGGTGGTGGTAGTCGCGGACACAGCAAAGGCCTGGTTGATGAGGCCCTTCTGAATGATCGGCACAGGCAGTGCACCCGCGCAGGGAGCACCTGCGGTGGTGGTGCCATCCGCGCGACATCCTGTGATTGCCGCGTTCTTCTGCATATTCAGGAACGAAGGCAGAATGGATGAGGTGTTCTGCTGGTTCGCATCCCAGGACCGATAGAGACGCTCGCCGCGCCGACCCACATAACCGCCCGAAACCACATATCCGCCGGGTAGTTCGCGCTGAACCGTGAGGTTCCACATGTGCACAGTCGGCAACTTCATGTTCGGATCGAACACACGCGCCGCCGGAGCATTGGTGGAAATCTGAACAGGAGGCGTCAGGAACGTGGAGGGCTTAACGGTCGGGGCCACCATTTCGTTCAGGAAGCCTGATCCGAGTCGAACGTCCGTGACCGCCTGGCAGCCAGGAGTAGTCGTCACAGTGCTGGTGCCTGAGAGCGAAGAGTTGCAGGTAAATATCTGGCCGGGAACGGCTGTCGCGACGGAGGTCACCTGGAAGCTGTTGATCGGATCGAAAGCAATACCGTAACCAGCCCGAATCACCGTGTTCGAAACAGGCGACCACGTAATGCCGAAGCGCGGAGCGAGGGCTCCGTAGTTGTTGTTCTTGTACCAGCTGTCCGCATGCACGAACGAAACCGGTCCCTCACTGCCATCAATCGCCTTGTTGGGGACGTAAACACGCCCGCCCGCCTCCGTCGGCGGCGGATTCAGTTCCCAACGCAAACCGTAACTGAGCGTGATGTTCTTGCGAAGCTTGAATTCATCCTGCGCGAAGAAGTTGTACTGGCGAAGTCTCTGCCCCTGTGCCCATAACGTAACGCTCTTTGCGCCCGAAAGGAAGGGCAGGAACGTGTCGTGCGCCACATCACCCAGGAACGCCTGCGTCAGGCCGGAAGGAATGCCAAGAAGATCGTTGACCGTCCCCTGAAGCCGGGTCAGGTCGGTCGCTGCAATACCGGGCACCGAGGAAGTGGTCAGCCAGGCAGCGGAACGGGTGGCGCGCGACAGCGAGATGGAAGGCGTCAAACTGGTGCCGCCCACGTCTCCGCGCTGGTCGTTATGTTGATAGGAACGAATGTTCGCGCCAAACCGCATCACATGCCGACCAGTCAGGAAGTTCAGGTTCTCCACAATCTGCGGCGTGTTGACCGCTCGGTAAGTGCGCGGATTCGCAGTGTAATCCACCGTGGAATTGTTGAAAGTAAAGCGCGGCGTGTTTGGAAACAGCGGATTCGCTTCACCCTGCGTGAACAGAAACTGCCAGCGCGAGAAGCCCAGCGTCAGTTCATTTACCAGTCGCGGAGAGATCACGCTGCGGAAACCGAGAGCGATGTTCGTGGCGGGTCGGAACACTTCGCCGCGCGCCGGATAACCAGGGATCACAACGGGGCGGCTGTTCAGCGGATCGCCACCCAGACTATTTTGCTCGGCGCCGAGCCAGCGCAGAAACACTGAGTTCCTGTCGTTAATCGTGTGGTCCACACGCAGCAGATATTGCGGGCCGCGAACCTTCACCGGCGTATTCCACTGGTATGTCCCCAGGTTCAGACCGTCGCCCGCGTTAAATGAGTTCGGCGCCGGATAACCACCGAGCACCGATTTCACAGACTTATCCAGCCCGATCTTCGACGGATCGTTTGCAAAAATATTGTAGGAAGCCACGCAGTTCAGATCCGAAGGCGAAGCGCAGTTGCGAATTCCGGAGGCAAGAGCGCCGGTCTTCGGATCCACCAGCAACTGGCTGTTCTGCGTAATCCGCTGCCCGCCGATGGTAAGCGGGCCGGCCGGATTGTTCACCCAATACCGGTAGACACCGGAAAGCGCGGTCTGTGTATAGAGGTTCACGCTGCCAAATACCTTATCCACCGGATCAGCGAAGTTGACCTGCTGGCCCTGCCAACTGCCGAAGAAGAAGGTCTTGTTCTTGCGAATCGGGCCACCCACCTCAAAGCCATATTGATTCAGCTGGATCAGCGGCTTGGCCCCGCCCTGCGCGTTGGTATAGAATTCCTGCGCATTGAGTTCGGTGTTGCGGAAAAACTCAAACACCGAGCCATGGAAAGTGTTGGTGCCGGAGCGGGTCGCAATCGACACATTGGCGCCGGAGTTGCGGCCTTCTTCCGCCGTGGGGTTCGAAGTAGTGACCTTGAACTCCTGCACGTTGTCCGGGTTCAGCCGGAAGATATTGTTCGTCGGATTCGGGTTCGTAGACTCGTTGGCCTCAATGCCGTCGATGGTCACATTCGCCGCCGTCGAGCGGGCGCCATTCACGTTCACGGTATTACCGGAACGCTGCACCACACCCGGCTCGTACATCAGCAGGTTCAGCGGGTTCCGCCCGTTCAAAGGCAGCGTCACGATGGCCTTCTGTTCAATCACGTTGCCGAGCGTCGCATTCGAAGTCTGCAGCGTTTCGGCGGAGGCACTCACTTCAATGCTGTCAGACACCGCGCCCACTTCCAGCGTCAGATCCACCGTGAGCGGCGTATTAACCTGCACGGTATTACCGGAACGAACCGCCACCTTAAACCCTGGCGCTTCCACACGGACTCTGTAAGTTCCGACCGGAATCGACGGGAAGGCGAAGACGCCCGCATCCGTGGTGTTCTGCTTTTGGACGACACCGGTTGCTTCGTTGGTCAGCGTGACTGCGGCGCGCGGAATTGCCGAAGCGGAGGCGTCACGCACGGTCCCGGAAATCAGGGAGCTCGACTGGGCGAAGCCCGAAACAGCCCAAAACAGAGTCAAGGCAGAGATGGAAAATATATCTTTCGTCATACGCAAAAACGAACTCCTCAATAAAGACGCTGAAGCTAAGGGGAGGGTATGAGGTCAGTATAGCGATTCCTTAAAACGAGCATGCGAGAATCGTGGGAAATGATACGGAGACTAACCCTCAGCCTGAGTCTGGCCGCTCTCCTGACTGCGCAGGAACGGTCGCAAAGCGGCCTCGAGTTCGAAGGCGCCCGGCCCATGATCAGCGAGCCGGAGCGTGCCGCGAAGGCGATGATCGCCTCCACACACGAACTGGCCACGGAAGTCGGTCTCAGCATTTTGCGCAAAGGCGGCAACGCTGTGGACGCAGCCGTTGCAGTAGGCTTTGCGCTTGCCGTTGTTCACCCCGAAGCAGGTAATCTGGGCGGCGGCGGGTATATGGTGGTGCGCATGTCCGATGGTCGCGTTCGGGCCTTCGATTACAAAGAAACGGTCCCCATGGCGACGACGCTGGAGGCTTTCCCGCCCGGCAAGCGCGCGTATGTAGGCTACAAGACCGCAGGCGTGCCCGGCACTGTGGCAGGCCTGGCCATGGCTCACCGGAAATTCGGCAAACTCCCCTGGGCCACTGACCTGGAGCCCGCCCGCCTGCTGGCGGAGAAGGGCTTTCCGGCCTCGCAACGCATGGAGATCGTGCTGCGCCTGCAGGTGCCCGTCATGAAGGAATTCCCCGAGGCGGCGAAGGCGTTCCTGCACGGATCCGATAAACCCTTGCTGCAGGGCGAACTGGTGAAACTGCCCGATCTCGCCGCCACCATCCGCCGCATTCAGAAGAAAGGCCCGCGGGAATTCTACGAAGGCGAGACAGCGCGCATGATTGCCGACGACATGAAAGCCAACGGCGGCTTCATGACGCTGGACGATCTAATGGCCTACAAAGCAATCGAAAAGGAACCACTGAAGGGCACCTATCGCGGCTACCAAATCCTCACCATGCCGCCCAGCAGTTCCGGCGGCTATGTGCTGCTGGAAATGCTGAATACGTTGCAGCATTTCCCGATGGAAATTGGCATGGAAGGCTCCGCGCAATCAAGGCACCTGCTCGCGGAGGCCATGCGGCGCGGCTTCAGGGACCGCCTTCTCTACGCGGCCGACCCCGTGATGCAGCCAGTCCCGCTCGACAAACTCCTGAGCGCGGACTTCACTGAAAAGCAGATTGCCACCATTCGCCAGAACGGCCACATTACCCCCCGGGCGGAACTCAACGCCGATGCCGCGCAGGACTGGGCCGAATCCCCCCACACCACCCATTTCAGCGTGGTGGATGCCGACGGGAATATGGTTTCAAACACCTATACTCTGGGCAGTTTCTACGGTTCACAAGTGATTCCGAAGGGCACTGGCGTGCTGCTGGGCGATATGGTGGGCGGCATGGCGAGCGGCGAAAAAGCGAGCGCCAGCCGGCCCCTGCGTAATCCCCTGAAGGGCGGAACGCGTCTGGTTTCCACCATGGCACCCACCATCGTGATTCGCCCCGATGGCACGCCATGGCTGGCGCTCGGCACTCCGGGCGGTGTGACAATTCCCAGCACGCTGCTCCAGGTGCTGGTAAATCTGATCGACTATAAAATGCCGCTGCGTGACGCGATTGAGTACCCGCGCATTCACGATCAGCTGGCGCCAGACCGAATTGATGCGGAGCCCGGCGCCATCGTTCGCGATGTGGCGCAGAAGCTCACCGAAGACGGGTATCAGATCAACCCGAAACTACGTGCGCAAGGCGATGTGCACGCCGTTGCGATTGAAGAGAAGACGAATATGCGGCAGGGCTGGTCGGATGGTCGCCGGGGAGGCCACGCAAAAGGGTATTAGTTCTCATTCGGCTTCTCAGCGCCGTCAACGATATAAACGTCGACCGGCGCCTTACGGGATTCGATCTTCAGCCCCAGCTGCTCCTGAATCGCCACCAGCAAATCCGGCTTCTCGCCATCGCCCTTTCCATCCGGTGCAAATTCGATCTTGAAATCATATTTTCCCGTCAGGCCCGTGTCGTCGATCACAATCCGGCGCATTCGGTTCGCCAGAAATTCCGTCAGACGCGAAATCGTGATATTCTTCACTTCCAGCTTGTCGTTGCTGGAATTTGTGGAAGAGCCGTCGCCTTCGGAAGCAGAGGGCGTCAGTTTTGCTCCGTTTTTGCCCACCATCAGAGCGTAGACACTCAGTTCCTTCGTCTCCTTGTGGAGTCGCAACTGAAAGCGCTCGGCCAACAGGCTGCGAAGCATCGCGCGCATCACCTGTTCACCTTCGCGCCCCTTCGGAAGTTCCTTCTCCGCCTTGGCTGCGATGTCCCATCCCACGTCGTCAATCCATGCCGGGCCGCCGGTTAGCTGACTCTCCCGCAGGTCATAGGCCATCAGGATCAGCCTGCGAAGGTTGACGTTCTCCGTCGTCATCCGGGAATTAGTAGTGTGGGTTCCGGAGCTTCCGGACTGCGCCTTGTTGGGTTTTATAGAAGCAACTTCGAACGCGGGATCGTCCGCCGCACTCGCCAGGAAGGCAACCGGGAAGATGAGCCAGGCAAATCTCATAAAATTCTATGACGCCCGAACAGACGCTTCCGTTTGTAACCACGGAATTAATTCTGGTGAGAGAAATCCGGAATCGCCATGGATGCACCGGGCAGCCGGGCAACGCGGCCTACGGCAAATCATCCTCAAAGAAATCGCGAATCACCTGAACGGGGCGCTTGCCTTACATTGTTTCGAACATTGCATCAGTGGTCTGAATCCCGCGCTTGCGCACTGAATTCCGCCCAAACCACACGGTGCAGTGGAGTCGAATCCACAATCGCTCCGTCCATGTTAAAAATGAAAGCCCGGATCACTCAAAAATAGCCGTAGGCGAGCCAGCCGCCGTCCACATAGAGCGAGTGCCCGGTGATGAAAGCAGCCTTGTCACTCAACAGAAAGGAAACCGCATCCGCCACGTCCGCAGGCTTTGCCAGGCGCCCCAACGGAATGCGTGCCTTGATCTGTGCTTCGTCCACATTGCCTGCCGCGATATTTCGCTGCGTCATCTCCGTTGCCACATAGGCCGGCCCGACCGCATTCACCCGGATGCCCTTTTCCGCCCACTCAATCGCCAGCACTTTCGTGAGCATCGCCACGCCGGCCTTGGCCGCGCAATACGCCGCGCGCCTCGGGAACGCGGCCTCCGCATTGGTGCTGGTAATGAATACAAGTGCCCCTCCCGATTCCGGCATCCGCTTCGCACAGGCCTGCGCGAAATAGAAAGCGCCGTTGAGCTGCACGTCCACCATGCGCGCCCAGTCCTCCGGGGGCAAATTGATACTGTCATGCGGCTTGCTGATGCCCGCGCAGTTGACCATGCCATCCACATGACCGAACCGGTCCGCCGCAGCCTGCGCCACTGCATCGCAATTCGCGGGGTTGGTTATGTCGCAGACCATCCCGAAGGCGGCGCTCCCGTTCTTCGCCGACTCCGGGTTCATATCGGCAATCACCACCAGCGCGCCTTCTGATGCAAGACGCGAACTCACCTCCGCGCCAATCCCGCTGGCCCCGCCCGAAACTATAATCACTTTGTTCTGCACGATAGAAACCAGAGGATATCAGGTTGTTACCATGATGCCGATGAGCGACTTCAAGAGCCCCCTGCACCAGATGACGCAGACCACGCCGACCTGCCTCTGGAACGATTCCGCCGCGTTTGAAGAATTGCAGTATTCCATTGAACACGGGGCCGTGGGAGCCACCTGTAATCCGGTTATCGTGCTCGATGTTCTGAAGCAGGAGATGCCTCTCTGGAAAAACCGAATCACCGGACTCATCCGCGACAAGCCAACCGCATCCGAACGCGAAATCGCCTGGGCGCTGGTGGAAGAGATCTCCGCCACCCGCGCAGGCATGCTGAAACATATCTTCGATGAGCAGAAAGGCCGCAACGGTCGCCTCTCTATCCAAACCGACCCTGTTCTTTATCGCGATACCGAAGCCCTCATCGCCCAGTCCACCCGCTTCAGCAAGCTTGCGCCCAATATGATTGTGAAGATCCCTGTCACCACGGCGGGTATTGCGGCATTCGAGGAAGTTACTTATCGCGGCATCAGCATCAATGCCACCGTCAGCTTTTCGCTGCCTCAGTGCGTTACGGTCGCCGAAGCCGTGGAGCGCGGCCTGCAACGCCGCGAACGCGAAGGCCTGGATATTTCCGCCATGGGCCCTGTCTGCACCATCATGGTCGGTCGCCTGGACGACTGGCTGAAAGCGCAGGCCGACAAACTCAACATCACCACAGACCCCGGCTATCTGGAGTGGGCGGGCGTTGCGGTGTTCAAGAAGACATACCAGTTGTACAAGGCGCGTGGCTACCGGATCCGCCTTCTCTCCGCGGCCTACCGCAACCACATGCACTGGAGCGAATTCATTGGCGGCGATGTCGTGGTCTCGCCCCCGTACAAGTGGCAGAAGCGGTTCAATGCGAGTTCGGTGACCGTCGAAAACCGCATTGATCAGCCCGTGGATCCGAAGATCGTCGCGGACCTCACCAGCAAATTCCCTGACTTCGTTCGCGCTTATACAGATGGCGGCATAGCGCCCTCGGATTTCGACACCTTTGGCCCCACTGCACGCACCCTGCGGCAATTCATCGAAGCCTGCCATGAACTGGAAGGCCAGATCCGCGAATTCATGCTGCCGAACCCGGACCGAATGTAGACTTACTTCGCTTTCCTTGCAAGCACCAGCGCAGTTGCCTGCGGCGAAGGTACATACTCCAGGACTGCGCCCTGCGTCGCGAGCTTTGCAGTAAGAGCCTTTGTATCGATCTGCTGCACGGAAGTTTTGCCGTCAATCGCCATCTTCGCGGCCACACCCGCTGCCTGCCCGAGGATCATGTACTGAGGTTCCATCCGGACCGACGAGTACGCCACGTGGCTGGCGGAGAATGCCACAGGCACCAGCAGATTCGTCGCTTCCGCGCGCTTTGGCGTCAGGATGCGATACGGGATTTGATAGGGCTTCACCGCTACCTGCATGTCCCCTTCATTGCGGACCATTCCATCCGGGCCCACCACGCGCTGCACGTTATGTGAGTCGCTGTTATAAGACCCCATGCCAATCACATCGGGCTTGGTAAGCGCCGTCTGCATGTCCTGCTGGATCATGACGTATTCGCCCACCATTCGGCGGTCTTCGCGGATGTAAAGCTGTCTCGGCCAGTTGTCAGAATCTGCGTATTCATGGGCGCAAAGGCCCCAGCTATTCATCTCCGTACGCACGGAAGCCGGCAATTGCGGGTCGTTCGCCAGAAAATAGAACAAACCCTGCGTGTACTTCTTATGCTCCAGCCAGATCTGGTCGCGCCGGGCATAAGTGGCGTTGGGATAGTCCCGGCTGCCCCCAATGAAGTCGGTGGAAACCGCGCCGTTGTTATTAATGTCCGTGGTCCCGTTCGGCACTCGTCCAATGGACAGCAGGGTTGCCAGCGCAGGCGCCTTACCCTCCGCTTTAGTACGCCCGGCAACCAACTTCGCCAGCAGCTCATACCGGTGCGGATCATAACCTTCCGGCTTCACGAACCTGACCCGGTCCGCCGCTTCGGTAAAGCACATGCGGAAGTTATACGCCTGCACAGCCTTGTCGGCCGAACCAGCAGGCAGCAGTGGTGCATTGCTGATTTCGGCCAGAAGCTTCCCCTGCGCATCTCTCGCCGGAATGTCCACCAGGAACTGGTGCAGCGGCGTCTTGTCACGAACGCCCGCCAGTGTTTCGCCATATTGAGCCGTGGATTCGCGCCCATAAGTCCAGGTCACGCCGGACTGCGCCATCAGATCACCTTCGTAAGTGCAGTCCATGAAAATGGCGGCGGTGTAAGTATCGCCATTCCCGGCGTCTATCGAAACGACCCGGGTCCCTTCCTTGCGAACACCGTTCTTTTCGCGAAGCCGCGCCTTTTCGATTACCGTCACGCCTGCGCCCTTCAGCATCTCCCGAAAGATCTGCTCCGCCACATGCGGTTCGTGGTACCAGGAGACTTCCGCGGAATACTGGTTGGTCTGGTAATACCGGCCGACACGCACATAGAACTCATAGGCGTAACCGCCGATGGCCTGCTTGTTCCCGAAGTCTGTATAACCGAGGCCGCTCGAAACCATCCCGCCGATATGGCTGGTCGGCTCCAGAAGGGCCGTTTTCAGGCCCTCCCGCGCGGCAGTAACGGCGGCCACAACGCCCCCGGCGGTACCCCCATAAACCACCACATCATAGTTTTGAGTGGCCCCGAGAGCGGCGACTCCGGAGAAGAGAACAAGCAGAGCGGTGCGCATAGACTTAGACCGAGTACACCCGACCACGATGCAGACCAAGCAGGATCTGAACCAGCCGGTGGCCAATCAGTTCATGCAGGCTGAGCAGTTCTTTGTTGGCCGCAAAGATCTCATCGGGGTTATTGCTGTCGCATCCCGCACCGGCCCTGAGGGCGTCCGACGCTTCACGGATAATCGGGTCTTCCAGAACCTCACCGGCCATTTCCCACAGCGTGATGAAACGGTCGACGGCTGTGGGGAAGCTGACTTTGAACACGCCGAAATTGCTGGTGGTGCGTGGAGGCTTGTAATCAAGGTTGAACGGGCCGTTGAACCCATGGCTGCGCAACAGCACTAAGACGTTGAGCCAGTCGAGGGGGTTCACCAGGCCAACCGCGATGTCGACGTCGTGCTTCAGGCGATAGCCGTCATTGATATCGAAGTGCCACAGCTTGCCGGACGTCAGTGCTCGCGCCAGAGCTGCGCGGGGGGCGCCGCCCCACATCAGTTCGTGCAGGTATTCGGGGTTCAGGCCAACCATCTCCGGATGGGTCAACAGGCCGGAATTGATCCAGCCCAGCATCGCGTCGCTGGTGGGCAGAAGGATCTCCGCCTGCGGCTCGAACGGCTTGGCTTCCATGCAGTGTTTCAGCGTAGGCCTGCCCTTCGCCGCCGCCACTCTGATGTCGTGCTCGCAGGCCGCATTCAGAGACTCCGCGTACCACTTCAGCGTCTGCGTCTCTTCCACCGCGCCCTGGATCTGGTAGCCCAGCGAGCCCGGCCAGTAGACCGCAAATTCCGCACCCAGTTCGTGGCCGATGTCGACCGTATTGCAGACGCGCCACGCGGCATACTTGCGGATCTCCGGCGATTCCGCAGCGGGGCTGGCCGAGAACACCGCATGGTGGAAGGTTTCCGTCGTCACCATGGAGCAACGCATCCCGGCTTCCGCCAGCGCGGTTTTGATGCGGGCCACAATTGCGTCCTGCCCTGCCTTGCCAAGATCCTGCGTCGGAATCACATCCGTGTCATGGGTGCACCAACAGGGAATTCCGATCTTGCCGTACTCTCGAATCACTTCCTCGAACGAGACGGGGGTTCGGGTGGGGGCATGGAAAAGTGCATGGCCCTCATAAGCGCCCGCCCACTGGGGGCCGGAAATGTAGTACTTCCGCCGGGTCTCCGGCGAGTATGCGCCCCCGCAAGCGTCCATCAAACGCGAGACAAGAGATTGTTGTTGATCAGCTGGCACTGGTTGCATCTTGAGTGAGGATATCAGCTTCCTGTTTGTTAAACTGGCTTCTTGTCTGGGGCATATTCGCTCGCGCGGGCCGGGCACTGGTTTCTTTACTCCGGCATTCAGGATTCGGCCGGGGGAGTCGCCCGTTTCCACCGCGCGGACAGCAACAAAAACGAGCCGGTTTCGACCGAGATCACAGGCTATACCGCCAGTGCGCTCCTGTTCCTCTATTCGGTGACGAAGGAGGAAGTTTATCTGGACCGTGGGCGATTGACGGCGCAGTTCCTGTGTGATCTGCCGAGGGATCCATTCCCGTTCGAGCCGGCCTCGCCGTATAGCTATTTCTTCGATTGCGGCATCATCATTCGGGGTCTGATTTCGGTGTGGAAGGTCACCCGTGAGGACCGGTTGCTTGACATCGCCACTCTGGCCTCGAAAGGCATGATTCGCGATTTTTACTCGGGTGCCGACTTTCATCCGATTGTCGAACTGCCCGAAAAGACCCCGCTTCAACGCAAAGACCAGTGGTCCCGGATGCCGGGATGCTACCAAAGCAAGTCCGCGCTGGCATGGTGGGAGGTGGCGGAGATCACGGGTGACAATTCCCTCCGCGCGGCATATCTTGACTTCATCGCTGCCAGCCTGAAGACCTATCGGGACTTTCTGCCCGGCACCACGGAGCGCCCCCGCGTGATGGATCGCCTGCATGCTTACAGTTACTTTCTGGAGGCCCTGTATCCGCTTCTGGATCGTGCCGACTGCGTTGAAGCCTACAGGTTCACGCTCCATGCGGTGGCCCGGTACCTGCGGGAGATCAGCCCGGAATTCGCACGTTCCGACGTACATGCCCAGTTGCTTCGAGCCCGTATTTACGGGGCCAAAGCAATTCCTGTGGACATGGCTGCGGCAGCTGAGGAAGCGGCCTTGCTGGCGGAGTTCCAGGCTGACAGTGGCGGCTTCCTGTTTGGTCGCCGGGGCAGTGAGATGGTGCCGCATCTCAACCCGGTCTCCACAGCTTTCGCCATCCAGGCTTTGGAAGTCTGGCGGGCTTTTGAGGCCGGAGGAGAGAACCCGTGCCCACTGCCCCCGATCTGACTCCCGTCGCGGTTGTGTTTGCCTCGGGCACGGCTGATCGCAACCGTGCCCTGGTTGATCGTGTCGCCTCGTCATATCCCGAACTCCCGCTTTATGTGGTGGCCGAGTTCCGGCCACATCGGGGCGAGTGGATCGCCTGGCATGTGTTGCGAACCGCGAATGAGAATGTCGCGGCGATTCGGGCTGCTTTGGCCGGATGCAGGGTTGCGTTCGCCGATATTTCTCCTGGCCCGCTGAATTCGGTGGCCTTGCAGGTCGCGCCTGGACTGGGGCTGAAGGTGGTGGCCTGGGAACTCGGCAGTCGGGCCGGTGAGTTCCGCAAAGTCACTGGCCGCTGGATGCGGAAGCTGGCGAACCCGGCGGAATCGGAGATTCCGGTGCGGGCGCGGATTGCTCAGTTGCGGGGAGTCGTGGGGAACCGGATGCGGAGTCGACGGCAAGACCGTCGACTGCACTCCCACGCTGCAGTAATGGTTCCGGGGGTTACGGTTGTGGTTCCGTCGCGCGACGGACGCGAGTTGCTGGCGACCATGCTGGCGGCTCTGGCAGTACAGGTGCGCACGGGCGAGATCATCGTGGTCGATAACGGTTCGTCCGATGGAACGGCCGACTGGCTTCGTCGTGAATATCCTGATGTTCATGTTGTCGTTTCTCCTTCCCCTCTTTCCTTTGCCCGCGCGGTGAATGCCGGGATCGTTAAAGCCCGGTTCAGCCGGACGCTGCTTATCAACAACGACATGGTTGTGGAGCCCGGTTTCATCACCGCCCTCGAAGCCTCGTTCGACAGTATCCCCGACCTTTTCTGCGCCACCGCACAGATCTTCTTCCCTGCCGGCGTGCGTCGCGAAGAGACCGGCAAAGCCGTCTGGCGACGCGAGAATCCCCTGGACTTCCCGATGCGCTGCGACGACCCGATCCCTGGTGAAGACCTGACGTGGGTCTTCTACGGCAGCGGCGGGTGCTCGCTGTTCGACACCGCGAAACTGCAGCAACTGGGCGGCGTTTCCGAAATCTACGAACCCGCCTACGTGGAAGACATGGACCTTGGCTATCGCGCGTGGAAGTGCGGCTGGGCCAGCGTTTATTGCGCCGGGGCACGCGTTGAACACCGGCATCGCGCCACAACATCGCGCTTTTATACGCCGCGTCAACTCGACTTCTTCACGGAGCGCAACTACCTGCGCTTTCTGGTCAACACCATCAGCGATCCGGTGCTCTTCGGGAAGCTCTGGCCCGAAGCGATTCGGCGGCTGCAACTGATGTCTGCCATCGACACACTACGGGATGTCCCGCCCATTGGCCCGCGCCCGACCGCACCCACAGGGCTGCTGACGGAGAGTGAAATCTTCGCTCTGGGCAACGGCGATGTCTCCTGCTTCCCCGGCGCTGCGCCTGGCGGTTGCCCGACTGTTCTCATCGCCAGCCCCTACCTTCCTTTCCCGCTTTCGCACGGCGGCGCGGTCCGGATCTTCAACCTGATGAAGCAGGCCGCGAAGACGCGCACGCTTGTCCTGATGGCGTTCTGCGACGAGCTGGCCACTCCCCCGCAGGAACTGCTTGACCTCTGCTGCGAGGTTGTTCTGGTGCGACGCCACGGCTCGCACTACCGCCGCAATACCAGTCGTCCCGACGTGGTGGAAGAGTTCGACAGCGAGACTTTCCGGGCCTGCCTGAAGCAGACGGCGACCCGATGGAAACCGGAGGTCGTCCAGTTGGAGTTCACCTGGATGGCGCAGTACGCCGGGGTGTGGACTGCGGCGAAGAACATCCTGGTGGAACACGACATCACATTCGACCTGCAGGAACAACTGCTGGCCGGGAGCACCGAAACCGGGGCCGCCCGCTGGGAACTGGAACAGCAGACCCGGAAATGGCGCAGCTTCGAGACACGCGCATGGAGCGCCGTGGACCGCGTGGTCGCAATGTCCGTGAAGGACGCGGCGACAATCCGGGCGAAGCAGGTGGTGGTGATTCCGAACGGCGTCGACTGCCACCGGTTCCGGCCCTCCGGGATCCCGCCTGAGGCACGGCGACTGCTGTTCATCGGCAGCTTCCGGCATCTGCCGAACCTGCTGGCGCTGGAGTTCTTTCTGAAGGAAGTCTGGCCGCTGCTGGGACCGGGCTTCCGGCTGCATGTGATCGCCGGGGAAGATCCGGCGTACTTTCTCGACTTTTACCGGCAGCGGGTGTCGGTTGATTTGTCTCAGCCCGGTATCGAGCTGGAGGGTTTCGTGAGCGACGTCCGGCGCGCTTATGAGCGGGCCGAACTGGTGGTCGCGCCGTTGACGGCTTCCGCCGGCACCAACATTAAGGTGCTGGAGGCGATGGCCATGGGGCGGGTGGTGGTGAGCACGCCCGCCGGGGTGAATGGCCTTGATGTGACGCCTGGTGAAGATGTGATTGTCGAGGCTTCCGGCGAAGCGCTCGCCGCTGAGATCACGGGCCTTTCAGATAATCCGGAGCGGCGATACGCCATCGAGCTCCGCGCCCGAACGACAGCGCTGCGCTTCGACTGGGCGCTCATCGGACAAATGGGAGATACGCCGGAACCCTCCGCTGCCACTCCGTAAATTGAGCCCCGAAGCGCCCCTGCAGCAGCGCGTCTTCCACGCGAACCCGGATCTCCGTTCCGATGAGGCCAAGCACCACGGCAAACGGCCAGCCTGGCAGTGTTCCCGTGAAAGCGATGGTGGTGAGCAGCATCAACAGGATGGACAGGTAGATGGGATGCCGGACAATCCGATAGGCACCGGACTGAACGAGCTGGTGGTCATCATTGAGCCCCGCATCCACGCGCCATTGCCTGCCGAGGTTGCCCACGGAGGTCCAGGCCAGCAGGATCGCCGATATCGAGAAGAGCATTGCGGGCGCAAGACGCCACCAGTCCATTGGCTGACGCCAGAATTTGGGGCCGTGGGTGTTGGCGACAAAGAAGCCTGCGCCGACGAAGAAAATCCCGAGGCGTGCCTTTGGATCGATGCGAACCGCGGTTCCCTGCCCTTTCGCGCGGTTTAAAAAGAACGGCGCGAGCCATGCAATCCAAATCACTGCCATTACAATAAGCCTGATAGTCGGTGTCATTCGATTCCCATTGCCTCCTTTAACTGCCGCGCCCGTTCGCGGCTCACGTCACGCTCTTCGCCATTGGCGAGTTTGACTTTCCATGTCCCGCTGAACCACGGCATCAGTTCGCGAACCGAGTCCAGGTTCACCAGTTCACCGCGGCTGATGCGAAGAAACCCGGCCGGCTGCAGCATGATTTCCAGTTCGCCGATGGACTTTTCGACTAACAGCCGTTCGGTCGCCGTGCAGGCGAAGACGAGCTTGTCGTCAATCTCCGCGCGGATGATGTCCTTTACCGCAATGATCACAATCCGCTTGCCGCGCCGTGCGGCCAGACGGCGAACGGGACCGCCGCGAAGATTGGCGATCTCTGCAGTTTTCGCGGCATGTTCCGGCTTACGGTTGGTCAGCCGTTCCGTCACGCGGGTCAGCGCGCGTTCCAGTCGCTCGGGCTGAACGGGCTTTAACAGATAATCAATGGCATTTGCCTCAAATGCGCGCACGGCGTATTCGTCATAGGCCGTGGCGAAGACGATGGCCGGCGGGGCGGACAGCTGCTGCACCACCTCGAAACCGTTCAGGCCCGGCATTTCGATATCGAGCATGACCAGGTCCGGCTGCAGGATGGAGATGAGGTCCAGCCCTTCCACGCCGTTGGTGGCTTCCCCGACGATTTCGAAATCGGGGTACTTCGCCATGGCTCGGCGCAGTGTGGAGCGCGCCAGTTCTTCATCGTCAACCAGCAGAGTGCGGATCATATTTCGAAACTAAACTCAGTGAATTCGGCATTCCAGACAATCTGCAGCGGGTCCTGCCGACCGGTGAAGAGTCGAAGGCGCGCCCGGATGTTTTCCAGCGCATGGCCGGTTTTGTAGAGAGTGGCGGGTGCAGCCGCATGGTCTGCAGTATTGCGCACAGAGATGCGTGTGCCGCCATCTACACGTTCGACCTCAATTGAAACCGTGCCGCCTTCGATGCTGCGGGCAATGCCGTGTTTTACCGCGTTCTCTACGAGCGGCTGCAGAATCAGGCCGGGAACGCGGATGTCTGATACAGACTCGATCGGCAGTTTGACGCGCAGACGGCGCCGGAAGCGGGCCTGCTCGATGGCCAGGTAATCGCGCACAAACTGTAGTTCCTGATCGAGCCCGACGGACTCATTGTGAGTGCAGCCGAGAGTGTAGCGGAACATGTCCGCGAGGCGTCCGATCATCTGTTTGGCCGCATCCGGGTCATCGTCCACCAGCGCTGAGATGGAGTTGAGGGTATTGAAAAAGAAGTGCGGGTTGATTTGCGACTGGAGTGCGAGTGCCTGGGCGCGGGCGGTTTCGATAGCCTTCCGGCTGAGTTCGTGCTGCGTTCGCTCCACCTGCAGTTTCAACTTCAGGAAAGCACTGATGACCAGTGCCAGAATGCCGCCGATAAGGCCGTCGATTACCAGCATTTGCCAGAAAAATGGAACTTCGAAATGCACGACGCCGCCGCCCAGGCGAGTGTTGATGGTGATGGCGACCGCGAAGGCCAGAGAACTGGCGATCATGTTGTAGACCACGAGTAGGGTGCCCACGATGGACGGTGGATAGCCCGGAATCAGGGAGCGGACCCATCGCGAGCCGAGTCCGCACAGGATGTAGAAGCTGAGCGCCCAAACGACGCCGGTGCAGGCGACCCAGAGGAGGACGGCCGGGGATTGAAAGAGGAGGAGCGGATTCTTCCCGCTCAGCGCCATGAAGAAGATGGCCATGAACGGGCCGACGAGGAAGCCCCAAATACTGCATTTGAGCAGGAGCAGCGGAATTTCCCGCCATGGCGGCGGGTCGCGATGGAGGCGGAAGATGGAGGTCAACCACTGGAACGGCGTCGCCGGATTCATAAATACAGTTTGCAGCAGCAGCGGCGCGGGCTGGTGCGATTTCGGACGGACGGTTGGAAGTGGTTGCTGAGTGGTTTTCCCGGGTTCGTTCCAGCGCAAAATTTATTTTCGTGGCGAGGCGGTCAAACTGGCGGGAGAAGAGGGCTTCGAGGCGGCCCGCGATGTGGAGAAGGCGGGTCTCGTCCCACAGGCGAGTGTAGCTGAGGGCGATGAGGGTTTGGCGGTCGAGGTGTGGCTGGCGCGTGCGCTGACGGGCGATCTCTTCGTTCACGAGTTCCGCTTCATAGAGGACGAGCTGGTGGAGGCGGAAGGTGATGGTGTTGAGCGCGGCGCCCGGGTCGGTTGGGTTCGGGTGGGTTTCGGTGGGTTTTGTTGGGTCTAAAAGGGCATAAAGGCGGGTTATTCCGGTGTTATTCTCAGGTGAACCCGAGCGGGAGTAGATTCCGTGGCGGCGGCTGTTTTGGGCGGATTTTGATTTGCCTTTGGGCGTGCGGGGGCCGCGCGATTTTGCGCCGTTCAGGCGGGCGGCTTCGCGCTGAGCTTCAGTTCTAATGTCGGGTTTATTGTAGGGGACGGGATCGGCGTAGATGAGGGGTGGCGGGTGGGGTGAAGGCGATAATTTTGTTTGGTTTGTTGGGGTTGGATGCCACAGATTTATTTTTTGAATTTGGGAATGAGTTTTTCGGAGTTGGTACTGAGGGGGGGTTAGGGAACCGGGTCTTGCGGGCAGTACGCGGATTCGCGGCGGATGGACGCTGATGAACGCAGATGAATCAGGCAACGGCTAACGGACGGCGCCGATCTGGTTGATGCCGGCTGGGCGGGACGCTTAGCAGGGTACTGAAAAGCAGTCGTCCGGACATAAATGTGCGCCAAAATCATGTAACTCGCTGACTTGAGGGGGCTTCGGGGGCGTGGGCGGAGTCGTGGGCCCGTTTCTGGCACGCTTCTCCCAATGCGTTTACGGCCTGAAGATTGCACGTCCTCACGAGGTTTTAGGGAGACGCGACAGTGCTCCAGGGAGAAGTGATGCTGTTTACCCTGGGGCAAGTACGGTTGCGCTTCGCCATGAGGATTCGCCAGGACATGTGAACGCTGATACACGCGACTTCCTGATGCGCGACGATCGCGTACTGGAGGCGCTGAACAACGGAACAAGAGTCACCGCCGGGTTCTCAAACGCGGCAGTGACTATGTGGCCGAACAGATCCGCATGGTTGCTTCATCACCCAGCGGGTGATAGATTTTCTGTCAGTCGCGCTGCAGGCTCAAGTCCGTCCGGGCGCGTTAACGAGGAATGCTTCAATGCTTGCAAAAAGACTCTGTTGTCTCTATCTGTTCGTCATGACCGGTTTAGTGTTCGGCCAGGCTGCCGGCACCGGTACCCTGGTGGGCACGGTGACCGATGCGTCGGGAGCCATTATGGTGGGCGCCAAAGTCACCACGGTGAACGTGGATACTTCGTTCACTTCAGAAGCGGTTACGAACTCCGAGGGTGCCTATTCGGTACCGTACCTGGCGCCGGGCATGTATCGGCTGACCATCGAAACGCCCGGCTTCAAGAAGTATCTGCGGTCAGGCCTGCAGATCCGCACCCAGGAAATCCCCCGCGTGGACGTAGTGCTTGAGGTAGGCGCGGTGGGCGACACCGTGACGGTGGAAGGTTCCGCGCCGCTGCTCGAAACGGAGACCTCGGCGGCGGGCCAGGTGCTTTCCGGCGAACAGTTGCTGAAGATTCCGGTGAGCCAGAAGCGCGCTATCCGCATGACCTACTATTACCCGGGCACTCAGGACGTGGACGGCTACCACGTATTGGGACAGCGCGCACGTTCCATCGCCTACACGGTGGACGGGATCAACGGTAAAGAACCGGGAATCGGCAATGTGGGCGGCACGAACGAACAGATTTCGACGACGCAGGATGCGTTTCAGGAAGTGAAGATTCTGACCACCGGAACGCCTGCCGAATACGGTCATGCGGCGGGCGGCATGATGTCGATTGTTTTCAAATCCGGCACAAACCAGTTTCACGGTTCGGCGGAGAACCGGCACATCGGGAAAGAAATGATCCATCGGGCGTTTCTGGAACAACTGCCGCGCACCAATCCTTTTTCTTACAACGAAACCAGCTTCCTGTTTACCGGCCCGTTGACCGTGCCTAAGATTTACAACGGCAAAGATAAGACCTTCTGGCTGGTGGGCTGGGAACAGCACGCGGAGAATGCGGGCACCGCAGGCGCCACGACGACGGTTCCGACCGACGCGATGTATAACGGTGATTTCACATTCGGGGGACAAAGTACGCCGAAGGTTTTCCCCGTCTACGATCCTTTTTCCACACGCCAGGTAAACGGCAGTTATACCCGCGACGCCTTCGCGGGCAACCTGGTGCCGAAGAGCCGCTTTGACCCCTCCGTGCAGAAATTTCTGGCACTGAATCCTTTCACCAGACCAAACCAGCCGGGCTCGCCGGGCGCAACCGGACCGACGCTGAACCTGTTGGCCAATCAGGTGAAACAGATCCGCCGCATCCGCTGGGATATTAAGATTGACCAGCAGTTTTCCTCCAACCACCGCATTTACGGGCGCTATTCGCAGGCGCACCATCGGGCATGGAGAGGCGACCATCAGGCACAGTTTGCGTGGCTCGATATCGACCCCAACGCGCAGCCCAATCCTGTGGAGCATTACAACGGTGTCATCAGCGATATCTACATCATTAACCCCACCATGAGCAATGAATTCCGTGGTGGCTTCAACCGGCGCGAGAACCACAACGAGGCACTGCTGGCGAATCAGGATTATGCTTCAAAGTTCGGCATTCCGAATGTGAGCGGCGCGACGTTCCCGTTCTTCAACATCGGCTACGGGCTTACGGGACAGGCTGTCTCCCAGGGTATCGGTGAAGATATCACGCTGCAGGACAACGTCACTAAAACCTGGGCTAATCATACTTTCAAGTTCGGCTATGAGCTGATCCGCACGCGGTACAACGGCACAGCGGGCTCGCTGCCAGGAGGCCAGTATAACTTTGGCGGCACCGAATTGCCGTTCACGCCAAACACCGGTCAGCCTTTCGCGTCGTTCCTGCTGGGAAGCGTCAGCAGCGCGACATTCACGCAGGAATATGCAAGCTGGCTGCCGCGCTGGTGGTCCCATCAGGGCTACTTCCAGGACGATTGGAAGATCCGGCGCAATCTGACGCTGAACCTCGGCCTGCGTTATTCCTATGAGACCCCGTTCCAGACCAAGTACGGACAGCAGGCGCAGTTCGACCCCACGGCGAAGGACCCTCTGACGGGACTGACAGGTGCCATCACCCACCCGAAAGGACCGTTGTCAAAGAACGACTGGAACAACTTCGCGCCCCGCGTTGGCGTGGCGTGGAACTTCCACCCCGACTGGGTTTTTCGCACCTCATTTGGGATAATTCACCAGGATATTCAGGCAATTCAGTCGAACATTAATTACGAGGAATATGTGGCGACCGCAACCATCCAGGCTCCAACCGGTGACCCGACCCCCGCCTTCCGTCTCTCGAATGGTCCGCCGGCTTTTAAATTCAATGTGCAGCCCGATGGCTCGGTACCGTTCATCGGCACAAATTACTCCACGCGCAATGCGCGCTGGCTGGACCCGAACCTGCGCATGCCCTATGTGATGAGCTGGTCGGGCGGCCTGCAGTGGAGCTTCCGAAAACACTGGCTGCTGGATGCGCAGTACCAGGGTCAGTCCGGTGTGGGCCTGCTGAATTCGTGGGATATCAACAGAATTCCGCTGAATATTTCGAAGGATGCCGCCACGCTGAACACCATCTTCAACTCATCGCAGAACTATAAGCCTTACCCGCAGTTTGGGGCTGTGAATCTGATTTCGAACTTCGGCCACAACACTTATCACGGGGGCACCATCCGGATTGAGAAACGCTATTCCTCCGGCTTGAGCATGAACACGTTCTATACCTTCGAACGCACCATCACGGACGCGGACAATGAGACGGGCGTGGGCGGCGTGGACTACTACAACCGGAACCTTGAGAAAGCAGTGGCCAGCTACAACATTTCCCATCGCTTCGTGCACCTGATGTCTTATGAACTGCCCTTTGGTTCAGGCCGTCAGTTCTTTAATAAGAACCGCTTTGTGGATCAGGTGGTCGGTGGCTGGGAATTAACCTGGACTCAGACGCTGCAATCCGGCCTGCCGTTCACAGCCGGGTATGCCAACAGCCCGAATCGGTATTTACCCACCGGTTCACAGCGCCCGAACCTGCTGACCACAACGCAGCAGGCGCAGGTGCAGAACTGGAATATCGGTGCCAACCGCTTCCCGACAGCGGCGCAAAACCCGTATCTCAATTTCGCGTCCTTCGATTACCCGGCGGCGTTCACGGCGGGCACATTGGGTCGCGATACGTTCGTTGGACCGGGACTCAACTGGACGCAGCTTTCGCTTGCAAAGGCC
>JBBQDH010000063.1:0-25718 GCA_038319515.1 Bryobacterales bacterium
TTTGTATCCGGGAGATGAAGCCGCGAAGGCTACGGGGATTGAAGCTGTGTTGACGCGCGATGAGTTCAGAACCGCGCTGGAAGCACTGGCAAAGGAAGGGCGGACGATCCACACGCCCTACCGGCCGGAAGTGCTGGGGTCGGCATCATCATCCGATCCGCTGGCACTGGCACGGGCCACGAAGGCAGACCCGTGGGATGGCCGTTCCAGCCGTGAAGAGGCCTTCCGGGGGCATTTAGATGCGATTTCGCCGAAGTCAAAAATCGAAGATCTGGACCCGCTGCTGGATCTGATGCGGGGAACGAAATCGTCGCGCGAAATCGCGGTGATGCGGGAAGCCACGCGCATCACTGGCCTGGGGATTATTGAGGCCATGCGCGATGCGAAGCCCGACATGTTTGAGTATGAACTGCAGGCCGATGCGGAGTTTGTATTCAAGAAGTACGGGGCCTACGGGCCTTCCTATTTCGCACTTGTCGCCACCGGGCAGAACACCTGGTATTCGCACTACCATCGCGATACGGCAAAGCTTGCAGACGGAGATCTGGTGCAGTTCGACTATGCGCCGGACTACCGAAACTATCAATCTGATGTGACGCGTGTGTTCCCTGCGAATGGCAGGTTCACGCCCCGTCAACGGGAGTTCTACACGATTTATCTGCGTCTTTATCAGGCGCTGATGACGTCGATCAAGGTGCACAAACGACCGGCGGACATTGTGAAAACCGCGGTGGTGAAGATGGATAAGATCATGGCGGAATATCCGTTCACGGATGACCGGATCAAGGTCGCGGCGGTGCAGTTTGTGGAGCGGTATCGCACCAGCAAGGCAAACAGCCTGGGGCATACCATCGGCCTTGAAGTGCATGACGTTCGCAACCCTGGCGAGACGCTGGAACCGGGTCAGTTGTTCACTATTGAACCTGCCATGAAGATCATGGAAGAGCATCTGGGGCTGCGACTGGAAGACATGATCCTGATGACAGAAACCGGGTACGAAAACCTTTCTGCCTTCGTCCCGGTTGAGATTGCGGATATCGAAAAAATGATGGCAGGGCACCGCGGTTTAAGCGATGCCCTTTGGCGCTAACGACCGCGCGTTAGTGGGAGCCCGCGGGCAGCGGCTGAGCCGGGGCCTGTTGGTAGTCGCCCAGCGGGTTCTTGTCGCGGTATAGCCTCATGGCCTCATCCCATTCGATGAACACCAAATGGCCCTGTTGTGTCCGCTGTTGCTGCCAGCTGGAAAGGGCTTCGAGACAGGCATCGTCAACGTAATCCAGGTCACGCAGATGGACGTGGACTTCGCCGTCAGAGGGTATGGTCTCCAGGCTGTCGGCAAACGCGGGCAGACGGACGAACGACGCGGCGCCGACCAGATGCACATCGCTGCGTCCAACACTATTGGTCACAAGGCGCATGGAGAAATGAGTTCTGGCGTAGATGATCTTGAGTGTGGAGAGGGCGAGGCCAAGCAGGATGCCCTTCAACAGGTCAGTGGTGATAATTCCGATCAGGGTGGCGGTGTAGATGACGACAGGCGCGCCACCGTAGCTGAGCAGGCGCCTGATGTTCTGAATGTTCACCAGCTTCCAGCCCGTGAACACGAGGACCGCGGCAAGGCTGGCGGTAGGCACCAGACGCAGAAGCCATGGCGTGCTGGCCACCATGACCAGCAGCCAGACGCCGTGCAGGATGGCCGAGCGCCGGGTTTTCGCACCGGCGTTCACGTTGGCGGCGCTGCGGACGATCACGCCGGTCATGGGAAGGGCACCCATGAAGCCGCAGAGTGTGTTGCCGATGCCCTGTGAGAGAAGCTCACGATTATAGTCAGCCTTGGGGCCACAGTGCATTTGATCGACGGCGGCGGCCGAGAGCAGGGTTTCGGCGCTGGCAACAAAGGCGACGGTAACACCGAGCAGCAGGAGATCCGGAGTAATCAAAGAGGGCAGATCGGCGGGGTGGAGGAAAGTTATTGAACCCAGGAAGCCGTCAGCAATGTTCACGCGCTTGATGGGGAACGCGAATACCACCGAGGCGATGGTCGCTGCTGTGACGCCAATCAACGCCCCGGGAATCCATTTGAGTTGCTTCGGAGCGAAACGGGTCCACAGCATCAGAATTGCAATGGTTCCGGCGCCGATCCAGGCGGCGACATGGTGTGTTGTGCCTTCAGGCGGGAAAAACGCCTTGGC
The DNA here is from genome assembly GCA_038319515.1 of Bryobacterales bacterium. GTDB lineage: Bacteria > Acidobacteriota > Terriglobia > Bryobacterales > Bryobacteraceae > BOG-234. The sequence goes on from JBBQDH010000063.1 coordinate 2,193, forward strand.
GATCGACTCCGGGACAGAGAGAAGATTCTGCAGGCCGTTGGCACGGGGCTTGTCGTCAATCATGACGTGGAACTGCGCGGCAAAGATAAGAACGCCGATGCCTGCAAGCATGCCGTAGATGACAGATGGCGCGATGGAGCGAAAGGCTCTTCCGGCTTTGAGCAGGCCGGCGGCAATTTGAATCACGCCGGCTATAAGGACAACCAGCCCGAGAGATTTCAGGCCGTGGTTCTGGATAATTTCATAGACGAGAACCGCAAGACCGGCAGCCGGACCGCTGACCTGAAGGGGACAACCGGACAAGGCTCCGGCCAGGATTCCACCGACGATCCCGGTGATCAGGCCTGCGGCAGGAGGAGCACCGGATGCAATCGCGATACCCATGCAGAGCGGGAGTGCGACAAGGAAAACGACGACAGATGCAAGCAGGTCTTGTTTCAGGGTTTCAAAGTACATGAGAAGCGACCTCTGCGAAGTTGGTCATAACCCGAGCATGGACCAGGGTTGGAGAACATACAAGCCACTGGCAGTAGTTCGGTTCGAACACTAGCCTTGTTCTGTACAAAGCTCAGAAAATACTTGCGCAGCAGTGCCACGATGCCGTTTACTGCAATTAAAGCGGTTCCAACAACAGGGGCGGGCACCTCGGAGAAAAGCCCGCCCCGCCCCCTTTTACTCCGGATAACTCCGGACAACCACTACGAACGGGACCGAACCTCTGTATAACGGTTCTCCGGCAGTTCCAAAGCCGCTTTTTTCACGTTTAATAGTCACAGAAGGAGCATTCATACAATGCACAGAATTTTCAGCGGTATCAGACGTTTTCAGGAGAATATTTTCCCGAAACACCGTAAGGACTTTGAAAAGCTGGCGTCCGGCCAGTCTCCTGAGACACTCCTGATAACCTGCTCAGACTCACGGATTGTACCGGAAATGCTGACCCAGAGCAGCCCGGGAGAACTGTTTGTCTATCGCAACGCGGGCAACATCATCCCTTCTTACCGGCCCGATGACGCGAGCGGAACCCTGGCCACGATCGAGTACGCCGTGTCTGTGGTTGGTGTGAAGAATCTGATTGTCTGCGGGCACTCCGACTGCGGCGCGATGAAGGCAGTGCTGCATCCGGAGTCTGTGAAGGCGTTGCCGCTGGTGGCCCGCTGGCTGGGGCAGGCGGAAGCGGCACGGCGCATTGTGGAGCAAAATCACGCGGATACTCCGCCGCACGAAAGGCTGACAATGTTGATTCACGAAAACATTGTGGCGCAGTTGGAGAGCGTCAGGACGCATCCTTCGGTGGCGGCTGCGATTGCCGCAGGTAAACTACAGCTATCCGGGCTCTACTATGACATTGGTACAGGACGAGTCTCCAGATACACTCCGAAGTCCGGGCACTTCTCTCCCCTCGCAACCGACGCTCAGCCAGGCGCGGCGAGACTTCGGATCATTCGCCGGAAAGCGGCATAGCTTCCTGCACTGCGCAGGGAGCGGTCGGCGCCCTGTAAGATGACGTTGAGCATGGGGGTGAACACGAGCGAAGATTCATCGGCTGCGCGTTTTCTCACCGTTCTGATAGCGGGCTTTGCTCTGCTGATTGCTCTGCTGGGTGCGTCGGTCTGGGTGGGAGTGGATGCGATTCGCTCGACGGAAGCAACGGCGAACCGGCTGGTGCAGGAGCAGAGGGCCACGCTGCGCCTGATTGAGGATATCCAGCAGGAACAAGACAGTCTGAGCGCTATTTTCTATTCGCTGGCGCTTGACCAGGGCGTGGAAAACAGGGCAATCACATTGCGCAAGCTGGATGGCCTGGAAGCAAATATTCGCAGCTCAATTGATGCGGGGCTTATTTCCGGGCGTACGGAAGCCTGGAAGGCAATGCGGTCGGCGGTCGACGCGTTTGTGGCGGAGGGGCGCTCTGTCATACGTTCCGGAGAGCGGCCTGGCGTGGCGTTCTTTGGAACACACGAAGACCTGATTAATGAGTTGGGGCGGCTTGCCGCCATAAACTTTGATGCGACGACGGCTGCCGAAAAGAAGCAGACGGAGGGAGCCGGCGAAAGAGTCCGGTCATCTCTGCAACTGCTGGCAGCGGCGTTGCTGACGGCCCTCGCCGGTTCGGTTGCAACGGTGTGGACGGTGGTGCGGATGTTCCGGCAATTGCAGTGGCAAAGATCCGAACTGGCGCATCTTTCTTCGCGGACGATGGCGGACCAGGAGGAGACTGCGCGGCGCTTTTCCCGGGAACTTCACGATGAATTTGGCCAGACCCTGAATGCCATTGAAGCGAGCCTGGTGTCGATACACCATGCCCGGCAGTATGATGCGGCACGCACGGAAGACGCGCTGGTCACGATCAAAGCGGCCATCGGGAATGCCCGCGACCTTTCCCAGTTACTGCGACCGAGCATCCTTGATGACTTCGGTCTGGACACCAGCCTGGCATGGCTGGCGGATGGCTTCTCACAGCGCACCGGCCTGAAGGTCGACTACGTTTCGACTGCCGTGCAGCGCACGGACGGAGAAACTGAGACCCAGCTATTCCGGATTGCGCAGGAAGCACTCACCAACGTTGCCCGGCACGCGGAGGCCACCTTTATCCGGATGGAGCTGGTGCAGGAGGGCAATACGCTTACGCTGACGATTTCAGATAACGGCAAGGGCATGTCGCCGTCGAAGACGGGACCCGGAGGTCTGGGTCTGGTGGGAATGAGGGCACGCGCGAGGGCTGCCGACGGCACGCTGACAGTCTCCTCAACGCCCGGAATGGGCGTTACAATTCGGGCGCAAATCACTCGGGCTCAAATCACTCGGACTCAAATAGAGTTAAAGGAGGAGGCTGCTGTTGCGCAGGATTCGAATCATACTGGCCGATGATCACGCCATGATCCGAAAGGGCTTTGCGCTGATCCTTCGGCAGGAGCCGGACATGGAGATTGTTGCGGAGGTGGGGCTGGGCAAGGAAGCGGTACGCCTGGCCAGAGAGCTGAAGCCAACCATCGTGGTGATGGATGTCGCAATGCCCGATCTGAACGGCGTGGAAGCGGCCCGGCAAATTGCCGAACTGTGTCCCGATGTTCACGTGCTGATTTTGAGCATGCACAAGGACCCCGTGTATGTGCGGGAATCGCTGCGCGCCGGGGCCAAGGGATATCTGCTCAAGGAGTCGATTGACGAGGACTTGCTGCGGGCTGTAAGGGCCGTTGCCAACGGCCACGGCTTCCTGAGCCCAGAGGTTTCAGGAACCGTGCTGAACGACTATCAACAGACGGCTGACCCCTTTGACTCGCTCACCGCGAGAGAACGTGAAGTGCTGCAGCATCTGGCGGAGGGCAGGGTTGCAAAAGAGATTGCCACCAGTCTGGACATCAGCATTTATACCGTGGATGCGCATCGGGGCAGGATCATGAAAAAGCTGGCGCCGCGCAGTCTGGGCGAACTGGTGAAGTTCGCGATGAGAAAAGGTCTCATCGAGTAACAGAACGGGCTGTAACAGAATCAGGCTACGGGGTTCAACAGAGAACTGGTAGTGGCTTGATTAGAGGCCGGCGAAGGCACAACCTGAAAGCAGGTGCCTGCCATGCTAACGCCAAACCTCCCGGTTCAATGTAAACTTCCCAGGGCTTGCAGCGTCCTGCTAACCCTGCTCGCTTCCCTGCATACTCCTCTGTGGGGAGGCGCACCGGTGGATGATTACAATATGCGGGGAGCGGCGCAGTTCACCGCGCAGACCAGCCTTGTACTGCTGCCCGTTACGGTTACGGACCGCTTCGGGAAAACCATCACGGACCTGAAGCCGGAGCATTTCCGGATCAGCGATGGATCCACGCCTCGTGAGATTGTGTCGTTCGGTCGCGTGGATACGCCAGTCTCCGTAGGCATTATCCTTGACCTGAGTGCCAGCATGCACCGCAAACTCCCCTATGCTCTGTACGCGGTTCGCCAGATTGTTGACACGCTTGGAGCGGATGACGCCGGGTACATGATCACCTTCGACAAGACGCCGCAGTTGCAGGTGCCGTTTACGCGCGAAGTGGAGACGCTGGGGAACGGGCTGTTGTTTTCCAGAGCAGGAAGCAACACAGCACTGTACGATGCAATCGGTCTTGGCCTGCGGCACGGGCAAAAAGGCAAGTGCTTTCGCAAGGTTCTCTTAGTGGTCTCGGATGGAGGTGACAACCGCAGTCGCCTGATGGAGTCGGAACTCGTCTCCGCCGCGCTGGAGGCAGATACGCAGATTTACAGCATCGCGGTGCATGAGCGCCTGCGCCCGAAAGACGAGGTGCCGGGTGCTCAGTTTCTGGAGCGTTTGGCAAAGCTTACGGGCGGGCTGAAGTTTGATGTCAGAACGACAGGGGAAGTGCCGGCGGTGCGGGAGGCCATTTCGCGCGCTATGAAAGAGCAGTATTTGCTGGGCTTCAAACCACATGACGAGGCAGTCTCCGGCAAGTGGCGAAAGGTGAAGGTTGGTGTGGAAGCGCCCGGGGTGCGGTCTCTGCAGGTGAGCGCGAAATCGGCCTATTTCAATCCGTAGTTCCGCTTACATGCATCTGTTACGGAATCGCCCGGAGTTCTGTACATCCATTGTTTGTGAGCCTGGGAGGGCGCATCCTGAAATGAGATCTGTCAGGCCCGCCCCGTCTGCACGGCCAGTGCCGCACTACCCTCATCGACATTCCACATTTCCAGGCAACTTTCAAAGAAGGATTATTCATGAAATCCATGTGCACAGCTGTGTGCACGCATGTATGTCGACTTTGACTACGGCAAGGAAAACGACGCGTTCGGGTTAAAGAAGAATGCGTCCTGGGTGGTGATCGGGGTGGCAGCTTGGTACCAGGCGAGGGCGCACACAGCCGTGTCCGTGCGCTATGAAAACTATGACGACCGGAACGGTTTCATCACGGGGCAAACACAGGCGCTGAACAGCTTCACGTTAACCGGCGAATATAAGTGGGTGGATGGGCTGCTGTCGCGTCTCGGATATCGGCTTGACTGGTCTGACCAGAACTTCTTTGAACGCGGAACGGGTTTGAGCAGGAACCCGGATACTTTGACGCCTGGTCTTGTCGCTTACTTCGGGCCGAAACAACAGCGGCATCGTTCGCGTGACAACCGCTGGCTGGTAGGGTTGAAGTGTGCCGGAACCCCTACCGCCGCCCTCAGCCCTGCGGCAATGGCTTCTGCGGGATGAAACCATTGATTCGCACCGCCTGGCGCGGCATAAGACTCACCCCTGGTATATGGTGATCTGGCTGACGGGCGTTGATTATTTTTCGACGCTCGGCTATCAACCTGGAATCGCGCTGCTGGCGGCGGGCGCAATTTCCCCTATCGCGACACTGATCCTGGTGATTGTGACGCTGCTTTGCGCCTTGCCGATCTACATGCAGGTGGCGGGCAGATCCTATGCGGGGCTGGGGTCCATCGCCATGCTGGAGCACATCCTGCCGGGCTGGTGGGGCAAGCTGATGGTGCTGGTGCTGCTGGGATTTGCGGCCACGGATTTTGTCATCACGATGACGCTGTCAGCCTCTGACGCCGCGCAGCACGCTACGCAAAATCCTTTCCTGCATCGCTATCTTGGTGACGCGAACATGGCGGTGACGCTGGTACTGCTGGCGTTGCTCGCTGCCGTGTTTCTGAAGGGATTTGCGGAAGCAATCGAACTGGCGGCGGCGGTCTGTATTCCCTACCTGCTGTTGAACGCGGTGGTGCTGGGCAAGGCGCTGCTGGTGGTGTCCGCTCATCCACTCGCATTTCCAAACTGGCTGGAGGCCCTGCGGGCGCAGGGCGACTGGAAGCATCTTACGCTGACCGCCGCCATCCTGTTTCCGCGTCTGGCGCTCGGCCTCAGCGGTTTCGAAACCGGTGTATCCGTGATGCCTCTCATCAGCGGTTTGCCCGGCGATGACGAAGGCGAGAAACCCCTGGGGCGTATTCAGAACACGCGGAAACTGATGGCAGCGGCTGCGGTGATCATGAGCCTGCTGCTGATGCTTTCCAGTTTTGTCTCTGTGATGCTGGTGCCGAAGGCCGCGTATCAGGCCGGTGGCGCTGCCAGCGGCAGGGTGGTTGCCTGGATGGCCCATGAATACCTGGGCAATATCTTTGGATCGGTCTACGATGTCTCCACCATTCTTGTGCTCTGGTTTGCCGGTGCTTCAGCCATGGCCGGCCTGCTGCATCTGGTGCCGCGCTACCTGCCACGCGTGGGACTGGCACCGGAATGGGTTGCCTATGCGCGTCCCCTGGTGCTGGTGCTTTTCATCGTAAATGTGGCGGTCACTCTGATCTTCCGCGCCAATGTGGAGGCGCAGGGCGGCGCTTATGCAACGGGCGTGCTGGTGCTGATGTTCTCGGCATCCACGGCCGCCGCGCTGTCCCTCTGGAAAGAGGGGAACCACCGGTGGAGCCTCTACTGCTGGGGCGTGGTGGTGGTGTTCGGCTACACCACAGTGGCAAACATCATTGAGCGCACCGATGGCATCATCATCGCCGGTATTTTCATCGGCCTCATTTTGCTGTTGAGCGGGGTGAGCCGTTTCTGGAGGGCAAAGGAACTGCGGGTTGGCGGACACTCGTTCGCGAACGAAGATTCCGGAAAGCTCTGGGAGCAGATGCTGGCCGCGAAGGTGAACCTGGTGCCGGTGCCGAATCTCGATGCGGGGTTCCGAAGAGAGCGCACCGCCAAACTCATGCGGAATTACTGCGTCGCAGGTGAGATCGCATTCGTGCACGTGACGCTGCTGGATAACCGCAGCGAGTTTCTCTCGCCTCTCACCATCACGGTTCGTCATGAGGATGGCCAGTATCTGGTGGAAGCCGCCCAGGCCGTGGCGATCGCCAATGCAGTGGCGTATCTGAGCGAACTGCTGCAGCCGCGCGCCATCTATCTCGGGCTGAGCCGGCAGAACATGATGCGGCAATCATTGCGCTATTTCCTGCTGGGCGAAGGTGAGACTGGTCTGATGGTTTACACCGTGCTGCAACATCATTGGGAAACGACTCCGTACGACGACTTGCGGCCCTGCATCTACCTGATGAGCGAGTAAGGGTGGCACTTACAATAAGGCGCCTACAATAGAAAGAATGTATCCGGCATATAATCCCCAATTGACAGGTGGCCGCGTGCAGTGGCCGGAAGCGGCTGCGGTGGCTGCAAAAGCCGGGTTTCCGGGTGTCGACGTGGGGCTTGGCGCGGCAATCAGAGAAGGTCTGGAGAAGACGCAAGGCCTGCTCGCGGAACATCGGCTGCGGCCTGCCGCAGTTGACTTGCCTCTGGATTTCCGCAAGGACGGGGAAACCTTTCAGAAGGGCTTGCGAATGCTGCCGGATGCTGCATCGTTTGCTGCCGCCATTGGCTGCCCGCGCATGGTGACGTATCTGCTGTCGTCGACGGATAAGCCCAAAGCGGAGCAGCGAAAAATTCTCCTGGATCGTTTTCGCGCCTGTGCGGATGTGCTGGCGCGCTCGCATGTCCGGTTGGGTCTGGAATTCCTGGGGCCCCTTCACATCAGGAAGGCCCAGCCGTATGAGTTCATCTGGCAGATGGACGAGATGCTCGCTTTCGCTAAAGAATGCGGTCCGAACTGCGGGCTGTTGCTGGACGTGTGGCACTGGCATCACGCGGGCGCGACGGTTGCTGACATCCTGGCTGCGGGTAAGGACAGGATTGTGCATGTGCACTTCAACGACGCGGCGAAACTGCCGCCCGAAGAGGTCCGCGACAATCAGCGCTTATTGCCCGGGGAGGGCGTGATCGATTTGAAGGGCTTTTTACAGGCATTGAAGAAGATCGGGTATGAGGACGCCCTTTCGGTGGAAGTCTTCGGGCGGGGGCTGAAAGAGATGCCTGTGGAGGAGGCGGCGCGGCTGGGATTCGAAGCGGCATCGCGTGTGATGCACGACGCGGGGGTGCTGTAAAGCATGGCAGAGCAGATTGCCACGTTGATGACGGAGCAGGCGAATCCGGCATCGGCACAGATCGACCAGTTGTCCACCTTCGACATGCTGCGGGTGATCAACGAGGAAGACCGCAAGGTAGCGGAGTCAGTGACTGTGGAACTGCCGCAGATTGCGCGGGCGGTGGATGGCATTGTGGAAGCGTTGGCGAAGGGCGGGCGGCTCTTCTATATGGGTGCGGGAACGAGCGGGCGGCTGGGCGTGCTGGATGCTTCCGAGTGCCCTCCCACATTCAACGTACCGCCGGATCTGGTGCAGGGAATTATCGCGGGTGGGGAAGGCGCACTGTCGCGTGCCACGGAAACTACAGAAGATGATCCGGCGATTGGTGTGCGGGATCTGCAGGCGCGCGGGTTTGGGGCGGCGGATGTGCTTTGCGGTATCGCGGCCAGCGGTCGAACGCCCTATGTTTTGGGCGCGATTGAAGAGGCGAATCGTCTGGGCGCGCTCACCATCGGGATTAGTTGTTCACCTGGTTCGGAACTGAGCAAGGCCGCTAAGATCGCGATTACTCCATTGCCGGGGCCGGAGGTTGTGGCGGGTTCCACGAGGCTGAAGGCAGGCACGGCGACCAAGCTGGTGCTGAACATGCTGACTACGGGAACGTTCATCCGCACCGGCTATGTTTGGGGCAATCTGATGGTGAACGTGCAGCCGAAGAACACCAAGCTGCTGGATCGTGCGACGCGCATCATCGCGACAGCCACGGGCGCTTCTTACGACGAGGCGGGCGTGATGCTGGGCAAGGCGGGCAACAACGTGCGGGCAGCAATTCGGGCTTGGGAAGATAGAACATCTTAGGAAGATAAAAAGCAATGGATAAGTTTGTAATTCAAGGCGGCACTCCGCTCAACGGTTCTATTGCCACCAGTGGCGCCAAGAATTCCGCGCTGCCTGTACTCGCTGCCGCGCTGCTGACTGATCAGCCGATCATGCTGAAGCGGATCCCGCGCGTGCGCGACATCCGCACCATGGAACGGTTGCTGTTGGATATCGGGTCAGTGATCACGGTTGATGACAGCGGCGTGAGCATACGCACGGAAAAGATCGTTTCGCCCGAAGCGCCGTATGAACTGGTGAAGACCATGCGAGCGTCCAGCCTGGTGCTGGGCCCCATGCTGGCGCGTGCAGGCAGGGCGCGGGTTTCCATGCCTGGCGGCTGCGCGATCGGAGCGCGTCCCATCGACTTTCATCTGGCCGGGCTGAAGCATTTGGGCGCCCGGATCAATCAGGAACACGGCTATATTGAAGCGGTCGCGCCCGATGGATTGAAAGGCGCTGAGATCAGCTTCGAGCGCATCACGGTGACCGGGACCGAAGATATCCTGATGGCGGCGGTACTGGCCGATGGTCAGACCGTCATCAACAACGCCGCGCGTGAGCCTGAGGTGGTGGATCTGGCGGAAATGCTGATCAGCATGGGCGCGAAGATCGAAGGCGCGGGCACCAGTGTGATTCGCGTGCAGGGTGTTTCGAAGCTGGGCGGTTGCACCCACGAGATTATTGCGGACCGTATCGAGGCAGGCACATTCGTCATTGCAGGCGCCATTACAGGCGGGGATGTGACGGTGACCGGTTGCGTCGCGGAGCATCTGCGTGCGCTGCTCGACAAGCTGCGGGAAGCTGGTGTCACGGTGACCACGCCGGATGCAACGACGGTCCAGGTGCATGCGGGCGGCAGTCTGTCGGCGGTGGATATGACCACCGTGGAATACCCGGGATTCGCGACTGATCTGCAGGCGCAATACATGGCGCTGATGACGCAGGCGGATGGCATCTCCATCATTACCGAAACGATTTTCGAGAACCGCTTCATGCACGCGCAGGAACTGATGCGCATGGGCGCAAACATACGCATCGACGGACGGAAGGCGATTGTTGCCGGCCACAGCAGGCTGACGGGCGCCGGCGTGATCGCGTCGGATCTGCGGGCCAGCGCGTCGCTGGTATTGGCGGCGCTGGCGGCGAAGGGTGAGACGGTGATTGACCGTGTCTACCACATTGATCGCGGGTACGAAAGGATTGAAGAGAAGCTGCTGGGCATCGGCGCGCAGATGCAGCGGGTAGAGTAAGAAAATGCAGCATAACCCTGGATTTCTGGCATTGGTGAACGACGCAAAAGCGCGTGTCAAAGAGATGGACCTTGAGGGGTACAGGCAGATGCTGGCGCAGGGCGCGCCGCATGTGCTGGTGGATGTTCGGGAAGATCACGAATTTCATGCGGGGCATGTGCAGGGTGCGGTGCATTTGAGCAAGGGTGTGATTGAGCGGGACGTGGAAACGAAATATCCCGATAAGGATACGACGCTGATTTGCTATTGTGGCGGTGGTTTCCGATCCGTGCTGGTGGCGGAGAATCTGCAGCGCATGGGGTATGCGAATGTCATCTCTTTGGATGGCGGATGGCGGGCGCTGAAGGACTCCGGGTTGCCACTGGAATAGGCTATTTGACGCGGTAGACGCAGGCACCGTTGACGAGTCGTCGCCGACTGCTTCGCGATGAGTCTATAGGATCTTGCGCTGATCACCGTCACGCACTGTGACGTGTTCGCGATCCAGATATTCAAGCAGCGGGATCGCGTATTTGCGGGAAACGCCGGTCCAGTCTTTGAACTCCGGAACGCTGAAGTGCCGGCCCCGGCGGTCGGCCATGGTTTGACGCAACTGAGCGCAGGCGGTGCTGTGGAGGACAAGGTCGTCAGAGATTTTGACGAGTCGGCCCTCGCGCAAAAGAATCTGCAGAATTGATCGGGCACGCGCGGATTCGAGGCCGGAGGACTTCAGCACATCCTGCACACCAGGCGCGGTCAGGCCGGCTGTTTCAAATGCTGCTTCCATGCCGGCGCGGGCCTGTTCTTCATCCACTTTCAAAACCACGCGGTGTGTTTTCAGGCGGACGATGTCGCCGTCGGCCACGACTTCGGATGTGGCGGATTCGAGGAGGAGAGCAAAGATTTCCTGGGCTGCAGTGGGCACGATGCGGCTCTTCAGATCCTGCTTCGGAATGCCCGGCAGCAAGCTGTTGGCCTTGTGGAAAGCACGAACCTCCGCCGTCAGCTTTTCTTTCAATGACGCGACGCGGGAGGCGGCTATGAGCCATGTTCCTGCGGAGAGCAGCGCCGGGCTGCGGGGGATTTCGTGCAGACCTGTCAGCGCCGTTAGGGCGGCCTGCGTGAGACCGTCGGGTCGCTCGGCCACCAGCAGTTCCGTGCGCTGCACAGCGTCGCCCGTGAGTAGTGCAGAAAGCCTCCCGGCGATGTCCTCGCCTCGTTTGTATTTGCGCCCGCCGATATCCACCACGACACCGCCGCCAATGGTCAATACCGGCGAGAACATGCGGACGATGAAGCGGTCCCCGGGCAATACCAGGGCAGGTTCGCGCAGGGTGATTCGCACCCATGCCGCCCCGCCTGGTTTTAGACTGGTGCTTTTGTCCAGCAGTCGCACCTCCGCTTCACACTCGGCCGCACCAATGTGCAGATGGATGGGCGCGTTGTTCTTCAGCGCTTTTGCGGAGGGCAGCAGATCGAGCCTGGCATCGAAGGCGCGAACCGGGGTCAGCACGCCCACTTCGCTCAGCACCATGCCACGCGAGATTTCGCCGGGTTCGATATCGGCCAGGTTGACTGCGGTGCGTTCACCGGCGCGGGCACGGTCGGCAGACTCACCATACACCTGCAGGCCGCGAACGCGCAGCCTGCGGCCAGTGGGATAAAGCTCTGCTTCCTGTTCGCGCCGCAGGGACCCGGAAATCATGGTTCCGGTGACCACGGTGCCGAAGCCCTTCATTGTGAATGAGCGGTCGATGGGCAATCGGAACAAGCCGCCCGCGCTCTTCTGCCGGGCCTTGCGCGCGGCTGCCTCCAGCGCTGTGCGCAGTTCAGAGAGCCCCAGGCCTGTGGTGGAGCTAACCGCAATTTGCGGGGCGCTTTCGAGGAACGACCCCGCCACAAACTCATCCACTTCGAGGCGCACGAGTTCCAGCAGTTCCGGGTCCACCAGGTCCGCTTTCGTCAGCGCGATGACTCCCGCCTGCACGCCCAGCATGCGGCAGATTTCGAAGTGCTCGCGGGTCTGGGGTTTAATGGATTCGTCAGCCGCGATGACGAACAGTACAAGATCAATTCCGGCGGCACCAGCCAGCATGTTGCGGACAAAGCGCTCATGCCCGGGCACGTCAATAAAACCGATGCGCACGTCTTTCGCGATTTGCAGATGCGCGAAGCCGAGGTCGATGGTAATGCCGCGACGCTTCTCTTCGGCCAGGCGGTCGGCATCGGTCCCGGTAAGCGCTTTGACGAGAGATGTCTTGCCGTGATCGATGTGGCCCGCAGTACCCACGATAATGTTACGAGTGCCCGGAATCATTCTCGTCGCGTCGTTTTCATGGTATTACCTGACACCGCTTATCGCTTTGCTGACGGGCTCGCTGGTGTACTGCGTGCTGGCGATGATCGGGGCGTGGCGGTATTCACAAAGTGGTGCGACGCTGTTGAAAGAGTTCCCTGCGGTTTCTGTGTTGCGACCACTGGCGGGAGCTGCGGATAACACTGAGGCGAATCTGCGCAGTGTTTTCCGGCAGAAATATCCGGATTTCGAGGTGCTGCTCTCGGTGCATGAGGAAGCAGATCCGGCGGCTGCGCTTGCGCGGCGGGTGATGGCGGAATATCCGTATGTGCCGTCGAGGCTGATCGTGGCCGGGGTATCTCCGCTGCCGAACGCGAAGGTGTGGAGCCTGCGGGCATTGCTGCCCAAGGCGTGCCATCAGCATATCGTGATGTCGGATAGTGATATTCGGCTGGCACCGGATTGCCTGCAGGTGGTGATTTCGGAGCTACAGATGGAACATGTGGCGCTGGTTACCTGCCCCTATCGGGCGGCGAGCGGCCCCAGCTTCTGGTCGCGCATGGAAGCGCTCGGCCTCAACACGGACTTTCTGGCAGGCATGCTGACGCAACGTTTTCTGAACGGCATGGATTTCGCTATTGGATGCACCATCGCCACACGGCAACCGGAGCTCTCGGCGATTGGCGGCCTGGAAGGGCTGCAGCGCTACCTCGCCGAAGACTTCGTGATGGGGAATCGCATGCATGCGCGCGGACGCAAGGTGGTGCTTTCGCGCAGTGTGATTGAGCACTACATTGGCGATGATGCATTCCTCAAGAACTGGAAGCATCGGTTGCGATGGGCGCGGAGCACGCGTCGGTCGCGACGAATGGGTTACATCGGAGAGCTTTTCACCAAGCCGACGGCACTGGCGCTGATTCTTTGCATGGTGGCTCCGGGCGCATGGGGCTTTCTGCTGGTGGCGTTATTCTTCCGCGCATGCGTGGCGTGGGTGACGGCGGTGGAGATTCTCAACGACCCTCTCATTCAGCGCTACTGGTGGCTGTTGCCGGTAGAAGATATCGCGAGCTTCGTCACCTGGGTATTGGGCTTTTTCGGCAAGACGATTACCTGGCGCGGGCGTAAACTCGTGGTGGCTCAGGACGGTAGTTTCAGCGACGTTTGAGCACTTCAAGCTCCGCCAGAGTGCGGGGGCCAGTCGGAGCAGTAGTTTGTTTCGTTATCGGCGTAGCGGATGCGCTGGATTTTCTCCCCGCAGACCGGGCAGGGCTTGCCGTAGCGACCGTGGGCTGCCATATCATCTTGGAACGCTGTGACTTTTTCGGGGAATGCCGCGCGGCCTTCGGTGCGCAGGCGGTCGACCCAAAGTTTCAGCGTGGATTGGGTGCATTCGAAAAACCGAACCCATTCTTCGGGTTGGAGTTTTTTGGTTTGCGCCAGCGGGGCGAGGCGGGCGGCGTGCGGAATCTCGATCAGTCAGTGCCCTCTTGAGCGTATGGTTCTCGGCGGTGAGGGCAGTGCGGAAGGATGCCAGATCGGCGGGCAGTACGTCGATGCCGCCGGGGTCATGGAGCGGAGGCCTCCTCGCCCTGCACCACATGCAGAGAGGCACGGCGCGGCGTGCCGGCTTCGGTGAGCGTGAGGGATCTGGAGGCTGGCCTGAAACACGAAGTTCCACGGCCTCCAGATATGCGGGCATCTTCAAAGCGCGGTTACTCGGCGACAAGATCGCCGACTGTACCTTACTTCTTCAACTCTTCGATCAGTGCGGGGACAACCTGGAAAAGGTCGCCGACGATGCCGTAGTCGGCCACTTCGAAGATGGGCGCTTCGGGGTCTTTGTTAATTGCCACGATGATCTTGGCGCCCTTCATGCCCACCAGATGCTGGATCGCGCCGGAGATGCCGACCGCGAGATACATTTTCGGGGCGACGGTCTGGCCGGAGCTTCCGACCTGACGTTCCATGGGCAGCCAGCCGTTGTCGCAGATGGGGCGGGATGCGGCAAGTTCAGCGCCCAGCGCGTCTGCCAGAGCCTGCACGATGTGGATGTTCTCAGCTTCTTTAATGCCGCGACCGACGGAGACGATGATCTCGGCGGCACCCAGATCCACAGCGCGGGCGGATTCACGGAAGAGTTCGAGCGGCTTCGTGCGGATGTCGCTCGCCGAAAGTTGCGGGGTCATGGTTTCCACCGGTGCCGAACCGGCCTGCAGATGATCGGCGCGAAACGCCCCGGCCTGGACTGAAAGCAGATGGGGGGCGTCCCCGGTGAAGCGGACATCGGCATTGATCTTGCCCTGGAAGAGCTGGCGGACGGCGATCAGCGAACCGTTATCCACGCGATGACCAACCACGTCGCTCACCAGAACGCGGCCCAGTGCAGTAGCCAGCTTGGGCGCGAAATCGCGAATCTGATACGTGTGCGGGAAAACCACGTACGCGGGGCTGTGCGCCGCGATCAGTTGTTTCAACGCGACGGTGAAACCATCGGGCGTGTAGTCCTTTAGAAGCTCGTGGTCCACCGCATGAATCTTTGCGAGCTGATAGCCGGCGAGGGTCTGTGCAATTTCCTGCACGTTCGAACCCAATACTGCCGCGAAAACCGGCAGACCCAGTTCCTTACCGAACTGCTGCCCGGCGGCCAGCGCTTCGAGCGCCATCTTGTGCAGCTTGCCGTCACGCTGCTCCAGAACAACCAGAATGCCGCTCATATCACCCTCGCTTCGAACCGCAGTTTCTCCACCAGTTTGGCGGCCGCTTCTTTAGGCGGACCGTCGAATACCTGCGATTTTTTGGACTTCTCCGGCAGGTAGATTCGTTCGACTTTGATGGAAGCGACCGCATTGCCGCTCAGCTCAGATCCCGAGAGCCGCTTCACTTCCTTCGTCTTCGCCTTCTTGATGCCCAACAGCGTGGCATAGCGCAGTTTCGTCGCACCGGACTGGATGGTCAACAGCGCGGGAAGAGGCATATCCACGTTCTGGAACCAGCCGTCTTCGAGCTCACGCTTCACGCGGATGCCACTGCCTGCCGCCTCAATATGCATAATCAGCGTGGCGTGCGGCAGCCCCATGATTTCCGCCAGAATCACACCGGTCTGGCCGTATCCCATGTCGTCCGACTGCAGACCGGTCAGCACCAGATCCGGCTGTTCCGAAGCCAGCGCCTTCGCCATGGCGTGACCAAGCGCCAGAGGATCGCTGTCGCCGCCCTCTTCGGTCTCGATATGAATGGCGCGATCCGCACCCTTGGCCAGAGCTTCGCGAATGGTCTGCCCGGCGCGGTCCGGCCCGGCACAGATCACCACTACCTCTCCGCCCTGCTTCTCTTTGAGTTGCAGACCCGCTTCAAGGGCGTAAGCATCCGGTTCGTTGATCTCATACGAGAGATCCGCGTCTTCGATCCAGCCGGCCGAAGAATTCACCTTCAGCAGGCTGTCGCGCGACGGCACCTGTTTGATGGCGACGACGATCTTCATGTTCGCTACTCCGTAAATTTACTGAAAATGAGTGCCCCGTTGGTGCCGCCGAAGCCGAAGGAATTCGAGAGCACGTAATCCAGCTGCATGGGCCGCGGTTCATTCGGGACATAGTCCAGATCGCACCCTGGGTCGGGGTTTTGGTAGTTCGCGGTGGGCGGGGCTACCTGGTTTTGCAGGGCGCAAACGCAGATGCCGGCTTCCAGACCACCCGCGCCACCCAACAGGTGGCCGGTCATGGATTTGGTGGAGCTGACGGCAACTTTCTTTGCGTGGTCTCCAAAAGCGCGCTTGATGGCGATGGTTTCGGCCTGATCGCCCAGCGGCGTGGAGGTGCCGTGGGCATTGATATAGTCGATCTGTTCGGGGTTCAGGCGTGCATCCCGCATGGCGTTTCGCATCACGCGGAAAGCGCCTTCGCCGTCGGCGGGCGGAGACGTGAAATGGTGTGCGTCGCCGGACATGCCATAGCCCACGATTTCGGCGAGGATCGGCGCGCCGCGGCGTTTGGCCGTTTCCAGTTCTTCGAGGATCAGAATGCCCGCGCCTTCGCCCACCACGAATCCGTCGCGCTCACGATCCCAGGGGCGGGAGGCATGTGCGGGGTCGTCGTTAAGTTGGGACATGGCGCGCATGGCGGCGAATCCGCCAATACCCATGGGAGTGATGCAGGCTTCGGTGCCGCCGCAGATCATTACGTCGGCATCGCCGCGCTGGATGATCTTAAAGGAATCGCCAATACTGTGGGCGCTGGTGGTGCAGGCGGTGGCAGTGGCCGAGTTCGGACCTTTGGCACCGGTGCGAATCGAGATATAACCGGATGCGAGGTTAATGATGGTTGCCGGAATGAAGAACGGGGAAATACGGCGCGGGCCGAATTCGAGCAGGTTCTTATGCTCACGTTCGATCACTTCGAAGCCGCCAATGCCGCTGCCGATATAAACGCCGACACGTTCGGCGTTCTCTGCATCGACCTTCAGGCCGGAAGTCTGCAGTGCGTCTTCAGAGGCAGCAATCGCCAGATGGATAAACCTCCCCATCTTTTTAATTTCCTTCTTTTCAATAAAACGCGCGGGATCAAAATGCTTGATCTCTCCGGCGATCCGGCAATTAAAAAGGGTTGCGTCGAAGGACTCAATTTTGGTGATCCCGTTACGGACCTCCATGAGAGACTTCCACGTCTCGGCGGTTGTGTCGCCGATCGCGGTCAACAGACCTACACCGGTGACTACTACTCTGCGGGAAATAGCTTTGCTCCTTCAGGCCGTCGCCAGCCCGTCGCCGAACCGGTCGCGCAACCGCGCAACAGGCTTTCGGCGCGGCCTAAAAACCAACTACTTTTTCTTGCCTTCGATGTAGGTGATTGCGTCGCCCACGGTACCGATCTTTTCGGCATCTTCGTCGGGGATCTCGAGTTCAAAGGCTTCTTCGAAAGCCATCACGAGCTCCACGATGTCGAGGGAGTCGGCGCCAAGATCATCGACGAATGATGCCTTGTTGTCCACCTGGCTCTCGTCAACACCCAACTGCTCGACGATAATCTGTTTGACTTTCTGTTCTACGGGCGATGCCATAACTTCCTCCACTATACCTTGGAATTGCCTGCGCGTCCCTTACTGAAGTGCTGAGAGAGGCGCAAAGCTCTGATTCTACACTATGCCGGAAATTTCGGGCGGATTCACACAACGGGCACACAACAGCTAGTGCGAGGCAGGGCAGTGTGTCACCATGCTGACATCACCACCGAACTCACTGTCGTGCTGGTTTCGACACGCAACCCCTTGAATATTGGGGCTGCGGCGCGTGCGGTGGCGAATTTTGGGTTTGCGGATCTGCGGCTGGTGGATCCCTACGAAGTTGCCTTTCGGGAAGCTGTTTCGGCGGTTGGCGGAGCGCATGTACTGCAATCCGCGCTTGTGTTCCCTACGCTGGCGGCGGCGTTGCATGATTGCACGATGGTGGTGGGCACCACGGCGGCACAGTCGCGTGTGCCGCAGCAGCCGGTCGAGCGCCTGGAATCGGGCATGCAGCCGGTCAGGGGTCACGTGGGGCGTGTTGCGCTGGTGTTTGGCTCGGAGAAATTTGGGCTTTCGAATGACGATCTGAGCCACTGCCATGCGCTGATCACCATCCCGACCGCGCCGGGAACGCCTTCGATGAACCTGGGGCAAGCGGTGGCGGTGTGTTTGTGGGAGCTGGTTCGGGAGGTGTCCCACCCCGCACCGCCGGTGCGTTCGGCAAGGTCTGAGGCGGTGGCGGGAGCACAGGCGGAACAGCTGACCACCATGCTGATTGAGGTGTTGGAAGAATCCGGCTATACGAACCGGATCACGGCGGTGTCTACGGAAGAGAAGATCCGCCGATGGGTCCGGCGTTTGCACGTTACGCGCAGGGACGGCCCGCTGTTACTGGGCATTCTGCGGCAGATTCTTTGGAAATTCAGGAGCTAATTCGCTAACTAACTGGTTCCACTGATCTTCTTCGACGAACTGTCGCGCGACGCACTTCTGAGCCGCGACCCCGCCCGGGGGCAGGTCCGTTGAGCCGGAAACGCGGAGGGCAATGCGGATTTACCCAGGCGCAGGCAAAGACGCACAAGGTTGTGCCCGCCCGGAAGTCGGGGTGGACGGTCAGGTTAGCAGGGATGCCCTGTGAAGTATCTACCGGACGAATTCGACCTGCGTGCGGTGCGGGATCACGCCGGCCTCAAAGCCCTTGTCGAGCAGTAACTGCACGGCTTTCGGAATCACTTCGCCGGCGTCCAGAGTGTAGTGGTTCACGTACATGCCGACGAACTTCTCGGCAAGGCGCGGTTCCATGTCACGGGCGAACTGCAGGGCGTATTCGAGCGCTTCGGAATGGTTGTCGAGGGCATACTGAATGCTCTCTTTCATCATCCGGCAGCATTCGGTTTTGACATCTTCAGGCAAAGAACGAAGAAGTGCGTTGCCACCCAGCGGCAGCGGAAGACCAAACTTCTCTTTCCACCACTTACCCGTGTCAAGAACACGGTGGAAGCCCACCTTGTTATAGGTCAGCTGCGCTTCGTGGATAATCAGGCCCGCATCGGCGGCGCCCGACTGCACGGCATCCAGAATCTTGTCGAACGGAACGATGACGGGAGTGAAATCCGGTTCGAAGATCTTCAGAGCCAGATAGGCTGTGGTCATGGTTCCGGGGATGGCAATCTTCTTGCCCTTGATTTCTTCCGGTTCCATGGGGTGCAGGGCCACCACCAGCGGGCCGTAGCCGTCGCCGATGCTGGAGCCGCTGGCCATCATCACATATTTATCCGCTACGTAAGGATATGCGTGATAAGAGATGGCGCTCAGGCTGTAAATGCCGTCCTTCGCGCTGCGGTTCAGGGTTTCGATGTCTGAGAGGACGTGCCGGAAGTTCACTCGTGAAGAGCGAATCTTTTTGGTCGCGAGCCCGTAGAACATAAAGGCGTCGTCTGAGTCCGGGCTGTGGGCGCTCAGAATTTCGAAAGGAGTGGAATCCGACATACTGACTAAAGGCAGAATTATTTAGTATCGCACGTCGTAGCCGGAGAGATGCTGCCGGGACGAAGTAAAGGGCGGCTGCCTTCAGGGGAATGAGCCCGAGATTCCGGTCCGCACCTTCAGTTTCCGGCAGTGCCGGTGGCCCGTCATGGGCACTTGGTCAGGTGTTTCCGCGATCTCATCACTGCCTGCTCATGCAGCCCGAAGGGCATGCCGCCCTCTCGCTGACCAGGTTCTATATCGAGACCTCCCGTCCGCGCACACACCACGCGGCTTTGCGGCTCAGAAGCGTTTGTTGCAAAGCAAATACCGCTTCTGGCTGTATGGTGGCTCCGGCGGACGCCAAAGTCAATCGTTTTTTAATATTTGGCCGTGCAAATCATTACGGTCTGAAGCCCGTACACTGGAATGTATGAAAACCCGTGACATGGCGGCACTCACGCCGGGCCTTTTGCTGTCCGCTTTGCTGCTGGCAGGCTGCGGGTCCGCGCCCGCGCCGAAGGTGGAAAAGAAGCCGGCGGAACCGGTGACTGGTCTGCACGCGCTTTATGCGATGTATGGCAAGGCCCGCATGTGGGCGCCGGATATCAAGGTGTTACGGCTGAGCAGCATCGATATCGCGGGCGTTCAGAAGATCGACGGAAAGAAGCCCGCATGGCAGGCGATATTCGTGTCTGAAGGCCTGGGCAAGAAGCGAGCCTACACCTACTCTGTAGTCGACTCCAGCACCACGCTGCGGGAGGGGACGTTTCCCGATTCGCCCACCGAGTGGAGCAACGATAACCGCGGCATCCTGATGGCGGCTATGCGCTCCGATACGGACAAGGCCTGGGAAATCGCGCTCAAGCATGGCGAGCAGTATGCGAAGAAGAACCCCGAGATGCCAATTTCCTACACGCTCGAAATGGGCCGGCAGGTCAGCGTGCCGATGTGGCGCGTGATCTGGGGCGAGAGCGCGACCAGCAGTTCGATGTCGGTGCTGGTGGATTCGACTAACGGGCAGTATCTGGAAACATTGCACTAAAACTGCCGTTCCGGGCGCTACAATACCGGAATCATGTTTCGCTGCCGCTTCGTTTGTTTCGCGATTTTTGCATTCGCGCTGGCCGCCGCGCCGCGCCCGTTAACGCACCAGGACTACGACTCCTGGCGCAACATCCAAAACCAACGCCTCTCGCCGGATGGAAAGTATCTGGGCTACGCGCTGTTCCCTCAATCGGGCGATGGCGAGTTTGTGATTCGTGAGATCGCAACGAAGAAGGAGTTCCGCCAGGCAATTGGCGCACGCCCCGCGCCGCCTCCGGTGAACTTCTCCACCGCGGCTGCGGAGGACGCTCCGCCCGCGATTCCGGCCATTACGGTTGCGTTCAGCAGCGACAGCCGGACAGTTGTGTTTTCCACGTTCCCGCCGAAAGCCGATGTCGACAAGGCGAAGCGCGAACAGAAGAAAGCCGACGAGATGCCGAAGAACGGCATGGTGATTCTGGACCTGGCTACCGGCAGGGCCACGCGCGTGGAGAATGTGAAGAGCTTTCAGGTGCCGGAAGAAGGCTCCGGCGTGATGGCCTACCTGCATGGCAACGAACTGGTATTGCATAACCTGACCAGCGGGACCGAGCGGGCGTTCCCCGATGTTTCCGAGTATTTGGTTCGGAAAGACGCGGGCAGTTTGGTTTACGCCGTGGGGTCGAAAACCGAAACTTCGAACGGGGTTTATACAGTCGCGACAACTGGTGACGGTGCTCCCGCCACGCTGCTGAGCGGGGCGGGCAAGTATTCGAAGCTTACCTGGGACGAGGCACAAACGCGGCTGGCGTTTCTGAGTTCTCATGATGACGCTGCGCTGAAGCCTGCCAAATTCAAGGTCTGGATGTGGTCGGGCAGCGGCGCGGCTGTGGCGGTTGTCTCTGAACAGGCGGCAGGCTTCCGCCCGGGTTTTGCGGTGAACGAACAGGCAACGCTGAACTTTTCAAAAGACGGCCGGCATTTGTTCTTTGGGTCCGCGCCCGTCAAACCGGCGGTGGCTCCGCGTGGCAATGCGCTTCCGGACGACGTCGCTTCGTTTGACCTCTGGCATTACAAAGACGACTACATTCAGCCCATGCAGAAAGTCCGCGTGCAGGCTGAGCGCACGCGTTCTTATCGAGCGGTCTATAACGTTGCCGCGAAGTCTGTTGTGCAGCTTGCCGATGAAACGATGCCGGATATTACTCCGGCCGGGGATGGCCGCTGGGCCTTCGGCTTTGATGATCGGGGCTATCGATCGATGCGCGAATATGACGAGACCTTCGTGGATTCGTATCTCGTCGACACCGCGAACGGAGCTCGCAAAGCGCTGGGTAAGAAGCAGAACGGCAGGCCGGTCTGGTCGCCGGATGGCCGTCACGCGCTTTGGTTCAACGGGAAGGACTGGACGGCCATCAGCATTCCGGACGGTGGTATCACAAACCTGACTTCTTCCATCAACGTGAAGTTCTGGCAGGAAGAGCACGACACGCCGAACACTGCGCCTGCATGGGGAAATGCCGGCTGGACGAAAGACGGGAACTACGCGCTGCTATATGACCACTACGACATCTGGTCTGTGAAAGCCGATGGCACGGGCGCGCGCAATCTGACGGCAGGCGCGGGCCGCAGGCAGGAGATCGCGTTTCGATATGTGAATCTGAATCCTGATCCGAAGGACCGCGGTCTCGACCCCACGCAGCCCCTGCTGTTGCGCGCGGAAGATTCGAGGACGCACGATACCGGATTCTATAGGGCGACGTTCGAAGCGACATCCGCGCCGGTGAAACTGCTGATGGATGCGAAGGAGTTTTCCGCGCCCGTCAAGGCAAAGAAGGCCGATGTGGTGCTGCTGACCGCGGGCACGTTCGAAGAGTTTCCCGATCTGCAGGTCACCAGTTCCGCATTTAGAACGATGGACCGGGTTTCCGATGCGAATCCTCAGAAAGCGGATCTGTCATGGGGTTCGGCTGAACTCTTCCGCTATCGAAACGTGGATGGCGTGAAGCTGGATGGCGCGCTCTATAAGCCCGCCAATTTTGACCCGAAAAAGAAGTACCCGATGATCGTGTACATCTATGAGCGGCTGGCGCAGAATGTGCACCATTTCGTACCGCCCGCGCCGGGGCACAACATCAACATTTCTTACTACACGAGCAATGGCTACATCGTGATCACGCCGGATATTGCTTACACAATTGGCTACCCCGGGCAGAGCGCCCAGAAGTGCGTGATGGCGGCGGTGGAAGAGATGGTGGGGCGGGGGTTTGTGGATGAAAATGCGATCGGTATACAGGGCCACAGCTGGGGCGGCTATCAGATCGCGTATATGATCACGCGCACGAACCGCTTCCGGGCGGCGGCGGCGGGTGCGCCGGTGGCCGACATGATCAGCGCGTATGACGGCGTTCGCTGGGGGCCCGGGCTCCCGCGCCAGTTCCAGTACGAACGCACGCAGAGCCGTATTGGTGGAACATTATGGGAATACCCGCTGCGGTTTATTGAGAATTCGCCGATCTTCATGGCGGATCGCGTATCGACGCCGCTGCTGATGATCCACAATGATGCGGATGACGCGGTGCCGTGGTACCAGGGGATCGAGTATTATCTGGCGCTGCGGCGGTTGGGAAAAGAGGTTTATATGTTCACCTACAACGGTGAACCGCATGGTTTGCGGCGGCGCCCGAATCAGAAGGATTACACGACGCGGTTGCAGGAATATTTCGATTACTGGCTGAAGGGCGCGGCGAAGCCGGGGTGGATGGAGCGGGGGATTCCGTATACGGAGAAGGCCGGGGTGGCGGTGGCGGGGGATACGCCATAGGAGGAGTAGAATTTTGATAGAAGATCCCTTGGCGAAATCGTGTCAATTACCCCTGAGCAGATTGATTTATGGCTGTTGTCGCCTTCAGAACACCCGCGGTTGGAGTTTAAAGAAGCCAAACAGCAATATGATTTTCGTAAGATGTGCCAGTACTGCGTCGCGATAGCCAATGAGGGCGGCGGCTTTTTAGTTCTCGGTATCTCCGACAAGCTTCCGCGCGAGATCGTTTCGACAAACGCCTGCGCAAATGTCACTGGACAGTCGCAAAGCCTGTTCGAGAAGCTTGGCTTTCGGGTCGAGGTTGAGGAGGTAAATCACACAAAGGGCCGCGTGGTCGTACTTTAGATCCCGGGCCGTCCCCGCGGAACGGCTTACAGCGTCGACGGTGCCTACTGGATGCGTGCCGG
>JBBQDH010000064.1:0-25572 GCA_038319515.1 Bryobacterales bacterium
CCCCTTGCGGGCTATAGGAGACGGCAAGCTGGAAGGACATGGTTTCAGTATAGGAGGGGGCCGGTGGTGTCAAATTTCCGACAGCTGTTTCAACGCGCTCCACAATTCCCGGCGCGTCGGATACAGTACCGGATCAGGCCCCAGGTACAGGACTCAAGTCCTTTCCATGCAGCCGGATAACAGACTGGACTGCTGGTGTGCAGCAAGCTGCACAGTTTCGTCCCCGCCTGCGGAGGTTCACGTCGCTGACCTGCCTGGCAGCGATGGGAAGGGCACAGACGACCTCGATTCGGAGGGTGCTGCAAGAACGTCGGGCTCTTCCCGGGGCGGGGGCGATACGCTTTCGGGCTCAATGCCGCGTATTCTCGTACCATTTCAGTGTGGTGGATCCGATACACACAATGTCCATCTTCCCGTCTTTATTCAGGTCCGCCGCTGCGCAGGCCGCCGCCCCCATGCCGCCATTATCGAGAATCTGTTTTTTCCATCCTGACTTGCCGGCCCGATAAATAAAAACGCTCTTGCCGCCCTGGCGAAAACCGGCGATCACTTCGTCTCTGCCGTCTCCGTCCAGATCCGCTGTGATAATCGTGTGGCCGTCCGTCAGGGAATCGTCGATCTGGCTGCGTTGCCAGGTTTTGCCCTTCAGCGTATAAATCGCCACCTGATTGCCGTGCCATGGCTCAATGGCTGCCAGGAATTTCTGTTTTCCCAGATAGCCCACAGCCACATCGCTCGAACCACATTTCGGGCACGGTGACGGGTCCCCTTTAGTCAGTTCGGTGCGGGTCCAGCCTTTGGACCCGAACTGCAGAAGGTGAATGCCGGAGAAACTCGCGGTCAGCAGACTGTCTTTCTTGTCTTTCGGATCCCACTTTGTCACCAGCAGGCCGTGCTGCACCCCTTCGTTCGCCTCGCTGATCACTTCCCGTTTCCCGTCCGGCGGGCGGTACATGACCAGTGGAGCGTGGTCGCCCGAGTAGTTCGGGGGCGCGGCATGGGAACCGGTCAGCACGGCATTGATCACGACCTTCTTGCCGGACCCGTCGATGTCAGCCCAGCGGAGGCGGTGGCTGGTAGTCAGTTCGTCGATTTGATGCAGCGTCCACGGCTCGTGAGGATCGCCGTTGTACTGCAGCACTCCCACCTTGCCGATGCTTTTGGCCGCGTCGTTGGCAAACTCCCACGCAACCATGATTTCCGGAATGCCGTCACCATCCAGGTCTTCCGCAGCGCAATTGATGGTGCGGGGCAGGTTCGCCGCAATTACGTGCCGGGACCAGCCAGGATTCTCAAACCAGACCAGGTCGGTCCCGCCGGACGCGAGCGCAATAATGTCGGGCTTTCCGTCGCGATTCAGATCCGCGATCACAGCCTGATAGCCGCCCTTCAGCGCAGTGGTGATGGTGTGTTGAGTAAAAGCGGGTTCAGTGAAGGGCAGGTTCTGGGCCGCCAGCAGAGGGGCAAAGGCGAGAAACAGGAATCGGCTCATTGCCCGCCAGTATAACGGGGCAGAGATCTTCAGCGGGCCATGAACGTTTTCACCTTCTTCGCTATGGGAGCAAGGGTCGGGTAAAACTGCACGAAGGTGTTGTCGACAGCCCCATTCTGCGCGTGGCAGGCGTAACAGCTTTGGGTTCTCGCGAGAGGCTTCGCTTCAGTCGCCCCACCGTCAAAACTGAAGAAAGTCCATTTGCCGCCGTCTTTCACTTCCACTTCAATGCCGATCACGTCGGATTGGTAGTGGCCGCCCTTGTTGATAAAACCTTTCGATTCCGACGAACGCACTTCCAGAACAAACATCGTCTTGTCGGGCCAGGTGCCCGTGCGCAGAAAAGCAGTGTAGGCATCCCGGGTGACAAAGACGTTGTCGAAGCTCGGATGGTCGTTCGAAGAAGCTGCAGCCAGCGGGCCATAAGTCATTCCCAGACCGGAACTGAGGAAGACCCATTCGCGGTAGTTGACCGGCATTTGCAGGGCACCACTGTCTGTATAGCGGGGAACCTCAGGGGTCTGGGCCAGAGACGCAATCGGAAGGGCGGCGAAAAGCAGCGCGGCAACAGGAAAACGCATTTTTAAATATTACCGAACTTCCCTGCCCCGGCCTGCGTTCGTTTCTGACGAGAGAGGATTTATGTTCTGTACCAGTTGTGGAACCAGGATTTTGGATCAGGATCGTTTTTGTGCTTCGTGCGGCAAACCCGCCACCATTACCGCGGCGGCTTACCAGCCACCACCAAGGCCGCTCGAGCGCGACATGTATCGCAAAAGCATTGGCGGCGTCTGTGCCGGATTTGCGAACTATCTCAACTGGGATCTGACGATGGTGCGGCTGGGCTACGTGCTGCTCGTACTCTTCACCGGCGTTCCGCTGATTCTGTACTTCATTGGGTGGGCGGTCATTCCGCGGAATGACATGCGTCCTGTGATCAGCGCGCCTTATGTTGGGTAAGCCTGTCGGGTAGAGCTTAGAGTTTCTCCCGGCTGCCCAGGTTCGCCTCAATTTGCCTGCGCTCGCGCAGCACAGGGTGCAGTTTCTTCTCCGTCATCAGAGGCAGCTGATCGGTGAGATGAGGCGACCCCGGTTGGCTGGCGTTGCCATAACTGACCGAACACTGTGCACGCTGCTGTTTCGCGAACTCCACCGTGCAGACGAAAGTTTCGCCATGCGCCGCGTAGTAGCGATTGCCTTGTTTCCGCGTAAACGCAACCGTTCGGAAGACACCGGAATTGCCCGGGCCGCCATTCCCTGGGACGTCTCCCGTGCCGCTCGCAAAGCGGAAAACATCACCCCACTTGACATCGAGAGCCCCATAGACCTTCTGACACTCTTCCGCTGCAGCAGCCAATGCTCTCAGGGCTCCGGCGGGGTCAGAAAGACCGTGGGCCGACCCGTTCGGGTCCGCCGGGTCGAACTTCACCCGCAGCTTGGCCCCAACTCCACCGACCCCCGCGAAATAGCGATCCGCAAATAACTGAAACAGGACCGCCCCGCGGCTGTCCGTCTCCGTCAGGTGATCCCATTTCTCCAGAACTTTGGCCGCTTCTGAACCGCCCGCCGCTGCTTTCAGAAGATCCGGCAGCACCCGGTCCGCCAGTTCCATGCGGGTGGAAAGCTTGTCCTGAAACAGCTTTTCGTAGCTGATCTTCTGGTCCTCGGTGATCATGCGCAGGCTCCGCAGGGTTCGCATTTGCGGCATCGTTTCGCCGGCGGGAGCCACCCAGGCCGGGAACTTCGACCGGTCCAGACGTGGCAGAGTCATGCTCCACGGTGGTTCGTGGGTGTTCTGGGTCCAGCCCGAAGGCGGATCGACGGCCTTCGGAAGCTCGTCAAACGAAAGGTAATCAGTCCAGAGCGTTTCAGAAGTGTCGCCCGGCATCACCTTCCCCCAGGATTCGTAATCGCCACCCTTGCGCCGGGGAATCAGGCCATCCAGCACCATCATGATGTGGCCGTCCGCATCCGCGTAGTTCGCATTCCACATGGGCACCGCCATCATGCGCAGCGCGTTTTTGAATTCTTCCAGGTTACGCGCCTCCCCCATGCGGAACCATTGCTCCAGCATTTTAGGCCGATCAAGACCAGCCACGCGCATTGCCACCGTCAGCTTGCCATCGTCGAAAACCACCGGGCCGTGCACACTGCGCCGGATCTCCAGCTTCTCTTCGCGCAGACTGCCATCGGGCTGCCTGATCTTGAGGATTTTAGTTTGTTTTTCGAAGGCCTGCAGTTTGCCGTCAAACTCGTACTGTCCGTCGCGAACCTTCAGTTGATAGAAATCGACCGTATCGATGGTGTTGACCGTGCGGCCCCAGCCGGTACGTCGGTTGAACCCGACCACAGGCACCGGAAAACCGATCTGCGGCGCGCCGTAAAGGTCATAGCCGGGACCGGTCAGATGAACTTCCATATAGCGGTAAAAAGTATCTCCCCACGCCAGATGCGGATTGATGACCAGCATCGCCTTGCCGCTGGCAGAGTGCGACGGGCCGATGGCCCAGGTGTTCGATTCCCCTGCCAGTTCCTCGTCAAGCGGCGTGCGGAGCTCGGCAACAGTTCGGCCACGCTGCAGCGCGTTCACTTCACGCTGCATGCGCTCCCGCGAGCCCATATACATGAAGTGCACCGCCCTTAGGGAATGCTCCACTACGTCAAGCCCGGTTACCGGCAGCACGACGCGATACTCCGCGCCAATTGACTCCGGATGAGCCTTCGCAAAGCCGTTGATACCCGCCGCAAAAGCGTCGAGGTACTTACGGAACTGTGGATCCTGCGCGTCATACCAGAGCTTCGCGCGCTCCGGCACGCCGTTGGTCTGCACCCAGCGGTCGAGTTCCAGGTAAGACGGCCCCCAGTACTCAGCAGCGCGTCCGCGCGATTCGCCGTAGAGCCGCAGAAGCAGATTCGACTGGTTTTGCATCTGGGCCCAGCCATGAGCCCGGAACATCTCTTCCCGGCTGGTCGCGTAGATGTGCGGAACTCCGAGCTTATCCCACAGGATTTCGGTTTTGCCCGCAGCGAAGCAGTGAGCAGAGAGAAGAAGAATTAGAGGCAGGGTGCGCATGGAATCGGTTTCGCCGATTCTAACACCCTGCGGGGTTCAGGGCTTCAGAACCTGCGCGAAAAAGTCGAGTGCGCGGGGATCTTTCGATTGCCCCAGCCAGAACATTGCTTTCTTCCGGACAGCCGGGTCCGGATGAGTTTTCGCAACGCCGATCAGCAACGGGACACCCTGACTATCGGGCAATTGCTGCAGAGCAAATACCGCCTGCTCTTTGACGGAACGTTCCGGATCGTTGGCCACTGCCCCTGCAATCACATCCTGCGCCTGTTTATTGCCCGCTTTCTGCGCCAGCCAGAAGAGCGCCTTGCTCCTGATCTGCGGAGTCGTGTTGTTCCTTGCAGCATCCATCACCGTGGCAAGCCCTGCGGGGTCTTTGCTTTGGCTCATGGCGAAGATGACCTGTTCGCGAACCTTCAGACTCGGGTCGTCCGCCAGCATCTTCTTCAGACGCTCTATGCCTTTCGCTCCCCGTGAGTTCCCCAGCCAAAAGGCCGTACGCTCGCGCACACGCTCCGGTTGGGATGGCGAGATCAGGTCTTCCAAAGCGCGGTCCGCGGCCGGCCCCGCATGCAGCGCAATCGGCATCACGGCCCTGTCAGAGTGTTGCCCAACGGCCTGCGTCCTGAGCCATGCCACGCTCGCTTCCGGCGAGACACCGGTCAGCCAGTAGAAAGGGAGTCCTCCGCCATCCAGCCGGCAGTCAAGAGACACCGTACGCAGTTGATCCACTTGGGTATTTTCCACACGGATCAGTATCACCAGCGTTGTGGGACCCTCCAGCCGAAGCGGGGCATTCTCATCTTGGTTGTTCCAGCACATGCTGCCGCGCTGGCCAGGAATCATCGGCTCCGCGTAGGCCACCCAAAGGGGGCCGGCGCCGAGTTGCCGAAGCTGGCTCTCCAGGTTACCCGTGAACGACCGGGTTTCGACTCGGGCATTTTCCACGGCAGGCTGTTGGCCACAGACTCCGGTCGCCAGCAGCAGGAAGATCGGCAGCGCCCTCACTTGAGCAGCTCCATCATGTAGTCCGTCGCTTCCTTGCTGTGCATCAGGGAAATGCGTTCGACAATGAATCTCTTCATTCCCGCGTCCGTCTCCTTCTTCGCGAGATCAATCAGCGGCTTCGCGTCGCCTCTGGCAAACAAACCATTGATGAGCTCCCGTTTCAGCTTCGGATCGGAGTCCGCAGAGTAGAACTGCGCCAGTGTCTCCATCGAAACCGTATGGGTGGACGCCAGGTACCGAACCGCTTCGCTGCGCACCTTCGGATCTTTCTCGTTCTTCGCTATCTCCAGAATCTTGTCGGCAGCGCCTGCAGCGAAGAGGCTGCGCAGAATCTGGATCCGGCTATCGGGGGAAGATTCCGATGCGTAAAGCTGCATCAACTGGTCCGTGGCGCGCATGGCACCCAGTTGGCGCACCGATTCCATCCGCAGGTCGTTGTCTTTCTCGTTCTTCGCAAGGCTGAACAGCGGCTCTTTCGCATGTGAAACCATCAAAGCCCGCAGGACCTCCCGCTTCATCGCGGAATCGCCCGACGCCCCGTAAATCGCGACCAGTTGCGATTGCGCTTCCGTCGTGCCGGACATCCCGATGTACCGAATGGCCCGCAACTGCAGGTCCGGATTGCCCGCTCCTTTGGCGTAATCAACCAGTACCTGATGCGCCCGCGGAGTGCGGCTTTGGGTGAGCACAAACATGGCGCGGTCCTTCACGCGGGGCGCGCTGCTGCCCTTCAGAAGATTCTCCAGCAAGGGAATAGCGCGTTCCGGGTCGGCGTTCATCAGCCCGTTGATCGCCATCAGCTTCAGGTCTTCGTTCGACTCATCAGCCGGCGCAACGGGCCTCCCGGAACCTTGCTTCACCTCCACTTCGAGCGCCTGCGCATCGTTGAGCCAGTGGCTCTGCGGATAGTCCCGGCGCAGCGCGGCCAGCGCGGCCAGCGATTCATCCCGACGCCCGAGGCGATTCAGCGAATAGGCTTTCCAATAGGTCGCGCCATCGGCACGGGATGTCTTCGCCTCGATTGCCGCGTTGAAGCGGTGCACGGCCTCTTCGTATTTGCGCTCGTCGAGAAGCCTTGTACCAAACTCGTAGGCGCTGTCGCCACCAATGCTGACTCTCCTGACCTGCGCCAGCATACCGCCTGCCTTGCCCAGAACTCCTGATCTCGCCAGTTCCGCGTTCGCTCTGGCCATGTCGGCATTCGCTCTGGCAATTTCGGCTGACAACTGAGCATCATCCTGACCAGATGCGACATCCTGACCAGATGCGACATCCTGACCAGCCGCGACTCCTGCGCAAACCACAGCCAGCAGCGCCGTATTTTTCCAAATGTTCATGACTTTTGTACCTTCGTCCTTAAATTCGATTCGATGATTCGTACCTTGAAAAGCAGTGACTCCGTATTGATCCGCCGCTGCAGAGAGCGGACCTCAACCGCGCTGACCTGGTCGGGCGAGTTGGCGACTTCGAGCATGAACCGCTCCACCTCGTCCAGCAGGGTTGAAGAGGCACTCTGGCCGGAGCCGCCCCGCGCAATCGTCTGAATGATCAGCCGCCCCTCGTCCACCAGATCCTGTGCGCGCTGTCTCTCCGGGGTGAAATTACTGGTGCCGGTGTCGCTCGCATTGGAGATTTCCGTCAGCAGAGTTTCCGCCCGGTCCAGATGATCGGCCAGAGTGATCGCCAGAATCCGTTCCCGCGCCTGATCAGAGAGCGCGGCGGTAACCGGACTTTCCGGCTCTTTTGACAACCGCCCTACCAGAAATGCCCCCAGCAGCAGAGCACAAAGGGCCGGAACCAGCCAGCGGACAGGCAGAAACCACGCGGCCGGCCGCGATTGCATCGGAGGAGCGAGCTGAGGCGCAAGCCGGACCCAGCTGCTGCGCTCAAATTCGGGCCGTGGGTCAGGCGCAACCCACTCGTCAAGGCTCTGGAATGTCGCCGCCAGAGACTCCGCCGCCGCCCTGCATGCCGCGCACTCCGCCAGATGACTCCGCCCTTCAGGTGGCGCATCCGGTTCCGCGTAATAGAGCAGCACCAGGTCTTCTTCCGTCAGATGTTTCATTTGTTCACCACTGGCTGCAATGCCAGCCTCAGCTTTTGCACCGCCCGAAATACACTGTGCTTGGCGGCCCCGGTCTGCACGCCCAGAACCGTTGAAATCGCTTCAATTCCCATGCCTTCGTAGTGCCGCATGATGAACGCCGTACGCTCCATGTCAGAAAGCCCGTTGATGGCCGCGCCCAAAATCGCCGCTACCTGAGAACTCATCGCCAACCGCTCCGGGGACGGCGATTCGGCGGCCAGTCCGGCCAGCAGATCGGTGTTGTTTTCCCGCACGAACTGTCGGGTCTCCTGTCTGCGCTGGCGGGAGCGGAGATGGTCCAGAGCGCAGTTCGCACAAATTCTGTGAAGCCAGGTGCCAAACGAAGCGCGTCCGTCGAACTTCGCCATCTGTTTCCAGGCCTTCAGAAATGTCTCCTGCACAATGTCTTCCGCGTCAATCTCATTGCCGGTCATCCGCCAGGCAAGCCGGAACACAGCACGGGCATGGTGCTCAACGAGCACACGAAAGGCGTCGCGATCTCCGCGCCGCGCTTTGCCGATGGCTGCTTCCTCGGCCAGTTGCGTATCTGACATCCGGTTGTCAGGTTAGACTGCCGCGGTGTGGGTCGGTTAGGTGGGAGAGCAGTTTGTGGGGATAACGAAAAACCGGCGCCGCTCGCAAGAGTGGCGCCGGTTACCTGACATGCGCAGTTGAGGGGACCGCGCAGGTCCGGCGTTTGCCATTTGGATTCAGTGAGGGGACCGAATTCCGCAGTCAAACGCCTTTCTTGGGCTACTTGAAGAGACGCCGCTCATGGCCTGGAGGTTAGTAAAGCTGTGTAAACTTCTTCCGGTTTGTTTCAGGGTTTTGTAAGAGGAGTTTGAAGCAATGACACCGGCCTGATAAATTCAATGGGCGATGAGACTACTTTCAGCAGCGTTTGCAGTGATGGCCCTTGCGCCCCTTCTTTCCGCCCAACTAATGTATGTTGGCACCTACACGAATCCCGAGAGCAAAGCCAAAGGCATCTATGCCTACAAGTTCGACTCGAAAACCGGCAAACTCGCCCCGCTGGGCCTGATGGCGGAAGGCCCGGACCCCACCTTCCTGGCAGTCCACCCGAATGGCAAATACCTTTACGCCATCAACGAAATCAACAGCTTCCAGGGCAAGAAGGCCGGTTCTGTCAGCGCGTACGCGATTGACAAGGCCTCCGGCAAACTGACTCTGTTGAACCAGGTGGCGTCCGGAGCCACTGGCCCGTGTCATATCGCGGTTGACGCGACGGGCAAAGCCGTGATGGTGGCGAACTACGCCGGCGGCGCGTTTGCTTCGTTCCCGGTCCATGCGGATGGCAAGCTGGGCGAAGCCGCTTCGGTTGAGACACTCAGCGGTTCCGGCGTGGATAAGCAACGCCAGTCCGAACCGCATGCGCATTCCGTGGTGCTGACGAAGAATAACAAATTCCTGCTGGGCGGTGACCTGGGCACCGACAAGGTCATGATTTACAAACTGGACTCCGCCACCGCAAAAATCACCCCGAACAACCCGGCGTTCGCCACAGTAAAACCCGGTTCGGGCCCGCGCCATTTGGCGATCTCTCCCGATCAGAAGCGGGTCTGGGTCTTGAGCGAAATGGCTTCCACCGTGACGACGTTCGAATTTGACGCAAACACGGGCACCATGAAGGAACTGGACGTGGTCTCCACCCTGCCTGCAAATTTCAAAGGCCAGACCAGCACGGCGGAAATTGAAGTAGACGCCAGGGGCCGGCACGTTTATGCGTCCAATCGCGGCCATGATTCCATCGCGGTATTCGACGTGGACGCGAAGACCGGCAAATTGAAGTTCGTGGAAGCCGTCACCACCAGCGGTTCTACGCCCCGCGCCTTCGTGATCGACCCCTCCGGCAATTTCATCATCGCCGGGAATCAAAAGACCAACAACATTTCCGTGCTGCGGATTGACCAGGCCACCGGCAAGCTGACTCCGCTCAAAGACAAAATCGAGCTGGGTGCACCGGTGACGTTCGCGTTTGTAAAGTAGTCCGTTATTGCACTTTCCAGGCGCGGACGGCAGGCAGTTTTTCAGCCTGACCGGCCGCGTCCAGTTCACTGGGCAATGTGACATTGTTCGGCTATTTTCGAACGGGCGTGCCGACAATCTGCGGGCTCAATTCGCCAGTGTACCCGGGCAGGCATGCCCTTAACTAAACAAGGCAGTGATCGGTCTGGCCCCTGGCTCGACAACCGGAATGAAACTGCCACTCGGACCCGGCAGGGCCGTACTCAGTGGAACGCCCAGGGCGGAGTAAATGGTGGCTGCAATCATCGCGGGGTTCACCGGATGTTCTTTTGGCTCCGCGCCGTTCCGGTCTGAACTACCGTAAATCTGCCCGCCGCGAATCCCGCCGCCGGCCATCACAATGGTGGAACAATGCGGCCAATGGTCGCGCCCACCAGAAGGATTGATTTTCGGAGAACGTCCGAATTCCCCCATCGCAACAACAAGCGTCGTCGACAGCATCCCCCGTTGACTCAGGTCCTCCAGCAAACCGCTATACGCCTGATCGAACATCGGCCCCACTTGATCCCGGTAACAGGAAATCGGACTAAACGGGGCCGAACCATGGATATCCCAGGTGGTTTCACCGAAAACAGTTTCGAACATGTTGACCGTGACGAACCGAGTCCCGGATTCCACCAGCTTTCGCGCCGTCAGGCAACTCTGGCCAAACTGACTGTTCCCATACCCAGCGCTTGCGGCCGAGCCCGAGTGCCCTGCACCGATGAACTTTGGCGCGTACTCCGAACCCAGGTAACCCGCCCCCTGACCGTGCGTCATATTTCCGCCGGTATTCCCAATGGGAAATGGCAACACCACGCTCTCAGCGCCCTGCAGCATCGATAGAACCGAGCCCGGGTGCGGGTGTTCCAGATCTTCGTGCAGACGCCCCGTCTGCATGAGCTGATGGCCGGAATCGTGGAACGACGGACCATCGTGATAAACCGAGCGGATCAACGCGTATTTATCAGCGTGGCGCGCCATCCGCGGGAAGATCTCTGAGATTTCCATCCCCGGAACATTGGTGCGGATGGGCCGGAACGGCCCCCTGTATTCCGAAGGCGCCTCCGGCTTCATGTCCCATGTATCCAGTTGCGAAGGACCGCCCACCAGCATCAGCAAAATACAACTGACGTCCGATGGCTTGCCCGACAACGGCAAACCCGCCAGACCCATCGCACCCGCCTGCAGAAACTCGCGTCTCCGCATACTATTGATTCTCTTCGTACTCTTCGTGCCAGGCCATCTGAATGGCTTCGAGTTTTCCTTCGTTCGACTTCCCCGGATCGTCATCGAAATCTTCCAGTTTGACCACCCATTTGTGCAGATCAGTAAACCGCACGGTCAGTGGATCCAGATCCGGGTGCTGCTCATATAGTGCGAGCGCGATATCTTCGGTACTTTCCCACGTCAATCCTTGCATGCAGACATGCTATCCTGCCGATGGATCAGAGTGCCAGTGCTTCGTTCGATAATTTTTTTCGGTCTCCGGATACTGGCCTTCTCCGGCCTGCTTTCCATGGCTCTCGGACAACTGACGCCAAAACAGAAATCCGAAGCCCAAAAAAGAGTAGACATGGAGTCGTTCGAGTCAGTCTGGCGAACCGTTCGGGACCGCCATCCGGACCAGAATCTGAACGGGCTCGACTGGCAGGCAGTGCACGATGCTGCAAAACCAAAGATCGCGAAGGCACAATCGCAGGAAGAGGTGCGGGGCATCATCAGCGAAATGCTCTCGCAGCTGGGAGCCTCGCACTACGCCGTGATCCCTGGTGACCGGTACACGCCGCAAAAAGCCAACCCTGATGAAAAAGACAAGCCGGGAAAGCTGGTCACCTTCGGGAACCTGCCTGAACAGCGGATCATCTTTGAGTCACGCCAACTGTCTTCCGGAGCGGGCTACATCCGGTTCAATGAGTTTCTCGATCCGGTTTCCATCATGCCGCAGGTAGAAGCGGCACTCAAGAAGTTCGCGAAAGCTCCGGGAGTCATTCTTGACCTGCGTGGCAATCCCGGCGGCATTGGCATCATGGCGATGGGTATCGCCGGCTTCTTCGTTGACAAACCGGGTCACAAGCTCGGCGAAATGAAGATGCGCGAGTCTACTCTCAAGTTCGTCATCTTTCCTCGACCGGAGACCTACCAGGGAAAGCTCGCCATTCTGGTGGATGGCGGAAGCGCCTCGACGACCGAAATTCTGGCGCAGGGCCTGCAGGATCTGGAGCGCGCCCGGATTTTCGGCTCGCGCACAGCAGGCGCGGCCCTGCCCAGTGACATTGTGCGCCTGCCCAACGGCGACGGCTTCCAGTACGCCCAGGCAAGCTACACTTCAGACAAGGGCCGAATTCTGGAAGGCAACGGTGTAACGCCGGATGTGGAAGTACGTCAGACTCAGGAGGCGACCCTCGCCGGACGGGACATTGTCATTGAAGCTGCCGAAATGTGGATTATTACTTCTCGTTAGTCATCTGGCTCTGGTGATTGCCGCGCCTGCGGCGTTGTCACCCCGGGCTGTCTCAAAAGCAAATCTGCCTCCCGTAGCCGCAGTGATGAACCGATACGTCTCGGTCACCGGCGGTGAGGCGACATGGAAGGCGCAAAACTCCGAGCGCGATGAAATCGAAGGGCGCTCACTGAACGGCCAGGAAGTTCTGTTACGCGCCACCGTGTCCATGACACGGCAGGGCAACTTTGTGAGCAATGTACAGCTTCCTGAGGCAGGTCGTGAAGGTATCTTCAACGGAGTTGCCTGGTCCTGGACGCCCCTCTCCGGCCCTCGAATTCGCAAAGGCGCCGAGCGCGAAGAAGCGTTGCGCGCCTCCCGTATGCTGCCGGAGGCCGACTGGCATTCTCATTACCCGAAATCCCGGGTCGAAGCAGTGGAGGAAATCGACGGCAAACCCTGTTATAAGGTGCTGCTGCTGCCGTCGCCCGAACAAAAGACTGAATGGTTCGACCTTGCAACCGGATTGCTGGTCCGGCGCTCCGAACTCCAGTCCGGAGCCACCCCCGTCAGCTACACGGTTGAGGCCTGGCGCACCCGGGATGGCCTGAAACAACCCATGGCCATGCTGGCAACGCGTGGAGACCTGACCTATCGGCTCTCTGTGCTGGAAGTTACCTACAACAACCTGCGGCTGCCGGACGATGTGCGGTATCCCGCGTCAGTGGAAAGCTACCTGAATGAGCAGCGCGCGGGTGTTGCATTGCCAAACGCCGAAGATCTCATCGAGCGGCACATCTTTGAATCGGGCGGAGCCCCGGCTTACGAACGACTCAGGACGCAGCGCATCACGGGCACCATCGAATTCCTGGCCCGCAATCTGGCAGCCACAACCGAAACGGTATCCGCAGGCAATGGCCGCTACTACCAATCCGTCGACATACCCGGACTCGGAAAACAGGAAGAAGGCAGCGACGGTAAAACCGCATGGGAACGATCGCCGATGCTGGGCCCGCAGTCGAGGCCCCGCCGCAGCCTGGCTGGCCTCGGTGTCACGCTCGACGCAGCCGAAGTGCTCGGCTGGCGTTACCTGGTGGGAGAAGTGCGGACCGAACGTTTGGAGAAAATCGACGGACGCGACTGCTATCGGGTTCGGGTGAAGGGACGGGGCGGGAAGCAGGAATCCACCCGCTGGTACGACCGCAAAACAGGACTGCTGTACCGCACTACCCTGTTATCCAAAACAGCCATGGGAGAGGTTCCCACTGTTCTGACTTACAAGGCCTGGCGCGAAGTGGAAGGCCTGAAATGGCCCGTACAGATTCACATGCTGGTTTCAGGCCAGGAGATGATATTCCGGGCGGATCAGGTGACCCTCAACAGCCCGCTTGACGAATCCACGTTCGAACTGCCAGAGGATATCCGCAGACTTCGTGCCGAAGATTCCGTCGGTCAATAAGTAACCGTTATTACAGCCTTCCCTGTTAATGATCCCCGTTTTCCTGGAATCGCAGATACCATACCAGACATAGGTGACCAACAAGCTAAAACAGGAAAACAGGCTGCGGGCAGTGGTGGATACTGCGGTTGATGGCGTCATTCTGATCGACACATTCGGAACTATCCTGATGTTCAACCCCGCCTGTGAACTCCTCTTTGGCTATCTCGCTTCAGAGGTTGTGGGCGGTAACGTCGAAGTCCTGATGCCTTCACCGCTTCACGAGGAGCACCACAGGCACCCAGGCGACCATCAGGAAACCGGAGAACGAAAAATCATCGGGATCCGTCGGGAGGTAGCCGGTCGGCGCAAGAACGGCTCGACCTTTCCGATGGACCTCTCGGTTGGTGAGTCCAGACAGGAAGATGAAACCGTATTCGTTGGCATCATTCACGATCTGACCGAGCGCCATCGTCAGGAACGGACGCTGCGCGAATCTGCCGCCCGCCTGAATGCAGTGGTGGAGACGGCAGTGGACGGCGTGATCCTGATTGATGCCCGTGGACTGGTCTCCGTCTTCAATCCTGCCTGCGAGAGGCTCTTCGGATACGCCGCCGATGAAGTAATCGGCAAAAATGTGAAGATGCTGATGCCGTCGCCCTTCGACGAAGGGCATGACGGGTATTTGTGGAACTTCCGGAATACCGGGGAACGAAAGATCGTTGGAATCGGTCGCGACATAGTAGGGAGCCGTAAGGATGGCTCCACTTTCCCGATGGACCTCTCGCTTGGAGAGGCGAAACAGGATGGCGAATCCATCTTCGTTGGCATTATCCACGATCTGTGCGAGCACAAGCGAACGGAAGCACAACTGGTCCAGGCCCAGAAGATGGAGATCGTTGGGCAGCTCTCCGGTGGTATCGCGCATGACTTCAACAACCTGCTGACCGTGATTATCGGGAACGCCGAACTGCTGGGCGGGAAACTCAAAACAAGGCCCGACCTGAAGCAATACTGCGAAACGATTATCAATGCGGGGGAGCGGGGCGCGGAATTAACGCAGCGATTGCTGGCTTTCAGCCGCAAGCAATCACTGGTGCCCATCAGTTTCGACTGCAACGAGTTGGTTGATGGCATGCGGATCATCCTGCGCCGCACCCTGCGGGAGAACATTGAGGTCCGGGTAAATCTCGACCCTCACCTTCTGCACGCATACGCGGACCCCGCTCAACTGGAATCGGCGGCGCTGAACCTGGCGCTGAATGCACAGGATGCGATGCCGGAGGGCGGGACCCTCAGCATCAGTACCGAAGATGCTGTCCTCGATCAGGGATACCAGGAGGGCCACCCCGAGGTGCTGCCAGGGCGCTACGTGCTGATCACGGTCACTGACAATGGTACGGGCATGCCGCCGGAAGTGAGGGAACACGTTTTTGAGCCATTCTTCACCACGAAAGAGGTCGGCAAGGGAAGCGGTCTGGGCCTGAGCATGGTCTACGGCTACATGAAGCAATCGAACGGACACGTCGCCGTTTATAGTGAGCCTGGTTTGGGCACCAGTGTGCGGCTCTATCTGCCGACCGCGAAATCCTCGGCTGCGGCGCCGTTGCAGGAACCCCAAATTGAAGAGTCCGCGCCAACCGGAACCGGCATCGTACTGGTTGTGGAAGACGATCCTTTTGTCCGGGGCTACGCGGTGGGCAGCCTCGAGAGTCTTGGCTATCAGGTGATGACTGCTGCCGACGGCCCGGAAGCCATGCAAAAACTCCGCAGATACGAGGATCAGATCGATGTGCTGTTTACCGACATGGTAATGCCGGGCGGCATGGGAGGCATGGAACTGGCGGAACGGGCGATGGCTCTCTTGCCTGGACTAAAAGTACTGCTGACCTCGGGCTACCCACTGAAATCGATGGCCGCGGGTACTCAGCTGAAACCCGCTCCACAGATCCTTCATAAACCGTACCGTAAAGCCGAATTGGCACGAAGAATGAGGGATCTGATCGATTCCTGATTCCGCCCCTGCTCAGCGCGAAAGCACGGCCAAATAGAAACTTCTGTTTTGCCAAATCAGTACTTTCTAAGGTCAAACCGGCGATTCCGCACAATTCACGGGCATTCAACCCCCCGGCAAAGTGTTACGATAAACGAAAGCTTTCAGTCGGGGTGGCTGGCAACAGCCGCTAATTCAGCAGTCCTCCGGCCTTCGCTTTTTTCGTTCGCCTCATCGCGGACCACTCGTTCCGGTACCGCCCTCCGTACGGGCCCTCACTCTCACGTCCTGAGTAATTTGCAGCTCCCACAGGCTGCTATTTGACCCATGTGCGTCCACCAGGAAAAAGGAGAGGAGACAGGATGAGACTATCCAATAGATATTCAGCAACAGGCAGATATTCACCAACAAAAGCAATGGCAATTGCAGCCTTGCTGTTAACGACCACCGCATCTGCGCTTTTCGCGCAGTCCTATCAGGGAGGAATTCGCGGTGCCGTCAGCGACCAGCAGGGTGCTGTGATGGCGGGCGCCAAGGTAACCTTGCTGGAGGATGCCACCGGCATTACTAAATCCGGACTTTCCAATGACAGTGGCGGATACGACTTTGCTGCCCTGAACCCTTCTACCTACACGCTGTTGGCGGAAAAGCCGGGCTTCAAGAAGTTCGAGCGCAAGAATATTGTTCTGGGTACTTCGCAGGAGGTGACCGTCGACGTCAAGCTCGAAATCGGCTCGGTCTCAGAAAGCGTTCTGGTCACCGAAGAAATTCCTCTGATCGAAGTCTCCAACGCTTCTCAGGGCCAGGTACTTGACAACAAGAAGCTGGTGGAACTGCCCAACCTGGGCCGCAACCCCTTCATGATGTCGAAACTGGTGCCCAACGTGATTCAGGTCGGTAACCCGGCCTATAACCGCATGCAGGATCAGAGCGGATCTTCTTCCATCTCGATCTCCGGCGGCCCGGTTCGTGGCAACAACTACCTGCTCGACGGCGTGCCAATCACTGACGCCACCAACCGCGCGATCATCATCCCGACGCTCGAAGCAGTACAGGAAGTAAAAGTCCAGGCCAACACTTACGATTCCGAAATGGCGCGTACCGGCGGCGGTATGTTCAATACCCTCATCCGTTCGGGCGGCAACCAGTATCACGGCAGCCTCTATGGCCACCTGCGCCGCACCGACTGGGATGCCAACAGCTTCTTCAACAACGCAGCCGGCATCCCCATCACCGAACAGCCCAACAGCACCTGGGGCGCCAGCCTGACCGGTCATGTCTCCATCCCGAAAATCTACAACGGGAAGAACAAGACATTTTTTTCAGCGGCCATCGAACAGTATGACGACGTGCAGTCCGGTTCTTCGACCTTCTACGCCCCGACGGCGCTTGAGCGCATCGGTGACTTCTCCCAGACCTTCACGAAGGCGGGCGGTCCCTTGATGATCGTGTCCGATCCGTTCACCAGGACCCCCTACCCTGGTAACAGGATCCCCGTCAGCGTCATCAGTAAAGTTGGCCAGAACATCAGCAATACCTTCGTTGCGCCTGCGACCGCGCCAAAGTTCTACGGCGATCAGGACCTGACAGGTTCGTCTTCGCTGAAGTCACACGCCGCTCAAAAGGTCTTCAAGCTGGATGAGACGTTCGCCAGCTGGTGGCGCGCCAGCGCAAGCTACGCCCGCTACTACTCTCTGGAACCCGGCGACAGCTGGTTTACTTCAGTTTCCTCGCCCTCCAACTGGCGCCTGCAGCGCCGCGTGGACGCCACTGCCCTGAACAACAGCTTCACGCTTTCGCCCACTACCGTGCTGACGGTTCGCTACGGTTTCAACCGCTTCCCGAACTATGGCTTCAAGGCGAGCCAGGGTTACGACCTCAATCAGCTCGGCCTGCCCTCTTCACTGGTGAGCCAGATTGAGAACCCGACCTTCCCGAT
The DNA here is from genome assembly GCA_038319515.1 of Bryobacterales bacterium. Taxonomy (GTDB): domain Bacteria; phylum Acidobacteriota; class Terriglobia; order Bryobacterales; family Bryobacteraceae; genus BOG-234. Next base: position 17,495 of record JBBQDH010000064.1, read on the forward strand.
CATCAACTACAGCACTGCTTACAGCTTTGGCACCAACAACAACTTCTTCTACGTTCACTCGTCGAAGAACTTCTCCACTAACATTGCCCGGTATGTTGGCAAGCACGCACTCAAGGCCGGCTTCGACTACCGCCGCATTGGCGCCGTTGGCCGCGATCTTGACGGCGGCAACGGACAGCTGAACTTCACCTTCAACGGCACCTTCACCGGCAACGAGCTGGGCGACCTGCTCACTGGCTATCCTTATTCCGGCAGCGGCTATCTCGCTAAGAAGCTGAACGACTACGCCAAATACTACGCCTTCTACGTGCAGGATGACTATCGCCTGACGCCCAAGCTAACAGTGAACTTCGGCCTCCGCTGGGAACGTGAGCCTGGTCTGCAGGAAGTGAACAACGGACTGGTCACCAACTTCGCCACCACTCAAGCGAACCCGCTGGCAGCGAACGTCACCGGCATCTCCCCCAAAGGATACGTGCAGTTCGCCGGCCAGGATGGCGCTGCAACCAACGTCGGCAACTTCTCCGGCAACAAGTTCGGCCCCCGCGTCGGCGCGGCCTACCAGCTAAATTCCAAAACCACCATCCGCGGCGGTTATGGCCTGTTCTACGCTCCGCAGTTCGCCATTGGCGCACCGATTTCGCCCCCCGGCTACACGCTGGACACGCCCTATATCGCCACCACCGATGGCTACAAGACCCCGGCAGGTTCGCTCAGCAACCCGTTCCCGTCCGGTCTGACCGCACCGCTCGGTAATTCCCTCGGCAAGCTCACCGCCATCGGCACCAGCTTCTCGCTGGTCAACCCAACTGCGAAATCGCCCCGGGTGCATCAGTTCTCCCTCGACGTTCAGCGTCAGCTTCCCTTCGGCATCGCGCTGCAGGTCGGCTATGTCGGTTCCCGTTCGTCTCAGCTTGGCCTGAACGCCCCCGGCCTCAACCTCAACGCGCTCGATCCTTCACTGCTGGGTACGGCTGGTCTGACCAACGCGGTCACCAACCCGTTCTTCGGCAAGGGTGGCACCGGCGTCGTTGGCACAGCGACGGTTGGACAATACCAGTTGCTCCTGCCCTATCCGACCTACGGATCCATCACGGCGTCGTACTCCAGCTACAACCACGCCCGGTACGATTCCGCCTACGTGAAGGCCCAGAAAAGTTTCAGCAACGGCCTCACGTTCCTGAACACCATCACCTTTTCGCGCAACCTGGACGCCAGTGCGGGCGGCCCCGGCAACACCCTGAACAGCGGTGCCAAGGGACCCCAGAATCCGTATAACACCGATGCGGAATATGGGCTCTCCAACATCAACACCCCCTGGAACTGGGCGACGGCGATCACTTACGAGCTCCCGGTCGGCAAAGGCAAGATGCTGCTCGGCAGCGCGAACAAGGCTCTCGATTATGTCGTGGGTGGCTGGTCGTTCAACACCGTCGGCGTGATGCACACCGGCTTCCCGCTGCAGATTTCGCAGTCCACCAACAACAACTCGATCTTCGGCTATGCTTCACAGCGCCCGAACGCCACCGGCACCAGCCCGGCGACGAGCGGCAGCCTGGAAGATCGCCTGGGCAACTACATCAACAAGGACGCTTTCGCCATCGCGCCCCGCGGCACCTTCGGCAACCTCGCCCGCACCATCAACCTGCGTGGTCCCGGTCAGGTGAACTTCGACGCTTCGCTGTTCAAGAACTTCGCCCTCACCGAACAGGTGAAGGGTCAGTTCCGTCTGGAAGCGCTCAACGCCACCAACACCCCGCTGTTCTACGGCCCGAACGTGGCGTTCGGATCCGGCAGCTTTGGCAAGATCACCTCGCAGGCGAACTTCGCCCGGCAGTTGCAGATGGCGCTGCGGTTCTCGTTCTAACCGGGGAGCGTTACTGAACCAGCGAAACGGCTGGCAGGTTTGGCGGATTCTCGCCGGGCCTGCCAGCCGTTTTTGCGTTTGCCAGACCAGAGGAACCTCGCTCAGCTAAACTGAAATCACCTCCCCCGCACCAAATCGAAAGCGCCAGGCAACCGGCGTGAATAGTTCGTCTATGGCCGATACCCCATTCGTTCATCTCCATAACCACACCGACTACTCCCTGCTCGACGGAGCCTGCGAAATCGACCAGTTGATGCAGGTCTGCGCGGAACAGAAGATGCCCGCCGTTGGCATGACCGATCACGGCAATCTCTTCGGCGCCGTGCAGTTCTACAACTCCGCCAAAGCCAAGGGAATCCTGCCGGTAATCGGCTGCGAAGTCTACGTTTCGAACGAAGGCCACAAAACCCGCTCCACAACTGATCGCTACAACCACCTGGTGCTGCTCTGCGAAAACCAGGAAGGCTACCGCAACCTCATCGACCTGGTTTCCACCGCCTACATCGACGGTTTCTATTACAAGCCGCGCATTGACAAAGACCTTCTTGCCACCCGATCCAAAGGCCTGATCTGCCTCTCGGCCTGCCTGCGCGGAGACCTCAATGAAGCGGTTCTGAACGACAAGTATGAAGACGCGCGCCGCCTGGCCCACAGCTATCAGGACATGTTCGGCAAGGGCAACTTCTTCCTCGAAATTCAGGACCACGGGCTTGAACAGGATAAGCGTCTCACGCCTCAGGTGAACCGGCTTTCCATCGACACCGGCATCCCGCTCGTCGCCACCAACGATTCCCACTACCTGCGCAAAGCCGATGCCCGCGCGCAGGACATCCTGATGTGTATCTCGACCGGCAAACTGGTCAGCGAAACCAACCGGATGAAGCTGACCACACCCGAGTTTTACCTCAAAAGCCGTGAGGAAATGATGGTGATGTTCGGGGAACTGGAAGACGCCGTCAACCGCCCCTGGGAAATTGCGCAACGCTGCGCCATCAAGCTCGACAAGGTTAAAGATCCGTTCCCGCGTTTCGATATCCCCGCCACATTCGACACCGATTCCTACTTCGCCTACGTCGCCCGCCAGGGCTTCGAACGCCGCCGCCCACGCCTCGAAGCGCTGCGGGCTTCGGGCTGGCTGAAGCACGATCTCTCCGAATACGTGGAGCGCCTGGACCGCGAGATTTCCATGATCAAGATGATGAAGTTTTCCGGCTACTTCCTCATCGTCTGGGACTTCATCCGATACGCTAAATCCATTGACATCCCGGTAGGCCCGGGCCGCGGTTCCGCCGCCGGGAGCCTGGTCGGCTACGCCATGTCGATCACAGACGTGGACCCCCTGCAATACGGTCTGCTCTTCGAACGCTTCCTGAACCCGGAACGTATCAGCATGCCCGATATCGATATTGATTTCTGCATGAACCGGCGCGGCGAGGTGATCCAGTACGTCACCCGGAAGTACGGGCGCGAACAGGTCGCGCAGATCATCACATTCAATACCCTGGGCGCGCGCGCTGCCATTAAAGACGTAGGCCGCGTGCTGGAGTTCAGCGTGGCTGAGGTGGAAAAGCTGACCAAGATGGTCCCCACCACCCTGAACATCAAACTGAAGGATGCCATCGAGCAGGAACCGGGCTTCAATGAGGCAGCCGCCAAAGATCCGCGGGTGAAGGAACTGCTCGATATCGCCCAACGCCTGGAAGGTTTTGCACGCAATTCATCGGTCCACGCAGCGGGCGTCGTCATCTCGCCGGAACCACTGAAAACGCTCGTCCCCCTGAGCCGCACCAACCGCGACGAAATCGTCACCCAGTACGACATGAACGGTCTTGACAAGCTGCAGCTTCTCAAGATGGACTTCCTCGGCCTCACCACTCTCACACTCATCGACGAGGCGCTCAAGGGGATCGTCCGGCGCCATGGCGTGAAGCTGGTGCTCGAAGACCTGCCTGTCGAAGATCCCGGTGCCTACGAAGTCTTCTGTAAAGGTCTCACCTCCGGTATCTTCCAGTTCGAATCACCAGGCATGCGCGATATTCTGCGCCGCTACCAGCCCAGCCGTATCGAAGACCTGACGGCGCTGAACGCCCTCTACCGCCCCGGCCCGATTCAGGGCGGCATGCTCGACGATTTTATCGAGCGCAAACATGGTCGCAAAGCGGTCATCTATGACTTGCCCGAACTGAAGGAATTACTCGGCGAAACCTTCGGCATCATCCTCTACCAGGAGCAGGTGATGCAGATTTCCAACCGTGTGGCGGGCTATTCGCTGGGCGACGCGGACATGCTGCGCCGCGCCATGGGCAAGAAAAAGCTGGACGAAATGGCGAAGCAGCGGGAACGCTTCGTCAAAGGCGCGCTCGAACGCGGCCATCCGCAAAAGAAGGTCGAAAAAATCTTCGATCTGATGGAGCAGTTCGCGGGCTACGGCTTCAACAAATCGCACTCGGCAGCATACGCGTTTCTGGCCTTCGTGACGGCTTACCTGAAGGCCCACTACCCGGTCGATTTCATGGCCGCGCTGCTGACTTCGGAAACCGGCAACACGGCAAAGGTAGTCAAGTACATCAACGAATGCCGCGAAATGAACATTCGGGTGCTGCCCCCCGATATCAACGCCAGCCAGCTGACCTTCACGCCGGTGAAAGACGAGCAGGGCGACGCGATTCGATTCGGTCTGGGTGCGGTGAAAAACGTTGGTGAAGGCGCGGCACTCGCCATCATCAAGGCTCGCGAAGAGATGGTCCGATTCAAGTCGATCTATCAGTTCTGCGAGCACGCCGACATGAGCGCCATTAACCGGCGCGTGATCGAGAGTCTGATCAAGGCCGGAGCCCTCGATTCACTGGAAGGCACACGGCCACAGCAGATGCTGGCACTGGATGGCGCGATGGAAGCCGGCGTTCGTGCCGCCCGCGACCGGGCAAGCGGCCAGGAAGGCCTCTTCGGGCTGATGATCACGGAGGACGCGCCCGAACAGACGCTGCCCAAAGCCAACGACTGGACCCTGCGCGAGAACCTGAACTTCGAGAAGGAAATGCTGGGTTTCTACGTGACCGGGCACCCACTCGATGCCTATTCCGACAAGATCAGCGAACTGGCCAACCACGATTCGTCGACACTGGAAGGTCTGGAAAAAGGGGCCGAACTGGCGCTCTGCGGCATGTTGACGGGCATCCAGCGGCGCAGAAATCGCGAGGGCAAACCGTGGGCATCCATGGTTGTCGAAGACCGCCTGGGCAGCATTGAAGGGATGGTTTTCACAACTGCATATGAGAGCCTGAACACCATGATTGTGGAGGATCAGGCCGTCCTGATCCGCGGCATGGCACTACCGGAAGAAGGCAACCCGACCAAGGTTTCGATCAAAGAAATCATCCCGCTGGATCTGGTGCGTGTCCCGCTGCCTTCGCTGATCGGGATTAAAGTGGTGATGGGTCGCAACGGCGCAGACCGCGCCGCCGAGCTTCAGGAGCTTTTCAAACGGAAGCCCGGCAATACGCAGGTGCGTTTAAAGCTGGAAGCCCGTGGCGATTTTGCGGTGATTCTGGACGTGCCGGCCAGGGTTCGCCCCGACAAGGAGTTCAAGGGCGAAATCGTCCGGATCTGCGGCAAGGACATGCTTGAGGTGATGGGCCACTAATGGGCGCGGTGGGATCGCGCAGCCGCCTTGCGCAAGCCTTCGTCCATCGTAAGCAGTTCTGCGCCCAGCAAATTCGCGAGCGCGAGATAGACGGCATCATATGCAGTAAGGTTGTTGCGAAGGCTCCATACCTGTTCCAGAAGCTGCGTGTGGGCATGCCGCTCAATCGGAATTTCGCAAAAACTGCGAAGAGCTGCTTCCGCCATTGGCACCGAAATCATTCCGGCAAGGCTCCAACGCCGCAGTGTATGCACAACTTCAAGATCGATCAGGTGCGGCGCATGCAGTTCAACGCCGGGGATCCGGCTCTCCAGCTCAATACCTGCCTCCGATCGGCTGAGAATTGCCAGGACCGCCGAGGCGTCGATCACTATCATCGGCTGTCGCGCATCGCCCGGATGGCCTGAGCAGGGGTCTCCGTCAATTTCATGGGGCGCAGCTCGGCAAGTTTCTTCCGCCACTCCTCTTCAGTGGGCCGTTCCGCCAGTTTCGTAATATCCTTCAAAATATAGTCGCTCATCGATACCCCCGCTGCGGCTGCACGCGCCTTCAGCTTCCTGTGTATTTCATCCGGCACGTTGCGAATCTGAATCATCGTTGACATGTTACGCACATGCTAACATGTCTTCCACATGCAATACAGATTTCTTTGCCCGCGTTAGAATAAGGTCAGCCTTATGAAATACGCCACGCCCATTCTTACCGGCACAATCGCCTTCAGCTTTGCCCTTGGCGCCTTTGGAGCCGCAAATCCCAAAGATGTCCTGTCCGGCGAAAAGGCTTTCGCTACCTACGAAACCGTCAAAGCCGGCGTCTGGCGCCATATCACCGCCTCCGATCTGCCGAAGCCAGGTGCGACACGCTCGGCATCGAACGGGGCCCGCGTCGTCCCCCGCCCCGCCGACTCCTGGCCCGTCGCACCTGCAGGCTTCAAAGTGGAACTTTACGCGACCGGGCTGCGAAATCCGCGTCTCACCCGCACCGCCCCGAACGGCGACCTCTTCCTCGCCGAAACCGTCGGTCGCGGCGAAATCAAAGTCTTCCGGGGCATCACTCCCAACGGCAAACCGAAGGAAACATCCGTCTTCGCAACTGATCTGAACGATCCATTCGGTATCGCCTTCTATCCGCTCGGGCCCAATCCGCAATGGATCTACATCGGCAACACAGATTCCGTAGTTCGCTTCCCTTATAAGAATGGCGACCTGAAAGCGACCGGGCCAGCCGAAACAATCATCTCCGGCATTCCCACGGGCGGCCATTCCACCCGCGACGTGGCGTTCTCCCTCGACGGCAAAAAGCTTTTCCTCGCGGTAGGCTCGCGCTCCAACGTAGACGATCCCGACACCACACCCGCCGAAAAACTCCGCGCTAATATCCTGCAGTACACCCCGGAAGGCAAATATGTGAAGGTTTATGGCGCAGGCATCCGCAACCCGGTCGGGATCGCAGTCAACCCGATCACCGGCGAACTCTGGTGCTCAGTGAACGAGCGCGACGCCCTGGGCGACAACCTCGTACCCGACTACGTCACCAGCGTGAAGGAGGACGGTTTCTACGGCTGGCCCTGGTATTACATGGGCAGCAATCAGGACCCCCGCCACGAAGGCAAACACCCGGAACTGAAGGGCAAAGTGATCGTACCGGACGTCCTGCTGCAACCGCACAATGCGTCACTCCAGATGACCTTCTACGACGGCAAACAGTTCCCGGCAGAATACAAAGGCGACATTTTCGCCGCCGAGCACGGTTCCTGGAACAAGAGCGTTCGCAGCGGCTATGAAGTGGTCCGGATTCCGCTGAAGGACGGCCACGCCTCCGGAATTTACCAGGACTTCCTCACGGGCTTCGTACTCCCGAACGGCGATGTCTGGGGCCGCCCGGTCGGCGTCACGACGGCACCGGATGGGTCGCTTATGGTGACTGATGACGGATCGAAATCGATCTGGCGCGTGACCTGGACCGGCAAGTAGGTGACACTCAGGCAGGGCATGCTGTTGCGGAACTATAACGGTGTCCGAAGCAAACGAGGTCACGACCAACACCGGCAAACCGGAACATCAGATTCGACCGTAAGAAATAGCTGCCTGATGAGCGGGTCATTGTAACGATCACGTGGCGGAACCCGACCACCGCTACACTTGAGGTTCTATACGGTCTCGGTTGTGTCCCGCCAAAGTCAGGAACCCACAGGCTGACTTATTACACAGAATCAGCAGACTTCACCATCATCAAACGCTAATTCCCCACATACCGGGAATACACACTGCGCGCTACACCAATATCGGTGGTCCCCTTGATAATCGCCCGTCCATCCGGGAACACCGTCACCTCATGTGCGCCGTCATCAAAACGCAGTGCAAACTCGTTCGCCCGAACTGAGCCCAGGCCCTGAAGCGCCGCAGCCAGCACAGCCAAATCCAGAGGCCGTGTCCGATCGTGAATCTGCACGGCATTCCGCCCACAAAGACTCACCGGAGCCCGTTTTGCCCCCAGCAAATACGAAAACTCCCGCCGACCGCATGCCGGACAGGCCGGGTCGCGCTCCGGCATCGCCACCTCCCGAAT
>JBBQDH010000065.1:0-25473 GCA_038319515.1 Bryobacterales bacterium
GATATTGGCCGTCCGAATCTGGATTTCGTGAAGCTGTCAGAATCCATGGGCGTGGAAGCCACCCGCGCCACCACTGCCCGCGAATTCACCGAACAATTCGCCGACGCTGTCCGTTGGCATGGCCCGCGGTTGATTGAAGCCGTGATCAACTGACGCCGCTGTAATACCATAGCGGTCTTGAGCCAACTACAAAACCAAGTCGCTATCGTCACCGGTGCCAGCCGGGGTATTGGTCGCGCCATTGCGGAAACCTTCGTGCGGGAGGGTGCGCAGGTTGTCATCTGCGGTCGTAAGCAGGATACCCTCGAAGCCGTCGCGCAGGAACTCGGCCCCGCAGTGCGCCCGTTCGCCTGCCATGTAGGCCGCGCGGAGGATATCCGGAGGCTGGTGGAATTCGCAGGCCCCGTCGATATTCTCGTCAACAACGCCGGGACCAATGTCGCGCAGGGGCCATGCCTCGAAATGGACGACGGTCAGTTCGACAAGATGATTGAGGTGAACCTCAAAAGCGCGTTCCGGCTGATGAACGCTGTCGCGCCTGGCATGTGTGAGCGGGGATCTGGTTCGATCATCAATATCGCCTCCATTTCCGGCATTCGCCCGCAGCAGCACGGCATGCTCTACAGCATGACAAAAGCTGCGCTGATCATGATGACGCAGTCGTACGCAGTGGAACTGGGGCCGAAGGGTGTGCGGGTGAATGCGATTGCGCCGGGCCTGATCCAGACAAAGTTGAGCGAGTATTACTGGAAGGACGATGAGCGCCGGATCAGCCAGGTGAACCGCCAGCCGATCCGCCATCTGGGCCAGCCGAACGAGATCGCCGAAGCGGCGCTGATGTTGGCGGGTAACGCGGGCTCTTACATCACCGGACAGACGCTGGTGATTGACGGCGGCTTCCTGCTTTCGTCCATCTGAAAGGCTATCAATGAAGATCATCATCCTGACCGCCGCGCTGGCCCTGACGCTCAGCGCCCAGACACACTGGGTGGGAACATGGGCAACAGCACCAGCTCAGCAGGCCCCGCCTGAAGTCCGGTTCAACAACCAGACCATCCGCGAAATCGTTCACACCACTATCGGAGGCGACACGGTTCGCGTGCGCCTCTCAAACGCCTTCGGCACCGAACCGGTGGAGATCGGCGCGGCGCATATCGCGGTGCGCAGCGCGGCCTCTGCGACCACGCCGGGTTCGGATCGGGCCTTGACGTTCAGCGGTCGCCCGCGCATTGAGATACCAGCGGGGGCGGTGGTGATCAGCGACCCGGTGAAACTCACCTTCCCTGCGGCGACGGACCTCGCCATCAGTGTCTATGTGCCGCGCGATACACTCGGCGCGGGCTTCCACACGTCCGCGCAACAGACTTCGTACATCGCGCCTGGCGATATCACATCGGCGACCTCGCTGAACGACGCGAAGACCTTCACTTCCTGGGCATTCCTCACCGGAGTGGACGTCGTGGCTCCGCAATCCACGGGCTCCATCGTCGCGTTCGGCGATTCCATCACCGATGGCGCCAGATCCACCGTGGACGCCAACCATCGCTGGCCCGACATCCTCGCCGCGCGACTGCGCAAGGCGGGCTCGAAGCTTGCGGTCGTCGATATGGGGATCGGCGGCAACCGGATTCTGCACGAAGGCAACGCGTCAAAACGCCCGCAGTTCGGCATCAACGCACTGGCGCGTTTCGATCAGGATGTGCTCGCCCAGCCAGGCGTGAAATACCTGATCATTCTGGAGGGTATTAACGACATCGGGCATGCGGGATCTTCCGCGCCCGCGTCAGAAGCCGTGACTGCCGAAGACATCATCGCCGGCCAGAAGCAAATGATCGAACGCGCGCATGAGAAAGGCATCAAGGTGATCGGCGCCACCATCACGCCTTTCGAAGGCGAGGCGAATATCAAACGCGGCTACTGGACGCCGGAGAAAGCGAAGATCCGGGAGGCAGTCAATGCCTGGATCCGCACAGGCAACGCCTTCGACGGCATCATCGATTTCGATAAGGCCCTCCGTGATCCGGCCAGCCCGAACAAAGTAAAGCCCGCGTTCGACAGTGGAGACGGGCTCCACCCGAGCGACGCGGGCTATCAGGCGATGGGCGAGGCTATTCACCTCGCCCTGTTCCGATAAATACTAAGCGTGGTGCAGCGTCGGCCCCGCAAAGGCCGTTTCGCCCGAACCTTCTTCCGCCTTCGCCTCTTCTTCCTTACCCATCAAGCGCAGCGCCGCACCGGCCACCGCGCCCACAGTAAATCCGAAGTTCTTCAGGATCACATCGCCCGGAGCCGAAGCGCCGTAGTGATCAATCCCGATCATCACGCCTTCATCACCAGCCCAGCGATCCCAGCCAAACGTCGAAGCCGCTTCCACCGTGACCCGCTTGCGGATCGATTTCGGCAACACACTCTCACGATAAGCCGCGTCCTGCTTCTCAAACAGGCTCATGCCGGGCATGCTGACCACGCGCGCCTTCACGCCGTATCCGGCCAGCTTTTCCTGCGCCTTCATACAAAGGCCGACTTCAGTGCCCGTCCCGATAAGAATCACATCGGGACTGCCGCCCTCAGCTTCGGACAGGATGTAGGCACCCTTCGAGATATCGATACCCACCGCCTTCGAACGGTCGATGTGGGAGACATTTTGGCGGCTCAGCACAAACAGCGTCGGGCCGTTGTGCTGCACGGCAAACGCCCAGGCTTCGGCAGTTTCTGTAGCATCCGCCGGGCGCAGAACGGTCAGCCCCGGGATCGCACGAACACCCGCCAGCTGTTCGATCGGCTCATGCGTCGGACCATCTTCGCCGACCGCGATGCTGTCGTGCGTGAACACGTAGAACACCTTGATCTGCATCAGCGCGCCCAGGCGGACGGCCGGCTTCATGTAGTCAGAGAACACAAAGAACGTGGCACTGAAGGGAAGCACGCCACCGTGTGCGGCCATGCCGTTCACTGCCGCGCCCATGGCGTGTTCGCGAACGCCGAAAGCCATGTTGCGACCCGCGTAGCCCCAGACACCACCAACGGCACCCTGTGCGCCTGCTCCGCCCTCACCCTCCGGCTGAAAGTCACCCATGCCCTTGAGGGCAGTGTTGGTGGAAGGGTTCAGATCGGCAGAGCCGCCCACGATATTGGGAATGCGCTTCGCCAAAGCGTTCAAGGCGTCGCCGCCGGCCACGCGTGTGGCAATGGGCTTGTCCGCCGGAGTCCACTTCGGCATGTCCGCAGCCCAATCTTCAGGGAGCGCACCAGCCATGATCATTTCGAACTCGGCACCTTCAGCGGGGAACGCAGCTTTATACGCATCCACACGTGTACGCCAGTCGGCCTGCGATTTCGCACCTTCGCCGAGCGCCGCACGGAACACCGCCAGCGCCGATTCAGGCAGGAAAAACTTCTCTGTCGAAGGCCAGCCGAGCGCTGCTTTGGTGGCCAGCAATTCGTCTTCGCCCAGCGGGTTGCCATGCGAGGTGAAGCTGTCCTGTTTTTTGGGGCTACCGAACCCGATGTGGGTCTTAATCAGGATCAGTGTGGGGCGTCCGACATCAGCCTTCGCCGCTTCGATGGCCGCCGCGATCTCCGCAACATCATTGCCGTCCGCCACATGAATGGTCTGCCAGCCGTAGGCGTCAAAACGCATTCCCACGTTCTCAGTGAACGAGAGCGGCGTGCCGCCCGCAAGAGTGATCTTGTTGTCGTCATACATCACAATCAGCTTGCCCAGCTTCAGGTGGCCGGCGATGGACGCGGCCTCCTGCGTGATGCCTTCCATGAGACAGCCATCACCACAAATGGAGTATGTGTGGTGGCCGACGACGCTGTGCCCCGGCTTGTTGTACTTCGCAGCCAGCCACGCTTCTGCCATTGCCATCCCAACGGAGTTGCTGAAGCCCTGCCCCAGCGGACCGGTGGCCACTTCCACGCCGGGCGTGTGGCCGCGTTCCGGGTGACCCGGAGTCTTGCTGCCCCATTGCCGGAACCGCTTTAGCTCATCCAGTGGAAGATCGTAGCCAGTGAGGTGCAGCAGGCTGTAGATCAGCATGGAGCCATGTCCCGCCGAAAGCACGAACCGATCACGATCAAACCACGCCGGATCGGACGGATTGTGCTTCAGGTACTTTGTCCATAACGTATACGCCATGGCAGCTGCGCCCATGGGCATGCCCGGATGTCCGGAGTTGGCATTCTGAACCGAATCAGCGGACAGGATGCGGATGGTGTTAATCGCCAGGGTTTCCAGGCTTTGGCTCTCTGTAGTTGATGACAAATTGTTCTCCAAGGATGTGAGCAATAGTCTATTCTAGTCCGATCAACAAGACCAGCGCAGCGGACTGAAGCCGGCGGACGGGCACAAACAAAAAGACCGGTGTGGCAAGAAAAATCTTGCCACACCGGTCAGGTGAGTCACCATCACATTCGGACGGAACTGTCAGCGCTTGAAATACGCGGCGTTCCGGGCCGTGAAATCGTTCCATTTCTCCGGCAGGTCATCCAGCGCAAAGATGGCGGAGACGGGGCAGACCGGCACGCAGGCACCGCAGTCAATGCACTCGACCGGATCAATGTACAGCAGCTCTTCGCCTTCAAAACGGGCGTCGTCTTTTTTGGGGTGTATGCAGTCCACCGGACACGCATCAACACATGCCGAGTCCTTGGTTCCAATGCAGGGTTCCGCGATTACGTAGGCCATAGATTCTGGGAAACCCCTAATTTACCATATGAGGCGTTGACCGATAAACCGCGGCTAACGGGTTCGGTCGTGCCAACATAGAGGCGATGTCAGCTGCAAAGGTTCGTAAGGCAGTATTCCCCGCTGCGGGACTTGGTACCCGATTCCTCCCCGCCACAAAGGCTCAGCCCAAGGAGATGTTGCCCCTTGTCGACAAGCCCATCATCCAATATGGCGTCGAGGAAGCGCTCCACTCCGGCATTCAGAACATAATCATCGTTACCGGGCGCGGTAAATCCGCCATTGAAGATCATTTCGATGTGAGCTTCGAACTGGAGCACCTGCTCGAATCCCGTAACAAAAAAGACCTGTTGAGCATTGTTCGCCAGGTCTCGGACATGATCGATGTTTCGTATATCAGGCAAAAGGAAGCGCTGGGCCTTGGACACGCGGTGATGCGCGCCCAGGAACTGGTGGGGCCGGAGCCATTCGCGGTGGTGCTGGCTGATGATGTGATTGAAGCGGAGACTCCCTGCATCCGGCAACTTCTTGATATTTATGAGTTCTTCAGCGCGCCGGTCCTGGCTGTGATGGAAGTGCCGCCGGAATCCATTTCCGCTTACGGATGCATTGACGCCGAACCAGTGCTGCATAACGGATTCAAAGACCGCGTATTCCGCATCCGGGATCTGGTGGAAAAGCCAAAACAGAGCGAGGCGCCCTCGAATCTGGCCATCATCGGGCGCTACATCCTGACGCCTGATATCTTCACATCGATCGGCAAAGTGGAACCGGGCGCGGGTGGCGAAATCCAGCTGACGGATGCATTGCGCCACCTCTTGCGCAGCCGTCCCATCTACGCCTACAAGTTCGAAGGTAAACGATATGACGCCGGTGACAAGCTGGGCTTTCTGAAAGCGACCGTGGAATTGGCGCTGCAGCGCCACGATCTTGGCGCCGCCTTCCGCGACTACCTTAAAAATCTGGAGCTTTAACGCGCCGCGCCCAGCAGCAACCGGGATTCGAGCTTTTCACGATGGTTCTTCGTGAGCGTCAGTTCGGTCCCGTCGCGAAGAATCACGCGATAATCACCCCGGAACCAAGGCTGCAGTTCCTTAATTCGATCCAGGTTCACAATGGCGGATCGGTGCACACGCAGAAAATGCGCCGGATTGAGCCGCGACTCCAGCTCACTCATCGTTTCCCGCACCACATGCGTTTCACGGGCGCAATGCAGGCAGACATAGTTGTCTGAAGCTTCAATCCAGTCAATCTCCTCCAGCTTCACAAACACTACCCGGCCATTGTTTCGAACGGCGATGCGATCCGGTGGGGGTTTCGGCACGGCCAGGTTCTCCATCAGTTCCACCAGACGGCGGTCAGATTCTCCAGCCCGCTCCTGACGCAGTTGTTTCTTGGCACGCTGCAATGTGTCGAGGAAGCGACGACCGTCAAACGGTTTCAGCAGATAGTCGAACGCCTGCACTTCGAACGCGCGCAGCGCATAGTCTTCATAGGCCGACGTGAAGATGATCAGTGGACGTAACTGCGTCAGTGCCCGAATCACCTCAAACCCGTCGAGTTCAGGCATCTGTACATCCAGGAAGAGAATGTCAGGCCCAACGCGGTTCAGGAAGGCCAGTGCTTCCGAACCATTCTGGCATTCTCCGATGACCTCACACTCCGGCTCCAGCGTAAGCAACCGCCGGATTCGCCTGCGGGAAAGTCTTTCATCATCCACAATCAATACTTTGAAGTTCGACATGGGCTCCACTCCGATTCTGAATTTCAGCTGCCTCGACACGGAAAGGTATGGTGATGCGCGCCTCAACTCCCCCGGCCGGGAGATTCCGCAAAACCAGCGATTGGTGCGGCCCGTACAGAGACTTTAGCCGCCCCCGTGTAATGCCCAGTCCCATACCCTGGTGGACGGGCGCCTTCGTCTCTTCCGGAAAACCGGTGCCGTTGTCGGTAACCAGCAAAACCAGGGTCTCCCCTTCACGTTCGGCCACAACGGAAATCCACCCGGGCCCGGCCTTTCTGCCGACTCCATGCCGAATGGAGTTCTCCACCAGCGGCTGCAGGACAAGGTTCGGTACCGTCGCTCCGCGCAACGCCGCCGGCACATTGTAGTGCACCCGCAGCCGGTCTTCGAACCGCGCCCTTTCGATCTCCAGATACAGGTCCAGAATGCGCAGCTCCTCGTTCAGCGGCACCTCATGAATACTGCTGTTTGCCAGAAACAGCCGCAGCAGTTCGGCCAGGCGAGTGATCGTCTTTTCCGCCATTTCCGGGTCTTCATGCACCAGCGCCGTAATTGTGTGAAGAGTATTGAACAGAAAATGTGGATGAAGCTGCATTTTTAGCGCCTGCAACTGAGCCTGAATTAACTGTGTTTGCAATTGGGAGGCTTTTATCAGGCCGGACTGATATCGCTGGTAATAAATCACGGCATGCTCCACAAGAAGCACCACGGTATACAGCAACACGCCCATGTCGTAAGTGGATTCAACGGAACGAAACAGCTTTGACCACGCAAAATCACGGAATGGTGAACCCGGCGGGAAAGCCACCAGATCAAACGAGAGCTTGATCACCGGGACCAGGACAATCGCCACTCCCAAATGGACCGAGAGGTTGCGGTACCAGTGCCGCCGCTCCAGGCGAAAACGTGTGGCGAACCAGATGATGACAGGGGTGAAAGCGCCCCACAGCCATGCGTAAGTGAGTTCGAAGCGAAACGCATCGGCCCACGACATGGGGTTCCTGCTGAACGAATACCAGTAGTGGGCCTGCCAGCTGCAGAGGAGACCATAGGCCGTCCACGCACTGAAGAGGAAACTCAGTTTGATGAGGGCAGGGCGTGAGAAAAGGAGCCGCATCACAGCTTTCCTTCTTATACGCAGAGATGCTCCGTTCGTTCCGTTTTCCGGGGTAGTTTTGCACCGCATTTAGAGGCTCTGCACATTACGACCTGCCGCGGTGTCCGTTTGTGGGACAGCTCTGTCCGGTGACGCGCAGGTGGGTGCCGGAGGCGCCGGTAGTCTTGCCACCAGCGGACTCTTTACAGCTGGAAATCAGAACTTGTGGTGGAAAGTGGTGGAACCGCACGCCTTCGTAATAGACTTGGCCGTATGCGCCTGCTGTTGTTGTTCACGCCACTCGCCCTGCTGTTAGCCCAAAACCGAAATATTCCGGTGGAGAATGAATTTGTTCGCGTTCTGTCCGTGGTGGATCAACCAGTGACGAAACCCGGCACTCTGCACGAACACAAAGAAGGCCGCGTCATGATCTATCTGGACTCCGGCAATATCCAGATCAAGTACGCGAACGGCAAAACGGATGACCAGCACTGGAAGGCGGGCGACGTGGCGTGGAGCCCGGCGAACGGCATGCATACCAGTCAGAACGTCTCAACAACTCCAATTCGGATTGTGGAAATTGAGGTTCGGTCAAAGGGATCCGCGGCGTCGCCCGAACCGGGCAAGGCACTCCTCGAAAACGCACAAGTCAGGGTGTACCGCGCCAGAGGCCCCGTGAGGGCTCCGCACTTTGTGGCGGTCAATGAGAAGACGGCCGAAGTTCTCTGGAATAAGGTGCCCGATGGCCCTGGCCCTTTTATCATCACGGAAATCAAATAGGCGCTAATCTGAATGAAGAGCGTGTGAAGAATCAGGGCCAAAAGCTGCAAACAATTCGCCGTCATTTTTTTTCAGTCTGCCTGCTGCTGGTCGCGGCACCTGCCGCGACGGCGCAGGTTATTGAGTATGAGGCCAACGGCCTGAAATTCCAGACAGCAACCCACAGGGGTCTCACGGTCATCGTCACGCAACTGCCAAACCACGTGGCAGGGTTTGGACTCATTCAGGTATCCATCTCCAACGGTTCGCAGATCTACTGGACGGTAAAGCCGGAACTGTTTTCCTACGTGCGGCCCGACTTGACCATGTTGGGCCTGCCCGCCAATCAAATGGTCGATCTGCTGCTGGATCGGGCTTCGCACGCCGATGTGGTGAAGCTGGTGACGTCGTATGAAGGCGCGCTTTACGGCATCCCCCACATGCGCTCCAATAACGGATACGAACAGCGGAGACAAAATGCGCTGGCTTACGGTATGCCCACCCGGCTGAAAGCCGCCGCCACGGCTTCCGCAATCGCGTTGGGACAGTCAAGGCTGGCTCCGGGAGAGTCCACCGACGGTGCCGTGTTTATCCCGCTCAGTCATGAGGCAAAGTCCCTGACCGGTGGACACCTCGTGTTCCGATGCAACGGCGAAGTCTTCGAGTTTAACCCCGAATAAGCCGAAGCGCGGTCGGGCCATCCTGCTAAGATCGGGATCAGCCGTGGTCTACTCCAATTTGCAGTTGCCAAAGACGCTGGGCGAGTTGCGAACCAGTCCGTTCTCAGAAACATTCTCCGCCACGCGATCCGTGAAAGACGAACTCCGTTCCAATCTCATCTCCCGGTTGAAGCGCGGCGAACCACTCTTTCCAGGCATCGTCGGATACGAAGACACCGTGGTGCCGCAGGTGGTGAACGCGCTGCTTTCGCGACACAATTTCATCCTGCTGGGCCTGCGCGGGCAGGCAAAAACGCGCCTGATCCGCATGCTGACCACGCTGCTGGACCCGTGGATTCCCTGTGTGGCCGGTTGTGAGATCCGTGACAACCCCTGGGCGCCACTTTGCAGCCGCTGTAAGACGCTGATCGCGGAGCTCGGCGATGCGACGCCGCTGGCCTGGTTGTCCGCCGAAAGCCGCTACATCGAAAAGCTCGCCACGCCCGACGTCACCATCGCCGACATGATCGGCGATATCGATCCCATCAAGGCTGCCCGGCGTGGTCAGGATATTTCAGACGAACTGACCGTCCACTATGGCCTGATGCCCAGAGCGAACCGGGGCATCTTCGCCATCAATGAGCTGCCGGACCTGGCCGGAAAGATTCAGGTGGGGCTCTTCAACATCATGCAGGAAGGCGATGTGCAGATCAAAGGCTACCCGGTCCGCCTGCCGCTCGATTTACTGTTGGTTTTTACCGCGAATCCGGAGGACTATACGGCCCGCGGCAAGATCATCACACCACTGAAGGACCGCATTGGCAGTGAGATCCGCACCCACTACCCGGCCACGCTGGAACACGGCATCGAGATTACCCGTGCCGAGGCCTGGACCGCCAGGGATACAGACATTCGTGTGCCGCGCTACATGGCTGAAGTGATTGAGCAACTGGCTTTTTCGGCCAGAGAAGACAAGCGCGTCGACAAGCGATCCGGGGTCTCCCAGCGGCTGCCGATTTCCGTGACTGAGAACGTGGTCTCCAATGCCGAGCGTCGTGCGTTCCAGAACGGGGAAGACCTGACAGTCCCACGCGTCCTCGACCTGTATGCAGCTCTGCCGGCAATCACCGGCAAGATCGAGCTCGAATACGAAGGCGAACTCAAGGGCGGCGACGCCGTTGCCAGAGAGCTGATACGCCTCGCCGTCGGCAAAGTCTTCGACCGGTATTTCGAAGGCCTCAACCTGCAACCGGTGGTGACATGGTTCGAACTCGGTGGGTCCCTGAAACTGGGGGCCGACGCTGATTCTGCTGAAATGGTAAGCCAATTAAACGCCATCCAGGGACTGATGGAGAAAACCGGCGCGCTCGGATTGACTGCCAATGAACCGGACGCCGTGCGGGCTGCGGCAGGAGAGTTCATCCTGGAAGGCCTGTATGCTCACCGCAAGCTGAGTCGCAACGAAGAACGCAGCTTCACGGCAGATGAGCGTAAACGGCAGCAGGCCGAGTCTGAAGAAAGCCCTAAGGCGAGACAACGGCGGCAGTTCAACTAGGTCGGGCGCAGGTCAGGAGGCCAGGCGATGAAGTGGGTCAGGTTTGCCAAATACAACGGAGACGATTTCGGCATTGACTCGCAGGAGTTGATGGAGGCGCTGGCGGACTTCCTTTTGGAGAGCGGCTTCAATTTTCAGTATGGCGGCTATTCGGGCCGGGGAACGGACAGCGATCCGAAGAGCCTTGAAGAACTCAGACAGGCCATCCTGCGGGCACTCGAGAGTGGGGACCTTTTCCCGGACGACCGTCTGCGGGAAATGATGGAGAAGCTCGCGGCGCTTTCTCCGGAGCAAATGGAACAGTTGCTGGACAGTCTGGTGCAGAAGCTGGCCGCGGAAGGTCACATTTCCGTTGATGGGCAGGAAGGCCAGGGCGCTGGTGGTGGTGCCGGTGAAGCCCGTTTTGAGGTAACCGATAAGTCGCTGGACTTCCTCGGGTTCAAGACCTTGAAAGACCTGCTGGGTTCGCTGGGCAAGTCGAGCTTTGGACGGCATGACACCCGCGATCTGGCTACTGGTATTGAGTCTTCCGGCGCGACCAAACAGTATGAGTTCGGCGACACGCTCAATCTGGATATCAGCGAGACCTTGTTTTCCGCCGTCCGTCGCGGGGGCGTCAAGCTGGGGGGCGGGGGCGCAAAACCGGGTGAGAGATCGACTATTGAGCTGGAGTATTCAGATCTGCATGTGCACCAGAGTGAATACCAGAGTTCCTGCGCGACCGTCCTGATGCTCGACTGCAGTCACAGCATGATCCTTTACGGCGAGGACCGTTTCACGCCCGCCAAACGGGTCGCCATGGCGCTGGCGCATCTCATCCGTACCCAATATCCCGGCGACAGCCTGCGATGCGTCCTGTTCCACGATTCGGCAGAAGAAGTGCGTATCGGAGAACTGGCTCGCGTCCAGGTGGGGCCGTACTACACCAATACCCGGGATGGCCTGATTCTGGCGCAGCGGCTGCTGCAACAGGAACGTAAGGACATGAAGCAAATTGTCATGATCACTGACGGCAAGCCTTCCGCACTGACGCTTGATGACGGCAGCACCTACCGAAATGCCTTTGGGCTGGACCCGCTGGTGATCAGCCGCACCCTCGAAGAGGTCAATCGCTGCAAGAAGCAGGGCATCCTGATCAACACCTTCATGCTGGCAAGCGACTATGGACTGATCCAGTTCGTTCAGAAAATCACCGAGTTGTGTCGCGGGAAGGCGTATTTCACCACGCCCGATACTCTGGGGCAGTACCTGCTGATGGATTATATGAACGGCAAGACCAGGACCATTCATTGAGTTGAAATATCGGCGTGAGAGACTCGGAATTCTTATGATTTCCAGGCGTGTTTTCACAGGGACGTTAATGGGGGTAGCTGCAGCGGGTTTGCAGGGTGCCGGGAAAAGAAGAGTCCAGGTCCACGGGCATCGCGGAGCCCGCGCACTCCGACCGGAGAACACGCTCCCGGCATTCCGCTATGCGTTGGAGCAGGGTGTTGACGTGCTTGAACTGGACGTGGCCGTCACCAAAGATAACGTGGCCGTGGTCTCGCATGACCCCATGCTGAATCCGGCGATCTGTTCGGGACCGGTATTGAACATTCCGATTCGGAGCCTGACACTCAGCCAACTGCGGGAGTACGACTGCGGGACTAAGAAAAATCCTGGGTTCAAAGAGCAGGTTCCCGTGCCGGGGGCGAGAATTCCCACACTGGATGAAGTATTCGACCTTGGGTACGGTAACCAGGTCCACTTCAACGTCGAAACGAAGATCTTTGCCGCGAAGCCGGAACTCACCCCGACACCGGAAGACTTCGCTGCTCTGATTCTGAAGTCCGTCAGAGCGCATGGCATGGAAAAGCGGTTCATCCTGCAGAGTTTTGATCCCCGGACCCTGCATGCGATGAAGAGGCTGGCGCCGGAACTCCCGCGTGCGGCGCTCTTTCAGCGGCAAGGAGACTGGCTGCAGATCGCAAAGGAGTTCGAAGCCACGCTGCTGAGCCCTGAGTATCACCTGGTGACGGCAGAGAAGGTGGAGGCGGCGCATGCAGCCGGACTGGCTGTGGTGCCATGGACATCAAACCTACCCGCAGAATGGGAATCACTGGTGGCCGCAGGCTCCGACGCGATCATCTCCGATGACCCTGCGGCGCTGGTTGGGTGGTTGAAGAGCCAGGGCCTCAGGTAGTTCTATTCGCGGGAAATAAAAAAGGCCCCGATCCTTGGAAGGATCGGGGCCTTTTTTATGATCGGTGCTAGTTGCCGTCGCCGGTGAGCGTGCTGCCGGAGTCTGGATCGCCACCAAGGATACTGCCCCAGACGGTCGAACTACCCCACACAGTCGAACTGCCCCACACAGTCGAGCTACCCCACACGGTGGATTCACTCAGACTCCAAAGGGTGCCGAATGCAGCGGTGTCACCGGTTGGGCTGTCCGGGCTGGAACCCCAAACAGTGGAACTGCCCCAGACTGTTGACTCGCTGCTACCCCAGACGGTGGAACCGTCAAAAGAGGATCCCGGCGGAACCGAACTGATTGCGCCCGTGTCGTCTCCGGGTGAGCTGCCCCACACCGTCGAACTGCCCCAGACCGTCGAACCGCCACTACCCCATACAGTGGAACCGCCGCTGCCCCAGACCGTCGAACCGCCACTACCCCATACGGTGGAACCGCCGCTTCCCCACACTGTGGAATCACTGCTGCCCCACACCGTCGAGTAGTTCTTCAGAACCACGGTGCCAACGCCCTTGACCTTTTTGAAGACAGCGACAGGAGAAGCCGCGTTTTGGCTGGCGGGAATCGTGAAGTTGGGCCGCCCCTTCGCCGCCAGAGCAGCAGAGAGGTTCAGGTACCCTGCTCCAACCGTGAAGATGTCGTTCGTCACGGTGTAAGTCGTCGTCTTGTTAGTGGTCGGGTCTGTCACCGAAATCGGATAGGAATCGCGACCGAGCTTCGTGGCGGTCTTCATCAGACGGGCCTTTAACTGGTCGGGAGTCAGATTCTCGTCGGACAGAATGGCGGCTGCCGCGCCGGAGGCAACTGCGGCCGCCATGCTGGTGCCGCTGAGGGCAAGATAATTCTTCCCGCTGTGATCTTCCGCGTATGAGATGGACTGTGGTTGAGTCGCCAGGTAAGAACCTGCTGCGGAAACCGCGAAGAGCTTATTGCCGGGAGCAACCAGATCCGGCTTGACCACGTGCTCAATAATCGTCGGGCCCTTCGAGCTGTAACTCGTCATCAGGTCGTCCGAGGTCTTCTGTGTAGCTTCCGTATTGATGGCACCAACGGTAATCACCAGCGGATCGTTGGCCGGCGACGCAATGGTTCCGTAACCCTTGGTCAAGGCCGTGTTCAAACGCCCCTCATTACCAGCTGCCACGATTACTGCAATGCCGTTCTCCCACGCGATCTCGACCGCACGGCAAAGCGGGTCCAGTGCGGAAACTTCATACACCGGGCGACCAAGAGAAAGATTAATGATCCTGATGTTCCATTCCGGATATTTCTGCTTCAGTTGAACAGCCCGGCCAATCGCCTGGATGACTTGCGCGTCAGTGGAAGCGCCGTTCTTATCCAGAACCTTCAGGTTGATCAGGCGAGCACCAGGAGAAACGCCATGTATGGTGTTGTTAAATCCAAGTGAGAGCAGACCTTTGCCCGCAATCAGGCCGGCAACGTGCGTACCGTGTCCGAACTGGTCATCTGCCTCTTTGCCGGCGTCCGCGGAGAAGTTCTCGGAATAGACTACGCTGCCGAGCAGATCAGCATTTACCCGGATGCCGCTGTCGATGATCACAACCCCGACACCGAATCCCTGGAAAAGCGGCCAACCGTTAACCGGGGACCCTCGCTGAATCGCCTGGGGCATGAAGTCGTAGCCCGCAGCTGGAGCGCCGGAACTGTAAACGACTCGAGCGGCTGGAGTCACCGACGTGACTGCCTGGCTGGATGCCACAAGGGCAGCCTGCGCCGCCGTCATGCGGAATATGGCTCCGCCCGGAACGTCGGCGAGTTTCGCGCCGAATGCGAATTCAGGTGACTCGCCGCGGCTGTACTGGACAATCACATCCAAGGTCCGCGACGCGGGGAAGGATTTGAATTCCGGCGACAACGTGCCGGCAAATCCGGTGCAGCTCAGAGCTGTGAGCCACAGAATCTGTTGAGAGATCTGGCGGACTAAGTTTGACGTATCCATACTTCTCCTAGTAGAGCAAAGCAAAGGTTACATGTACAGGGCCGGAAGGCGGTGGTTCCAGTACGGTCAGGACCCTGACGGCGGCACTAAAATGAGACATTTCGGCACATATAAGGTGCTTTTTGTCACACCAAACACCCAGGAGGAATCTGAGGCACGTTTGTGAGCATGACGCCTTACCTGACTCCACTCTAACCACTGACCCTGGTAATTTTCCTGGGTGGCCAAATTGGCTGCTTTGTTTTTGAAATGTGTAGCCGGCAACAAAAGATGCTCGCCTCGGAGAAAGACGCCGTCGTCCGGAACCGGGCATCCTTCGACGAGCAGGAGAATCCGTTTTTCCAATGGACTCACACGATCCGGGTGACATCATGACGCATTTGTTGGCAATTTTCCTGTCGCTTAGCGTGACAGGAAAGTCGGTTATATCCAGTTTCACAGCGATTGACCTCAGACAAAAGTAGTAAAGAAGCATATACCGAATCAGAACTGTCGTTCGTTAGTGAAACAGAACAGGACCCGGTTCCCGCAACCGCTCAGGAACGCACGTGCGTTGCCGAAAACGTGGACATGATCCGCCACCCTTTTGCCAGTGACTCGCCGGAGGAAACGGAGCATTTCGCAGGACCAGGAATTTTCCTGGCCAAGGCCTCCTGAGCTAAGCCCAATCCGGGCTACACCCAACGACGACTGCAGCCACTGCGCCAAAAGGTCACCGGGGAAACCGCAACCCGGTCGGTTTAAGGGATGTAAGTGAGCGACAATCAGATTTGTAAAATTATGTAAACATCGCAAAAATGAGGTGCCATCCCACAGACTACTTCGCGCCAAATCGAAACTCAGTTGTAGTTTCATATTTCCCGCCGGGCTTTAACTCCGCCGATGGAAACGATTTCTTATTCGGGCTGTCTGGATAATGCTGGGTTTCCAGACACAAAGCCGTATGTAAATTGGCGGGCTTTGCGCCTTTTCCCTTTACGCTTCCATTGAGGAAATTTCCCGTATAAAACTGTACGCCAGGCTGATCAGTAAATACTTCCAGAAAACGGCCCGTGGTGGGTTCCTCTACCCGTGCCGCTATTTCCAGACCACTCCCTGTGCGATTGAGAATCCAGTTATGGTCATAACCGTGACCGAGCTTCAGCTGTGGGTCATTTTGGTTAATTCGCGCCCCAACGGCAGTTGGCTTGCGGAAATCGAACGGCGTGCCGGCCACAGATTTTAATTCTCCCGTGGGGATCAGGCCCGCGTCCACCGGAGTAAACCTGTCTGCATGAATCGTCAGCAGGTTGCCCAGAATATCCCCGTCGCCTTTCAGATTCCAATAAGAATGATTGGTCAGATTGACAACCGTGGCCTTGTCGGTCGTCGCGGTGTAGTGCACCTGCAGGCTCCTGCTGGTGAGGATATAAGTAACCACCGTATTAAGGTTGCCTGGGTAGCCCTCTTCCCCATCTTTGCTCAGCCAGGTTAACTCCACGCCACCGGGGATTTCCCTGCCCGACCACACTCGTTTAGCAAAACCGGTCGGGCCGCCATGCAGGGAATTTTGCCCGTCATTCTTCGAAAGTTTGTGGGTCACGCCATTCAGCGTGAAAGCTGCATTCCCGATCCGGTTGGCATAGCGGCCCACCAGCGCTCCAAAATAGGTACCCTTATCCGCCATGTAGTCGGCCAGAGAGTCGTGCCCCAGCACAATATCCCCCACCACCCCCTTTCGATCCGGCGTCTTCAGCGAAACCAGAATTCCGCCATAAGTAATGATCCGGGCCTCAACGCCCCCCTCGGCCGTCAGCGTAAACATCGTCACCGGAGTGCCATCCGGCATTTTTCCGTAGTCAGACTTCTTTACCGTGGTGGCGGCATGAGCGGTGGCAGTAAATAATGAAGTGCCCGAAAGGGCAAGCAGGGCAAGGACGAGCGTAGTTTTCATCTATTGATCTCCGTTTCTCATGCGAGACTATCATCAACGACAGGACAGGGGGAACTCCGGAATGGGATTTGCCGTATGGATTGATCAGAGCGAAAGCCTCGCGTGGGCGCAGGGTACACATGAATACCGCCCCATGGGCACCGCCGTCATCGCAAGCTCCGATCAGTTTCGCCACAGGGATTTTCAACAGAAGCGGCGGCGACCGGCAGATCTGGAAGAATGCTTCGTGGGATTCTTTGGCTCTCTCGAAGAAGTTAATGTGACATTGCGGGCGGCCCGGCCATGGAAACGCCGCTGGACACCCGGCCACTTAAGGTAGCGAATAAAGTAGTACGGGGCAGGCTATTTCAGATTGG
This sequence comes from Bryobacterales bacterium, assembly GCA_038319515.1. Classification (GTDB taxonomy): domain Bacteria; phylum Acidobacteriota; class Terriglobia; order Bryobacterales; family Bryobacteraceae; genus BOG-234. The sequence continues at coordinate 16,983 of JBBQDH010000065.1, forward strand.
CCATGGCATCCTGGACGTCGCGGAGCATTTTGTCGACAGCATCTTTTGAACGTTTGGTTCCCCACCAACCGAAACCGAGGGGGCTTGTGCGGGAAAGCGCGATCGAATCCGCCTGAATATCCACGCCGCCATTTCGTTCCCGAACCAGCCAGTAGGTGTTCGTTTTCCACAGAAATCCGTGATCATCGCCCTCGGGATACGTGCCTGCCGCCTGATTCTTCGTATCTTTCCACTCGCGGATGTAGTTTGCCACCGAACGCGTCGTCCAGCGGTCTTTCGCCGGGCGGCGATAGCGCGTGTCATACAAGGTGTCGTAGTTCACCGCCATCCACACGGTGGATTGCACCAGCAGGAGTTTCGACGTGTAGTGCTCGTCTTCCGGGGTGCTGTCGGCCTCGCGCTTTCCCGAAGCCGCACCCAGGTCCGGCTTGAAAATCTGCACGTAGTGTTCGTAGTCTTCCATCACCTTCCGGACAGACTCAATCGTTCCGCCCTTCACAAACAGCGTGCCGGAAAAATGATGGATGCTGCCGCGCGCGACATCTTCGTTCCGCCGGGGCTGCACCACAATCTTCGAAGTATCCGGCGCACCGCGCTTTCCGCAGCATTCGCTGTTGTCGATCCACATCTTTCCGGTCTTATAAAAGTCGTCGAAAACCGTCTTTTCAAAGTTGTCGACGTAGGCTTGGTATGCCTTGAGGGTCGCCTCGTCCAGATGCATCACCGGAATGATTGACGCCTGCAATTGAGCGCCTCCGAAAGTTACGGCAAGGAGGAGGACGACGCCCCTGAAAAAACCCATACTTCAACTATAGCGACCACCCCGCCCTGCCACCGCCATGATGAAAGCGATAGAATTCCTGCTATGCCGAGTTCTTCACTGAATCGTCGCGATTTTCTCAACAGTACCGCCATGGCCGCCGCAGGATTCCTGTTTTCCGGCTCACACTGGAAAGCCGCTGCCGCGCTGAAAGGCAAGGTGAAAATCCGTGACGTGAAAGTTATGATCGTCCGCGGCACCTGGGACTGGAACCTCATCAAAATCGAAACCGATCAGCCTGGCCTTTACGGCATCGGCGAGGCGTATTGGGGTCCCGGCGTCAAAGACCTGGTGCTGAATCAGCTGAGGCAGCATATCGTCGGCGAAGATCCCCTCAATGTCGACAAACTTTACACCAAGATGTTGATGAAGAGCGCCGGTGCGGGTGCCATGGCTGGCGTCACGGTCACGGCAGCCAGCGGCATTGAAATCGCTCTGTGGGATCTCGTCGGCAGGATGCTCGAAACGCCTGTCTGCAATCTGCTGGGCGGCAGATTCCGCGACAAAGTTCGCTTCTACCGCACCATGCAGAGCCCCGCCGGCAATCTGGAAGATATGCAGCGCTACAAGGATTTCGTGGCAGAAGCCCGTGCTGAAAAATGGAACTGGACAGCATTTAAGTTTCAGGGCGACGGAATTCCTCCCCGCGTCGACCCGAATTTCACCGAACCTGGCCACGATCCTTACGCACGCAACCTCACGGCGAAGGATATTCGGCGCATCGTCAGGGCCATGGAGACTGTCCGCGGGGAACTCGGTCCCGACATCGATTTCGCAGTTGAAGCGCACTGGCGCTATGACGTTCAGGACGTGATCACTTTGGCCAACGCCCTCGAACCGGTGAAGCCCATGTGGCTGGAAGACCCGGTCCCGCCAGACAATATTGAAGCAATGGCCCGCGTCACACACGCCGTCCGCGTTCCCATCTGCACCGGCGAAAATCTGTACACTCGTGGCGGATTCCGTGAATTGATCACGAAGCAGGCCACCAGCGGCGTCCATATTGATATTCCGAAGTCCGGGGGACTGCTCGAATCGAAGAAAATCGCAGACCTCGCCGACCTTTATTACATCTGGACCGCAGCCCACAACCCGGCCAGCCCTCTTGGCACCATCGCCAGTGCCCACGCCGCGTCAGCCATGCGGGAATTCCGCGTGCACGAACTGGCCAACTGGGTCCCCTGGTGGCCCGACCTTGTGATCAGGGAAGGCCCCTTCTGGGAAAACGGCTATTTCACCATCCAGGACAAGCCGGGCTATGGCGTGGAGCTGAATCCAGATGTCGCCAAAGCCCACCTCGCCCCCGGCGAATCCTGGTGGGGCTGATCAAGAGCGCACGACATCAATGTATACAGGTAGCGTCGGCGGTCTTGCCACTGGCTGGTTTTTACAGGGGCAATCGGACCGGCGGCGAACCTGTATTCTGATGGTGATGGCAGGAACCAGCATGAAATTCAGCCACGGATGGATGGCAGACACACACCCCGACGCTCTGAGCGTATTTTTGCATCTGAACCACAGGCTGCCTCCCGAAACGAAGTACGCCCAGGTCATTGAAATGTACGAGACGATCAATGCCACCTACATGGCAGAAGAGCGCCGCAAGCGGCCTGACGCGACGGAGCGAGAGGTCTTTCTTCGTGTGGCCGCGCGCCGCCTCGGAGCTGAAATGGTGCGCGGCGCATATGGCGCCGAGGCGGACGACCTTCAGTTGTGAACGAAGCTCTCGCGGCATTCCTTCAGGTCCTGACCGATCTTGGGCTTCGGCACTTCGCCGTTGGTTCAGTGGCGAGTTCCATCCACGGCGTCCCGCGTTTCACCAATGGTGTGGACCTTCTGGTGGCACTCACGCCCGGCGATGTAGATTCTATCGCCGCAGCGGTAGCAACAGATTTCTATATGGACCCGGACGAAGCCAGGTTTTCCATCCGGATGGGCAGAGCATTCAACGTTCTGCATCTGGCCAGCGCCTTCAAAATCGATATCTTCCCGGTAGGGGACAATGGATTTAACCAGTCCGAACTCACCCGCTCCACCCTACAGAACTGGGTTGTGCCCGGCGGTCGGCCCATCCAGTTGCCTGTAGCCAGCCCGGAGGACACAATCCTGTCGAAGCTGCGCTGGTACCGAATGGGAGGGGAAGTCTCTGACCGGCAGTGGGCCGACGTTCTCGGCGTCGCTACACGAAGCGAGCTCGACTGGGCCTACATGGCCGAGTGGGCCCCGCAACTCGGAGTGGCCGATCTCCTGGAGCGACTCAGGTCAGAAGTCAGCTGGCGAACTATCGGCCGCTGCGAATCAACGAAAGAAACTCATCGCGGGTTTCTTTATTCGTCCGAAAAGCGCCCAGCATTGCGCTGGTCACCGTGGAAGACTCCTGCTTCTGCACCCCGCGCATCATCATGCAGAAATGCTGCGCTTCAGCCACTACAGCCACGCCCTGGGGATCCACCAGATCCTGGATACATTCGGCAATCTGCTGCGTCAGACGTTCCTGAATCTGCAGGCGGCGCGCGAAAGCGTCTACAATACGCGGCAGTTTGCTCAGCCCGATCACGCGGCTATTCGCGATATACGCAATGTGCATTTTGCCGTGGAATGGAAGCATGTGGTGCTCACACATACTAAAGAACTCGATATCCTTCACAATCACCATCTCGTCGTATTTGACTTCGAAAATGGCGTCATTCACCAGCTTTTTCAGGTCGGTTGTGTAGCCGCTCGTCAGAAACCGTAGTGCTTTCTCGACGCGCTCCGGGGTCCGCAGCAAGCCGTCACGTTGTGGGTTTTCACCCAGCGCCTCCAGCATCCCGGAGACGAGCGGAGCAATGGGCAGGGGTGCTTTCTGTGGCTCAAAAACTTTCACAACCGCGCGCTTTGTATTCATGACCGCTCCGATATTTCACAGATGTTGCGTTCCGTCTCCCAGATGCGAACCTTTTCAAGGCGCGGGCCCGTCGAAGAGAAAACAGCACTCCAAACGGCTCGCAATCGACGGTCCACTTCACTCGCCATGTTCTCCGTGGTCGGCACGGACTCGCGAAACTCCTCAACCTCTTCGTTCAAATTGCGGTACCGGAATGGCCCCAGAATCTGCGCCTCGGCCAGACGATCCAGAGTCGCAATGTCCACAGCCCGCCCGGTCACAGGATCCACCAAACCGGTAACAGTCAGTTCAACCTCATAGTTATGCCCGTGCCCGTTCGGATTATTGCATTTTCCATAAATAGCACGGTTTTGCGCGTCCGTCAGCGCATGGGAATGCAGACGGTGCGAAGCGCAAAAGCCATATTTCCTGCTGAGGTAAACTCTCATTGCCCGCCCCGATACTCCACAAACAGCTCATTGGTCTCATGTACCCGCACGGAAAACAATTTCGCCCGTCCGGTCGAATCGATGTGCGGCTCCAGCCGGTTCCAGATGTCGATGGCGATGTTTTCAACCGTCGGCACCATCCTGTCAAACGGTTCCACTTCGCGATTCAGAAGCCGGTGATCATAGACACTCAGCACCTTGTCTTCTAAAATCTCTTTGAGATGCTTCAGGTCCAGAATCATCCCCGTCACAGGTTCCGGTTCGCCCTCAATCGCAACCTCCACAATATAGTTGTGGCCATGGCCCAGAGGGTTGGAAGCAGCCCCGTAAACCCGCTCATTCTCGGCGTCAGAGAGCTGCGGCGACCGGCAAATATGAGAAGCGGAAAACTCGACCTTCTTGGAAATGATCATGGAAGAAAACTCGCCCGATACCCGTCCGTTAGAATTATAGGAAACCGAATCGCGTGGAAGCCGGAGCTCCGGTGCTGCGCACAAAAAATAATGAAAATGAAGTCCGACCGAATACTCCAGGCCGCTCTCGCCCTTATGATGGCGCTGTTCTGCGTTGCCCTTTACACGTCCCTGCACGAAACCATCGTCAACGCGGGCGACAAGGCCCCCGACTTCAGCATCCGGACCGACACAGGCAAGACGGTGACCGCTCGTGACTACGGCGGAAAACTTCTCCTGCTCAACTTCTGGGCCACCTGGTGCCCACCCTGCATCGAGGAAATCCCCGGGCTCAACGAAATGTCGCGCCAGCTGGGACCGAAAGGTCTGGTCATCCTGGGCGTCAGCGTGGACAAGGATGAAGCTGTCTACAGGAAGTTCCTGCAAACCAGCCCTCTCGCGTACCTCACCGCACGCGACCCCGAGCAAAACATCAACCAGAGCTACGGTACCATTCAGTACCCCGAAAGCTATTTGATTGACCGCAACGGCAAAGTGGTGGAGAAATATATTTCCGTACAACCGTGGGCTTCCCCGCAGATGCTGCAACATGTCCAGTCACTCCTCTGAGCCCGTATTCGAACGTGTGCCGCTACCGAACGCGGCGAAGAAGGAACTGATCGCAATTGTCGGTCCCAAAGGCTATCTGGACCGGCAGGAAGATCTGAGTCTCTATGAATATGACGGCAGCGTGGACAAGGCGCGGCCGGAAATGGTCGTCTTCCCCAGAACCACTGAGGATGTCTCAGCCATCGTCAGGATCACTGCGAAATGCGGCGTGCCGATTGTCGGGCGCGGCGCAGGTACAGGCCTGAGCGGCGGGGCCATCCCGCGCGCCGGCGGCGTGACCATCGGCTTCGCCAGGATGAACAAAATCCTCGAAATCGATCTCGCTAACGAGCGCATGGTCGTGCAACCCGGCGTCGTCAATCTGGATATTTCGCTCGCCGTGCAGGGCATGGGCTATTTCTATGCGCCGGACCCCTCCAGCCAGCGCGCCTGCACCATCGGCGGCAACGTTTCTGAAAATGCCGGCGGCCCGCATACCCTCGCCTACGGCGTCACCACCAACCACGTCCTGGGCCTGGAATTCGTACTTCCCGATGGCACGGTGCACTCAACCGGCGGGATGGAACCGGATTCCCCGGGCCTGGATCTGGTCGGCCTGCTAACCGGCTCAGAGGGAACCATGGTGCTGATCACCAAAGTCATCGTGCGGCTGATGAAACAGCCGGAAAAGGTCAAGACCATCCTCGCCATCTATAACTCGGCGTCAGACTGCGCGGATACCATTGCCGATATCACCGCCCGCGGCATCACTCCGGTCGCCGTGGAAATGCTGGATGGCGAAATGCTCCGCATGGTGGAAGAAGCTACCCATGCCGGATACCCCATGGACGCAGCGGCAGTTCTGCTCATCGAACTGGAAGGTCTTGTGGAATCGGTCGAAGAGCAAACCGAGCAGATTCGGGAAGTCTGCGAACGGTGTGGCGCAAGGGAATTCCGGGTTGCGAAGAGCGCCGAAGAGCGCGACCTGCTCTGGAAGGGCCGCAAGAATGCGTTCGGCGCGGTCGGGCGCGTCAGCCCGTCTTATTACGTGCAGGACGGCGTGGTGCCGCGTACCCAGATCGCCCCCACCCTGCGCTACATCGCTGAAGTAGCGAAGAAACATAACCTCGGCATCAGCAACATCTTTCATGCCGGAGACGGCAACATGCATCCCATCATCCTGTTCAATCCGCACGTGGAGGGGGAACTGGAACGGGCCAAAGCGGCCGGTGAGGACATCCTGACCTACTGCATCTCTGTCGGCGGCTCCATCACCGGTGAACACGGCGTCGGCATGGAGAAGAATGAGCTGATGGGCAGGCTGTTCGGGCCGGATTCACTGGACTACATCGGTCGGTTCAAAAGCCTCTTCGATCCCTCGGGCCGTCTGAATCCAGGGAAAGTTCTGCCCACCGGACGCGGTTGTCTGGAAATACGACAGGCCCCTTTACGGCCCGGTTCCCGCGTCATGTGAGTCAGACAACCCGAAGCTCAACCCAGCCCGGCAACGCGGCTGGTTTGTTCTTCAGGAATACCACCCGGCGGGTCTTCGGAAAAGGCAACCCCGTCTGGATCGCCCGGTTGTAAAACGGCAGCATCGCTAACACCTTGCGCTGATCAGACTCATCCGCCCCGATCGCCGCGGATTTACTCAGGAAGCCGGCACCCCAACCAATGGCCAGCAGACAGGCACCGTTGTTGCGAGCTTCGTCCAGCTTCTGCTGCAAGCCGGCGATCGAACCGGCAAGGCCTTCCAGACCCGTCCATTGCGCATACTGCGCATGCAGTTCCAGTTGTTTCGCCGCATATTGATTCGCGGCTTCGAAGAGAGTTTTGTGCGTCACCGGCTGGTTCCAGCGCAGTAACTGCCGCACTTCTTCCCCGTTGAGGAAGTCGTTTTCACGCCAGGCCCCTTCAAACGCGGTGCCAGGCGCGGCCATTTCCGCAAAGGTCGGCGTCGAATCGTCGGGACGTTTCCCATCCACAGCGCCACGCCCCGTCTGTTTCCAGCCCAGCGAATACTGGTCGGGCCCCTTTGCGATCAAAGTGGAAAGACGCAGCAAATAAACCTTGAACGTTTCGCGTGTCAGGGCTTCGGAATCCGCCACCACCACAGCCCGCATCCGGTCGGACCCACCGGAACCGACGGTTTGGCGTTCCAGATCTTCCGCAGGGCGACGAGGCAGACGGTCACCCGCCAGTTTCTCCGCCAGCGCATGAACGGCGGCAGGCTTCACCCGTGAAAACACGATAGCGGTCCGAAGGGCGCCTTTGATGGCAGAACCGGGGAGAAACGGCCCGGAATTATTCGCCGAAAACGTCGGGATACTCAGGCTCTCGGGGGGCGCACTATTGAAGAACGGCGCATATCCCGCGTCTTCAAAAGGGATCCTGCGATCGGCGTAGTTCTGCGCAAAACCGCCCCATGAAGCAAAGTCCAGCTTCGTGGCATTCTGCAACTGCTTCAGATACCCATCAAGGCGTGGGCCTTTTGAGAGCAGTTTAAAAATGCGCGTTTGGTTCAGGACGTTCACCTGATCGCGCCAGACCATATAGTCAATCGGGGAAAGACGGCTGCCGTCGCCCACTAAAGTGGGGGTCAGAACTGTAGCTCTGTACTTCATTCCGCCACCTCATCCGTCGTCTTCACAGTGCGTCGCCACGGGCCCGCAGCCCAAGAATTATCCCGAACCGGCGCTGTAACCTCCGGACCGACCGGCGGCAAGACCGCCGGTGCTGCCGTGGTGCCGGCAATCTTGTGGCCGGCCACTCCGGACTTTGGACCCTGTCGATTCTCTTCCAGTACAGGAACCGCCTGCCGCAAAGTCAAACTCTGCGCCCGAACCACAATCTCCACCGGAACCGGCATCGTCAAAGCAAACCCGGCCCGATAAACCGGATGCGGAAACCCGTCCGGCGCCACATCCACGGCACGCCCTAAGAGCGACCCCGCCGCCAGCACCGACCCGGCCTCAATCATCCGCACGCTCTTCTTCGCGCCGGCACCCGCCGGGCTATCCGCCCAACCACTGCGAACCGCTGCGGCATACTCGCCGCCGGACCAGTCCACTACATCATTCTCATGCGGCGAATACATCGAAAGCAGCCAGCAGAGCCCGTCCGCACCCTTTTGCGCAAATAAATGCGAAGCATCAGAAAACTGCGGTTCGGCCGACCGACCCCAGCCACGCGAACGCTCCCCGCCAAACCCCGAATCCGCCAGGAGCCGCAGTGCAGACTTCACCCGCGCTTCCCAAACCGGATCCGAAACCGAAAACACGCCCCACCAACCAGCATTCGGCGCAAATTCCAGACAAGCCGTGCGATGTGGTTCCGCCACGCCCGTGAGTCGATC
>JBBQDH010000066.1:0-25207 GCA_038319515.1 Bryobacterales bacterium
CGAACGCATCATCGTCCGTGTGGACGGTGCCGCGCAGGAAGGTCAGATGTCCCGCGAAGTCGGCGCGGATATCTACCAGATGACCAAGTTCAAGCGGTCGAACCAGAACACCTGCATCAACCAAAAGCCGATCGTGCACCAAGGTCAGCGCGTGGTGAAAACACAGGTTCTGGCCGACGGCCCCTGCACCGATATGGGCGAACTGGCCCTCGGTCGCAACGTCCTCGTCGCGTTCATGCCGTGGCGCGGGTACAACTTCGAAGACGCCATCCTGGTCAGCGAAAAACTGATCAAGGAAGACTACTACACTTCCATCCACATCGAAGAGTTCGAAATCGAAGCCCGCGATACCAAGCTCGGACCCGAGGAAATCACTCGCGATATCCCGAACATTGCCGATTCGTTCCTGCGCAATCTGGACGAATCCGGCGTCATCCGCATCGGTGCAACAGTGAAACCGGGCGACATACTTGTTGGCAAGGTCACCCCGAAGGGCGAAACCCAGCTGACTCCGGAAGAAAAGCTCCTCCGCGCCATCTTCGGCGAAAAAGCCGGCGACGTGAAGGACGCTTCGCTCTACTGCCCGCCCGGTATCGAAGGCACGGTGGTCGATTGCAAAATCTTCTCGCGCAAAGGCACTGAGAAGGATGAGCGCTCGCGCCGCATCGAAGAAACGCAGATCGCCCGTTTGCAGCGCAATTTACAGGACGAAATCCGCATCCTGACCGACGAGCGCGCCAAGCGCCTCGGTAACCTGCTGGAAGGCAAAGAAGTTCTTGCCGACCTGCACGATGAAAAAACCAACAAGCGTCTCGCCGCCAAGGGAGCCATTCTCGACCGCGACACCATCGAGAAAATGCGTTCCCGCGACCTGAAGCGACTCCGCTTCAACTCGAAAGATCCTCGTGTCAACGAGCAGATTGACGAGATTGAGGAAATGACCTCGCGTCAGATCGCAGTGCTCGAAAAGATCACTGACGATAAGACCGTCAAGCTCCGCAAAGGCGATGAACTGCCCCCCGGCGTCATCAAGCTGGTCAAGGTTTATATTGCCATGAAGCGTAAGCTTTCTGTCGGCGATAAAATGGCCGGTCGGCACGGTAACAAGGGTGTCATCAGCCGCATCCTTCCTGAGGAAGACATGCCTTATCTTCCCGATGGAACACCGGTTGAGATCGTCCTCAACCCGCTTGGCGTTCCCAGCCGTATGAACGTCGGTCAGATTCTCGAAACCCACCTCGGGTGGGCGGCGAAGGCTCTGGGCGTCCAGTTCGCAACCCCCGTCTTTGACGGCGCGACCGAAAAGGGCATCAAGCAGATGCTGACGAAAGCCGGCCTGCCGACTTCCGGCAAGACCGTGCTCTTTGACGGCATGACCGGGCAGTCTTTCGAACAGCCGGTGACCGTGGGCTACATCTACATGTTGAAGCTCTCGCATCTGGTCGACGACAAGATCCACGCCCGTTCCATCGGACCGTACTCACTCATTACGCAGCAGCCTCTGGGCGGTAAAGCTCAGTTCGGTGGACAGCGTTTCGGCGAAATGGAAGTCTGGGCCCTTGAAGCATACGGCGCGGCTTACATTCTGCAGGAACTGCTCACCGCGAAGTCCGATGACGTTTATGGCCGCGCCAAGATTTACGAGGCCATCGTCAAGGGCGAGGCGGCGATCGAACCGGGCGTGCCCGAATCGTTCAACGTGCTCATTCGTGAGTTGCAGTCTCTCTGTCTCGATGTCGAGCTGATGAAGAAGTTCCGCGAAACGCCCGAAGATACGGCGTTAGCGGCTGACTAAGCACTTATCTGTGGAGCCGGCGGTCTTTGCCGCCGGCCTGTCACTTTTCTTTTTTGGTTTTTGAACTCTGGAGCTAAAATGCGATCCTCACCCTATGATCGGGCGAATTTAATAGCGGACTTTGACTCTATCCGGATCTCTCTGGCCTCGCCCGAGAAAATCCGAAGCTGGAGCCACGGCGAAGTCACCAAACCGGAAACCATCAACTACCGCACCTTCAAGCCGGAACGCGACGGCTTGTTCTGCGCCCGGATTTTCGGACCAGTCACTGACTGGGAATGTCTCTGCGGTAAGTACAAGCGGATGAAGCACCGCGGCGTCATTTGCGATAAGTGCGGCGTTGAAGTCACCCTTGCACGTGTCCGCCGTGAACGTCTCGGCCACATCGAACTCGCCAGCCCCTGTTCCCATGTCTGGTTCTTCAAGGGCCTGCCTTCCCGTATTGGTCACCTGCTCGATATCACCCTGCGTGAACTCGAACGGGTGCTCTACTTCGAGGCCTACGTTATCGTCGATCCAGGCGAAGTCGCCGACCTGCAGCAGGGCGAAGTCATCTCCGACGAACGCAAGCGGCAGCTCGATCAGGAAGTCGCCGGCAAATACGTCGGCATGATGGGCGCCGAAGGCATCAAGGAACTGCTCAAGAAGGTCGATGTCGAATTCCTCTCCGAAGATATTCGCGAGAAGATGAAGACCGAAACTTCGCAGCAGAAAAAGCTGAAGTACGCCAAGCGTCTGCGCGTGGTTGAAAGCTTCCGTAAATCCGGTAACAAGCCGGAATGGATGATTCTGGACGTGCTGCCGGTCATCCCACCGGAACTGCGTCCCCTCGTGCCGCTGGACGGCGGTCGTTTCGCGACCTCCGATCTCAACGATCTCTATCGCCGCGTCATCAACCGCAACAACCGCCTCAAGAAGCTGATGGAGCTGCACGCGCCGGACGTCATTGTCCGCAACGAAAAGCGCATGCTTCAGGAAGCTGTCGATGCACTGTTCGACAACGGTCGTCGTGGCCGCGTCCTGCGTGGCGCCAACAACCGCCCGCTCAAGTCGCTCTCCGACACTCTGAAGGGTAAGCAGGGTCGTTTCCGTCAGAACCTGCTCGGTAAGCGCGTCGATTACTCCGGTCGTTCCGTCATCGTCGTCGGTCCCGATCTCAAGCTGCACCAGTGCGGTCTTCCGAAGAAGATGGCGCTCGAACTCTTCAAGCCGTTCATCTATCACCGGCTCGAACAGCGCGGCCATTGCACCACCATCAAGCAGGCGAAAGAACTCGTCGAGCAGCAGGATCCCGTCGTTTGGGACATCCTCGAAGAGGTCATCAAGGATCACCCCATCCAGCTGTACCGCGCCCCCACGCTGCACCGCCTCGGCATCCAGGCTTTCGAGCCCGTGCTGGTGGAAGGCAAGGCGCTCAAGATTCACCCGCTCGTCTGCACGGCCTTCAACGCCGACTTCGACGGCGATCAAATGGCGGTTCACATCCCGCTCTCGCCCGAAGCCCAGATCGAAGCGCACACGCTCATGCTGGCGTCGAACAACATCCTGTCGCCTGCCCACGGCGGACCCATCACGGTCCCCACGCAGGACATGGTGCTCGGCTGCTATTACCTGACTAAAATGCGCCCCGGCAGCAAGGGTGAGGGCCGCACTTTCGCCTCCACCGACGATGTTTTGATCGCACTTGAGATGGAAGAGGTCCAGACCCTCACGCCCATCAAGCTGCGCTACACCGGCAAAGTCATTGACCTCACCAAGGCCTTCGACAGCCAGAACATCATGCACACCGAGCCCATCGAGTTCGTGAAGCAGTACATGGACACGACCGTTGGCCGCGTGATCTTCAACGACCATCTGCCCGAGCAGATGCCCTTCATTAACGGGCTGCTGAAGAAAAAGGGTCTCGCCCAGCTGGTGAACTACTGCTACCTGAAATTTGGTCTGCAGGTGACGGTGCACATGCTGGACGAAGTCAAGAACCTCGGCTTCCTCTATGCAACCCGCGCCGGCATCTCGATCGGTGTCGACGACATGGTTGTGCCGGACGAAAAGAAAGGTCTTGTCGCGGACGCCGAAAAGGAAGTGGTTGCGGTCGAAGGCCAGTACCAGGACGGCGCGATCACCCAGGGCGAACGCTACAACAAGATCATCGAAATCTGGTCGCGGGTCACCGAGAAGGTTTCCGACCAGATGTTCAGCGCCATGGAAGAGGACGACCGCACCGGTCGCCATCTCAACCCGATTTACATCATGGCCGATTCCGGCGCCCGCGGTTCGAAACAGCAGATCCGCCAGCTCTCCGGTATGCGCGGTCTCATGGCCAAGCCCTCCGGCGAAATCATCGAGACTCCCATCACCGCGAACTTCCGCGAAGGTCTGAACGTGCTGCAGTATTTCATCTCGACGCACGGTGCGCGTAAGGGTCTGGCCGATACCGCGCTCAAAACAGCGGATTCCGGCTACCTCACCCGCCGTCTGGTCGACGTGGCGCTGGACGTCATCATCAGCGAAGACGATTGCGGCACCACGGAAGGCATCATTGTGGAACCGATCATCGAATCGGGCGAAATCATCGAACCGCTGCGCGACCGTATCGTTGGTCGTGTGGCTCTCGAAGACCAGCGCGATTACGAGAACAATGTCATCGTATCCGTCAACCAGGAGATCACCGAAGATCTCGCGGCGGCCATTCAGGCATCCGGTATCGAGCGCGTCAAAATTCGCTCGGTGCTCACCTGCGAATCGAAGCGCGGCGTCTGCGTCGCCTGCTACGGCCGCAATCTGGCAACGGGTCGGCTGGTGGAACGCGGCGAAGCGGTCGGCGTCATCGCGGCGCAGTCCATCGGCGAACCCGGCACACAGCTCACCATGCGTACCTTCCACATCGGTGGTACGGCGACGCGAATCTCCGAACAGTCCAAGCAGGACGCGAAGTCGGACGGTTTCGCGAAATACATCAACGTTACCCACGTTAAGAACGAGAAGGGCGAAATCATTGCGATGAACCGCAGCGGTATCGTGGCCGTCGTCGATGACAAGGGCCGTGAAAAAGAACGCTACCCGATCGTCTACGGCGCCCGCATCACTATCGCCGATGGCGACGCAGTTCGCGCCAATCAGGATCTGCTCGAATGGGATCCGTACACCTTCTCGATCCTGACCGAACTCACCGGCGTTGTGCACTTCAAAGATCTGCAGGAGGGCATCACGCTCGCCGAACAGGTCGACGAAATGACCGGTCTGTCGCAGTTGGTGGTGACCGATTCACCTGATGAAAAGCGCCAGCCGATGGTGCAGATCAAAGGACCGGGCGGCACCCGCAAGTACCTCATGCCCACCCACGCTCACCTCATGGTGCGCGACGGTGAAGACGTGCACGCAGGCGACGTTCTGGCGAAGATTCCGCGCGAAACCACGAAGACCAAGGACATCACCGGCGGTCTGCCGCGTGTCGTCGAACTCTTCGAAGCGCGCAAACCGCGTGAAGCGGCGATTATGGCGGAAATCAACGGCGTCGTGAAATACGGCGAAATTTCCAAGGGTACGCGCCGCTTGTACATCGTCGGTGACGATGGCCAGGAACGCGAATACTCACTGCCCCGCGGCGTACATATCAACGTGCAGGAAGGCGAACGCGTTCTTGCCGGCGATCCGCTGATGGATGGCCCCCGCAACCCGCACGACATCCTGGATATTCGTGGCGAAAAAGAACTTCAAAAATACCTCGTCAACGAAATTCAGGAAGTTTACCGCCTGCAGGGCGTGAATATCAACGACAAGCACCTCGAAGTCATCTCCCGTCAGATGATGCGCTGGGTGCGTGTGGAAGATATCGGCGATACGGAATTCCTGCCGGAAGAAGTGGTTGACAAGTTCAAGTTCCGTGCAGAGAATCTCAGAGTGGAAGAAGCAGGCGGCGTCCCGGCGCAGGGCAAAGCAGTACTGCTCGGCATCACGAAGGCGTCTCTGTCCACAGATTCGTTCATCTCCGCGGCATCCTTCCAGGAAACCACGCGAGTGCTCACCGAAGCCGCCATCAACGGCAAGGTGGACTACCTCCGCGGCCTGAAGGAAAACGTGATCATGGGTCGTCTGGTCCCTGCCGGAACCGGCATGGAATTCTACCGGAGAACCAAGATCGCAGGCGAAGACATCGTGGAAGAGCCGATCCCCGAACCGTCGCTCGACGCGCTGGCCGGGTACGAAGACGAAGCCCGTTTGCAGTACACGGGTGGTTTGTCGGAAGACCTGGGGCCGGAAGAAGTTCTGGCAGAGTAGCTTTCCGAGTACAACTTAAACAAAAAGCCGGGCGGCCCGAAAGGGTCGCCTTTTTTATTTGACCACCCCCATGTCCTCGCCAAGACGCTCCGGATTTAGCGTTCGAAGTAGGCGTCTGTTAGTGTCACTGTAATAGATAATGAGACCGCGTCGGCTGTCGAAGAGGCCGTTAGTGCCCATTGGCAATACCCCAGCAAACCCACCCTGCGCCTGAACCACCCCCCTGCGGTCTCAACGCAATCACCCCCAGAAACACCGCAATCACTGTCAGCACAACCTTCGTATAAAGATCGATTCGCATGGAATCCTCCGCCAGAGAGCCTACCACACGCCGGGTTCGCCAACTTTTGCTATTCTGAACGCAGTGGGACACTCAATCACATTGAACCTGCCCGACAAAGCCTGGCAGGATCTGCTCCGAGCCGGTCACGAACGGAACGAGTCACCGGAAACAGTAGCGGAAAAGCTGCTGGCCGACGTCGTTTCCGATCCGTTGATGAGTCTCTTCGGGTCACTGGAATACTCCAGTCCTGACATCTCCGAGCGTCATGATGAATATGTCGGCTTAGGTATCCGCGCCGAACAAGGTCGTGATTGAGGGGTATCTTCATTGACACCAGTGGCTGGGCCAGCCTCTTCGTCAAGTCGGAACCGTTTAATGGACCGGCAATCTCCTTGATCCACGCAGCGGAACGGGATCGTGTTCAGATCGTCACCACCAACTATGTTCTCGCAGAACTGTCCGCGCTTCTGATGAGTCCTCTCCGGCTCCCGCCCAAAACCCGCTTGAACTTTCTTCATCGTATCCGGACGGCAGACTGGGTGACTATTTACCATGTGGACCTGAACACCGATGCCGCGAGTTGGGACTACCTGCTTTCGCGGCAGGATAAAGACTTCAGCCTCGTAGACTGCTCCAGCTTTATCGTCATGCAGAAACTAAATTTGACGGATGCTCTGACCACCGACGGCCACTTCGAGCAAGCAGGATTTAACCGCCTTCTCAAAGTAAGCTAGGTCTACCGGCCACACTGCCCACGATCAAGCCCCCCGAAATACTATCCTTAAACTTCATGACCCGCCTCGAAGAACTACGCCACCGTCACGCCGCCGCCGAAGAAGGTGGGGGCCCTGAACGTCGCGAGCGCCGCCACCAGGCCGGCCAGCTCACCGCCCGCGAGCGCGTCGAACTCCTCCTCGACGAAGGCACCTTCGAAGAGCTCGACAAGCTCGTCCAGCACCGTTGCCGCGATTTTGGCATGGACGCACAAATCATCCCCGGCGACGGTCTCGTCACCGGCCACGGCCGCATCAACGGACGCCCCGCCTACGTCTTCGCGCAGGATTTCACCGTCTTCGGCGGCTCCCTCTCTGAAACCAACGACCGCAAAATCTGCAAAGTCATGGACCTCGCCATGAAGGTCGGCGCCCCCGTCATTGGCCTCAACGATTCCGGCGGCGCGCGCATCCAGGAAGGCGTCGTCTCCCTCGCCGGTTACGCCGACATCTTCCTCCGCAACACCCTCGCCAGCGGCGTCGTCCCCCAAATCTCCGCCATCATGGGCCCCTGCGCCGGCGGTGCCGTCTACTCCCCCGCCATCACCGACTTCACCTTCATGGTGGCCAACACCAGCTACATGTTCGTCACCGGCCCGGACGTCATCAAAACCGTCACCCACGAAGACGTCACCAAGGAAGAGCTCGGCGGCTCCATGACCCACAACTCGGTCAGCGGCGTCGGCCACTTCATCGCGCAGGACGATGCCGATTGCCTTCGCATGATCCGCGAATTGATGAGCTTCCTCCCCCAGAACAATCGCGAAGACGCCCCGCGCCGAGCAACCGAAGACCCCATTGATCGCGCCGACGCTGAACTCGACACCCTCATCCCCGCCGAATCCAACCAGCCCTACGACATCAAAGAAGTGGTCAATCGCGTCGTCGATGATGCCCATTTCTTCGAAATTCACGAACATTTCGCCAAAAACATCGTCGTCGGTTTCGCCCGCCTGGATGGTCGCCCCGTCGGGATCGTCGAGAACCAGCCCGCCTTCCTCGCCGGCTGTCTCGACATCAATTCCTCCGTCAAAGCCGCCCGCTTCGTTCGCTTTTGCGATGCCTTCAACATCCCGATCATCACCTTCGAAGACGTCCCCGGCTTCCTCCCCGGCACCGAACAGGAGTTCGGCGGCATCATCCGCCACGGAGCGAAACTGCTCTACGCCTACGCCGAAGCGACGGTCCCCAAAATCACCGTCATCACCCGCAAAGCATATGGCGGGGCCTACTGTGTGATGGGTTCCAAGCACCTCCGCACGGATGTGAACCTCGCCTGGCCAACCGCTGAAATCGCGGTCATGGGCGCGGAGGGCGCGGTCAATATTGTTTACCGCCGCGAACTGGCAGCAGCCGAACCTGAAGCCCGCGCCGCCAAAATTGCAGAATTCAAAGACCGCTTTGCAAGCCCGTTCGTAGCCGCCGAACACGGTTACGTGGACGATGTCATTGAACCGCGCGAAACCCGCCTCCGCCTCATCCGCTCCCTGCGAATGC
Source organism: Bryobacterales bacterium (assembly GCA_038319515.1). Lineage (GTDB taxonomy): Bacteria > Acidobacteriota > Terriglobia > Bryobacterales > Bryobacteraceae > BOG-234. The sequence goes on from JBBQDH010000066.1 coordinate 8,627, forward strand.
TGGAGACAAAAGTCGACACCATGCCGCGCAAAAAACACGGCAATATACCGCTGTAACTAGCGCAGAGGCGGGGTGGAAGACGGCGGTCGCCGGTGATGCGTCGCCTGCTCAAACGAAAATGCGAACCCAACCAGCTTCGCCTCATCCCATGGACGCCCGAAGATCGTCATCCCGGCAGGCAGAGTGCCGCCTCGCGTAAATCCCATCGGAACATTCATCGCCGGAAATCCCGTCGTCGGCGAAAAGAACTGACTGTTATCCCCCGCAGGCGAATTCAAATCTCCAATCAAACGCGGCACATTGCTCCACGTTGGATAGACAAATCCATCCAGCTTCAGCGCATCCATCGTCTTCAGCACCGCCACCCGAACCTTCTCCCGATATTCCCGATCCGCTGCGCACGCCGCCGTCTCCGGTCCGTTCTCAGCACCCTTCTCGGCCGTCTCCAGTCGCCGCTGCACGCTCGGATGAAATCCATTGGACTGGATAATCTCCGCCAGACTCTTCACCGGAACCTGATCGCCCCGCGAAGCCAGATACCGGTTCATGTCGTACTTGAATCCCATGCAGGCCCCGCCACCCTGCTTAGGACGAATTGCATCCAAACCCTCAATCGCAGCCGGGTCCACCACCACCGCCCCCGCCCGCTTCAGTTCCTCCACCGCATTCATAAAAACCCGCACCACCTCCGGATCCGCCGACTCCCGCTCATAAGCCTGCCGCAGCACCCCAATCCGTGCCCCGCGCAGCGCGTCCCCCCGCAGCGCCGCCAAATAATCCTGCGGCAAATGCGCCCCCGCGCCCGCCGTCACCAGGTCATTTGGATCCGCCCCCACAATCACCTGAAACACCTTCACCGCATCTTCCACGGTCCGCGCCATGGGCCCGGCAATATCCGCAGTCAAGCTCAACGGAAACACCCCCGCCCGGCTCGTCAGCCCCATCGTCGACCGAATCCCCGCCAGCGACTGATGTGAACTCGGCCCCCGAATCGAATTCCCCGTGTCACTCCCCAACCCCACCAGCCCAAAACTCGCCGCAATCGCCGCCGCCGTCCCCCCGCTCGAACCCGCCGTCACCCGATCCGGCGCATATGGATTGTGCGTGTACCCCGGCAGGATCGAACTCACCGTTTCGTAAGGGCTGAACGCCCACTCCGCCATGTTCGATTTCGCCAGCACCAGCGCCCCCGCCGCCCGCACCCGCTCCACCTGAAACGCATCCCGCAGAGGAATATACTTCTCCAGCGCGAGCGCCCCGTTCGTCGTTCGTAACCCCTTCGTCTCGAAGTTGTCTTTCACAATCATCGGCACGCAATGCAGCGGCCCGGTGAGGCCCGTCTGTGCGAAGCGCCGATCCAGTTCCTCCGCTTCCCGCCGCACCTCCGGATTCACCAGAACAATCGCATTGATCCCCGGCCCGTTCTTGTCATAAGCGGTAATCCGGTCCAGATACTTCCCCACCAGCCCGGCGCAACTCAGCCGCCCCGCCTTCATCGCCTCATGCACCTGCGCGATCGTTGCCTCTTCAACTTCGAAGCTCTGCGCACTCACTGGCATTGCGGCCACAAGGGCCACTATTACGAATCGGACCATCCGATCAGGATAGAGCATGATTCATCTCCCGGCACCGTTTGAGCGGCGGCGCTGATCTTTCTTAAGCTCCGGACATGGCGGCACGGAGACGCTGCTGTGCTTCTTTCAGCCGGGTCTGGCGGCGACCAGTAGCTCTTCGCCGTCAGGCGCACTCCCCGACACTCGCATCCGGATAGAATAACGGCGATGAAGATCTTCGCCCCGATACTCCTGCTGGCTGTCGCCGCCTTCGCGCAAACCCCGCCGCTCCACCTGATTCCGCCCCCCGGAGTCGCGGTGCCGGAGGCCGATCAGCGCCAGTTGAAAGCGGGCCTGGACCGGCTTCAAAAGCGCATCGAAGCGCTGAAGAACAATCCCCATATAGCTGATGTACAGATCTTCCACAAGGCCGTTCGCTATGCGCTGGAAGGCAATGAATTTTTCACTGCGGAAGACATCTTCCGCGGCAAAGAACTGCTGCGCACAGGCAACGAACGCGCCGCCGATCTGGAACGCGGTGATGCCCCGTGGACCCGTGCAACCGGCCTCGTTGTTCGCGGCTACACCTCAAAGATCGATGGCAGCGTGCAGCCCTATGGCCTTGTGGTGCCCACTTCCTACGCGCCTGACCGCCCGCACAAATGGCGCGTCGATGCCTGGTTCCACGGCCGTGGCGAGACTCTCAGCGAGCTCAGTTTCCTGTGGGATCGCACCCACAACAGGGGCCAGTTCACCCCGCGCGACACCATCGTTCTCCATCTCTACGGGCGCTACTGCAACGCCAGCACTTTTGCCGGCGAGGTCGATTTCTTCGAAGCTCTGGACGACGTGAAACAACACTTCAACGTGGATGAAAATCGCATCCTGGTGCGCGGCTTCAGCATGGGCGGCGCGTCGGCCTGGCACATCGGCGCGCACTACGGGACGGACTTTGCAGCCATCGCACCCGGCGCCGGCTTTTCCGAAACAAAAGATTTCTTCGGCTATACAAAGCGCGGTACGAAGCTCACCTGGTTCGAAGAAAAACTGCTGCACTTAACCAACGCCACGGACTACGCGGCGAATTTCTTCAACGTGCCGGTAGTAGCCTATAACGGCGACAAAGATGGCCAGAAGCAGGCAGCGGATGTGATGGCGACCAGCCTCGAAGCCGAAGGCATGACACTCTCGCGCGTCATCGGCCTGAACATGGGCCATGGCTACACCCCGGACGCCATCGTGCAACTCGACAAAATGATGGATGCTCTGGCGCAGAAGGGCCGCGCGACTTTCCCTCGCGAAGTCCGCTTCACCACCTGGACACTGAAATTCAACCGGATGCGGTGGGTTGTAGTGGATGGCCTCGACAAACACTGGGAACGTGCGCGCATCACCGCCACCGTGGAAGGTGACCACACTGTGAAGGCGACCACTTCGGGCATCACGGCACTGACCTTCGAGATGGGCCAGGGATCACCCCTGCTCAACCCCGCCATGAAAGCGACAGTAGTGCTTGATGGACAGAGCCTCACCGTACCCGGCGCGTTGACGGACGGCTCCTGGGTCGCACATTTCCGCAAGACCGGCACAAAATGGACCGTGGCCGACGATGATTCGAAATCGCTCACCAAGCGCCACGACATGCAGGGCCCCATTGACGACGCCTTCATGGGCTCATTCCTCAACGTGCGCCCCACAGGCACGCCGATGAACGAAGCGGTGGGCAAGTGGACACAGAGTGAGCAGGAGCACGCCGCGAAACTCTGGCGCACACAGATGCGAGGCGACGCTCCAACAAAAGACGACACAGCCATCACCGATGCCGATATCGCCGCGAACAATCTCGTCCTCTGGGGCGATCCGCAGAGCAACAAAGTCCTCGCCCGCCTCGCGAACAAGTTGCCCGTCCAGTGGACTGCCGATGCCGTCGTGCTGGGCTCGCGGCGCTTCCCCGCAGCAACCAACGCGCCCGTCATGATCTACCCAAATCCGCTGAACCCGAAGAAATACATCGTGATAAACAGCGGCATCACCTTCCGCGAATATGCCCAGCCGAACAACTCCCTGCAGGTGGCGTACCTGCCGGATTACGCCGTCATCGACCTGACCACTCCCCCCGACCCGAAGTGGCCAGGCAAAATCGCTGCTGCCGGCTTCTTCGGCGAGAAGTGGGAGCTCCTCCCGAACGACGGCCAGTAGTGCAGGCTACTCCGACCGCAGAGTCTCCATGGGATCTACTGAAGCCGCCCGGCGCGCCGGAATATAGCTGGCCACCAGCACTGCCGCAGTCAGCCCGGCGGCCACCAAACTGTAAGTCGTCAGATCCACCGCGCCCACGCCGAACAGCAGTGATGACATCAGCCGGGTGAGGCCCGCCGCCGCAGCCAGCCCAAAGGCCACGCCTACTGCCGCCAGCGCCAGCCCGTGCCGCATGAACAGAGCGCTCACAGCCTGCTGTCGGGCTCCCAGCGCCATCCGAATGCCAATCTCCCGGCGTCGCTGCGCCACCGTATAAGCAATCACCCCGTAGATCCCCACCAGCCCCAGCAGCAGCGCCATCGCCCCTGCAATCGAAAGCATCACCAGCGTGAAAGATGTGCGCGCCATGCTTTTCCGATAGAGCTCATCCATCGTCCGCACTTCGGCCACCGGCGAATTCGGGCTCACTGCCCAAACCGCCTGTCGCACCTGTTCCGGCAGCGTCGCCGAGCCGGTGCGGGAACTTCGAATCGCCAGCGCCATGTCACGACGCAGGAAGGTTTCATTGTTCCAGAAGTTCTTCATCATCATCGGCCAGTAGATCGTCTTTGGCGCGGGCTTTTCCACGCCCTCGTCGCGTTCATCCGCCACCACGCCAATCACCTCACGCCACTCACTTTTCGAGCCTTCGCGAATACGTTTGCCCAGCGCCGCGGAGGGGCTGCGCCAGTATTCACGCGCCAGGTTTTCAGAAATCACGGCGACGGGTCTGAAGTTATACAGATCCGTCCAGGTCATGTCCCGGCCCGCTACCAGCCCAATGCCCATGCTGCTGAAGTAACCAGGCGAAGCGAACTTGAAATTACGCACCGCAGGAAGAACACCTTCAGTCACCGGGTGGTCTTCCGCGAACAGCACATCCCCGCTGTGATTACCGTCCATTGTCAGTGAAGAAGTCATGCCCGCCGCGCTCACGCCCGGAATCCGCGAAATCTTTTCCAGCATGTCGTTATCCATGCGAAAGGCCCGCGCCGGCTCTTTGACGTCGCCCTCCGGAACCGCAACACGCATCGTTAATATCTCGGCAGGTTTGGTAAACCCGGGGTTCACTCCGCGCAGCGCTGTGAACGTCCGGATCATCAGGCCAGAACTGACCAGCAACACCACCGCCAGCGCTACCTGGAACACCACCAGCACATTACGCGCGCGAATGCGGGAACGGCTGTGGCTCAGCGCCCGACCGCTTTCGCGGAGCCCCTCACCGAGCCGTGAGCCCGCATACCGGAACACCGGCAGCAGTCCAAACAGCAGGCCCGCAGTCAGCGATACCACCAGCGTAAACAGCAGCACGGGCAGATCAATCGAAATCTCGCCGAGCCGCGGCAGACTATCCGGCCCGATCGCCACCAGCATTCGGATCGCAAGAAACGCCACGCCCAGTCCCGGCACCCCTCCCATCAATCCCAGCAACATGCTTTCCGAGAGCAGTTCGCGGGCAATGCTGCCTCGTCCAGCGCCCAGCGCCATCCGGATCGCCAGTTCATGCTGACGGCCCTCCGCACGCACCAGCAGAAGGTTCGCCACATTCGCGCAGGCAATCAGCAACACTGCGGCGAGAGTGCCCAGCAGAATCCAAAGCACATCGCGGATCTCACCCACCAGATCGTCCTTCAGCCACGTCACGTTCGGACCCAGTTTCGCGTCTTCAAAAACCTTGATACTGAAGCCTGGCGGCGGCGGGAAGCTGTGCAGCGAAAGGGGAATCAGCCTCGCGACATCGGCGTTTGCCTGTTGCAGCGTCACCCCCGGCTTCAGGCGCGCCACCGCCTGGTAGCTGAAGTTCCCCACTACGATCTTCGCGCGATTGAACTGCAGCGGCAACACCAGGTCTGCCTTCTGCTCCATGAAGCGGAAGTTGCGGGGCAGGATGCCAACAATCTCGTAATCCTCCCCGTCCGCCACAATGTGTTTGCCGATCGCCGAAGGGGACCCGGCAAATCGGCGTTGCCAATATCCCCAAGCCAGGACCGTCGTGCGCGGGCCGCCGCTGACGGCCTCTTCTTTTGTGAAGAAGCGCCCCCGCTCGGGCTGGACTCCCAGCAGCGGCAACGTGCCATCAGTCACATACAAACAAGGCACCTGCTCGGGCTGCGAAAGCTTCGTCACGCCGACTGATCCGCCTGTCCAAAGGCCAATGTCTTCGAAGACGCTGCCCTGCTCACGGTACGTCAGGTACGTCGCCGGCGAAGCATTGAATTTTTTCAGATTCATTTTCGCTGACGTGTGCCACACGCCCACCAGGCGGTCCGGCTCACGAAATGGCAGTGGCTTCAGCAGGATGCCTTCCACCACGCTGAAAATTGCGGTGTTCGCTCCAATCCCAAGGGCAAGAGTAATCAGCGTGACAGACGTAAAGCCCGGCGCTCGCAGCAGCCGGCGCAGCAGATGCATGAACAAACCTCGTCTGTAATACGCCCGAAGTGCTCCATGGTTCGCAGCGAAATCAGAAATTTATGCCACGCGGGGCGTCAGCGTGCGGTGCCAGCCGCGGAAGGCGCGCGCGCCGTCCCTGCCCATGTACCGGCCAAGAGTTTCCTCAGGCGTATCGCGCAAATCCACCATCACGAAGCCGTCCAGCGTATTGCCAAATTGTGGATCCACGCTGAAGGCCAGCAGTCGCCCGCCCAGCTTCACATACTGCTTCACCAGAATCGGAATGCCCTTGCCATCGGGCTCAAGGTCGCCGATCGGCCCGGACAGGTCTTCCACATCCGGCAGTAGTGAGCACAGCGCCTGCATTTCCCACTTCTCCACGAAATTGCCCCGAAGCGGGCGTCGCGCCTTCACCGCGCCCAGATCGGCCCGCAGCGCATTGGCCTCAAAAAACCGTGCGATCAACTCCCGCGAAGCCCTCGTGTACTGGTTACTCACGCTCACCGCGCCAATTAGTGTCGTGTATTCCGGACGGCGGGTCACGTAAACACCGATCCCCTTCCAGAGCAGCATCAGCGGAGCGAACTGCCGCTGGTACTCGGGACGAATGAACGACCGTCCCATTTCGAGCGCCGGTCCCATCTGTTCCACAAAGCCGGGCCGGAAGCGGAACAGCGATTCCGTGTACAGACCCTTCCGGCCAAAACGCGCCAGCAACCGGGGCACATCGCCAATGCGGTACGCCCCGACAACCTCCTGCTTTTTACGGTTCCAAACAAACAGATGCAGGTAGTTCGCATCGAACCGGTCCAGGTCGGTCGGTTGCCCCGTACCTTCACCCGCTGCGCGAAAAGTGATCTCCCGCAGCCGGCCGATCTCTTCCAGCACCAGCGGCGCCTGCGGCGCTTCCACCAGATAGACCTCCAGGTCGCGTGCCTGTTCCAGCAGACACTGTGCGGGCAATTCGTCAATTTCCCGTGCGAGGTCTTCAGCGGGCCGCGCCGCGGCCAAAGGCGCTGCCACGCTCTCCGTCGGCGCCGCTGCCGGCCCGCGCCGCGCCAGTAAATCGGTGCGCAGCCGCATGTACCGGATCGCTGCATCGCCGGTCTCCAGAGCCCGTATCTTTGCCGGGTCAATGATGCCACCGATGCGTACTTCCACTGCTCTGCCGCGCTTGTTCAGCAGCTCCGCCGGCAAAGCCGCTGTACGCAGCCGCGGATGCACCATGCCCAGCATCTGGAAGGGAATACTGTTCGTGCCGCGGATCAGAATCGGGGCCACCTTCGCCCCTGTCATGCGGACCAGACGTGCGGCGGTGCTGCGCCATTCCGGGTCCCGAATCGCGCCCGCCCGAAAGTCAAAATGGGACACCTCACCCGCCGGAAAAATCAACAGCAAACCGCCCTGCTTCACATGCGTGATCGCCTGCTTCAGCCCCCGACCGTTGGCTGCCCGGCTCTCCGGCCGATCAAAGGGATCGATGAAAATGCCGTACCGCGCGATTTCCGGCACCGCCCCCAAAAGATGGTTCGTCAGCACCCGCAGGTCAGGCCGCACACGCGTCAGCAGGTCCGTCATGATGGCCCCGTCCAACAGACCAAACGGATGGTTTGCCACCGCGATTACCGGTCCGGTTTTGGGAATCTTGTCGAGATCGCTTTGCGCAACCTGCACGTCGACCCCGAGCTCCGCCAGCAAGTCGCGCGAGAAGTCTCCGCCTGTCCGTGCGCTCTCATAAAGCTTTTCCAGTTTGTCGATTTGCAACAGCCGGTTAAAGGCCGTCACGACAGGGCGGGGCAGGCGCGACGAGGCGATGGAAGAGAAGGGCACAAGCTAACACTACTGCCGAATCCATTCAACCGAATGAACGTTGCATTGCAGAATTGTTGCAGCAGAACCGGGGGCTAACTAAAGTCCTGCTTCGCCTTTTTCCCGCGCTTGCGGTAGACCACTCCCGCCGCCAGAAAGATGCCGGCCACCAGCCCCGCCACAACTTTCGGCAACCGGTCTGCCGGCGCAGGCGGCTCATACACCACACCGTCCTCATCGGCCCGCGCTGAGACTTCCACATAGCGGCCCTGGCTCGGCGGCGCGAACGTCGCGGCGAAAGCGTCCAGGTCGTCTGCCAGCGTCGGTTCGTCCATCGCCTCACCGTGGCCGCAAACCAGCACCCGCGGCCTCAGCGCGGCTATCCGCTGCACCGAAATCCGCGCCTGATCCCAGTTATAAGTGAACGGTGAAGGCGGCCTGGACAGCTCCTTCTTCTGCGTGGCGATTCCCCGCCATGAGTCCAGATTCGCCGTTGCCAGTACGTCGCCTGCCACCAGAGTCCGGTCGCTCTCACGCCAGAAACACACATGGCCCGGCGCGTGCCCCGGCGTATGGATGGCGGTCCAGCCAGGCAGCCCCGGCACGCTGCGATCAGCCGGCAGCGCCTGCAGCCAGGGCCCCAGATTCACCGTGCGCGAAGGAAAGAACCGGCTCAGAAAACCCATCGCACCGCCAACCGTCGGGTCTTTTCGCGGATATTCAGATTTCCCCGTCAAATACGGGAATTCCAGCGGGTGCGCGTACACGGGAACATTCCACAACCGGGCCAGATCCGGAGCGCATCCAACATGGTCGTAATGTCCATGCGTCAACAAGATGGCCGTCGGTTTTGCCCCTTCCCCGAACCGCGCCGCGGCGGCCCGCACAATCAGGCCCGCATGCCCCACCACGCCCGCGTCAATCAGCACCCAGCCCTCGTCGTTATCAGCGGAGCCACCAGCAAAACACACATTCGCGATACTCGTGCGAAGGTATGCAAGCCCGGGAGCGATCCCGATTGGTTCAACCATACCTCCATTGTGCGCCCACCGGCAGGACAAAATCTAATCGGCCCAGTAAGCCTGTCGCGCGTGCAGCGTCAAACCTGTGCGGTTTGTCATGGCTACCTCAATCTGGTGCATGCCCTTTTTTACGTCCCCCGGAGCAAAGCTCAGAATGTACTGGCTATGCACCTCCGCCCCCAGCAGTTCCACCGCCTTCTCCAATGCCCGCTCGCGCAGGAAGGGGTACTCTGAGCCGCCCGTGGCGCGCGTCAGTGCCAGCGTGTCATTGGTTTTCGCCATCCGGAACAGTTCGCTAAAAACCGCCATGTAGTTCGGAGCCGAAGGCGGCGGCAGGTCTTCCGGTTTCGCAATCCAGGCCGTGCCCGCCGCGGAAAACCCCGCAGCAAAAATCTCAACGCCTTCCCGTTCCACCGCCTCCATGGCGTCTTCCAGGCGCGCCTCGCTGCCCCGGTCCCGCGTCTCAGAAATCAGCAGGATCACCTTGCGGCCCTTGCGGTCTCTCATCCGGTTCGCGGCTTCCACTACGGCGTCGAAAAGTCGGGCCTGGTATTGCGAAGTGGCCTTCAGATTCTTCACCGCCGCCTGCACCCGGTCGGGCTCCGAGGTGAAATCCTGCCGCCACGTCACCTGGTTGTCGAAGGTGACCACCGCCGCCTCACCCCGGTGCCCGATCACAAGCGGCTGAATCATCCCGCCAATCCGCCGGATCTTCACCATTGCAGGCGTGGCCACCGCCGACGACTGGACCGCAATCACCAGCGAAATCGGCGCCGCGCCCACTCCAAAAGTGTCCAGAGTAATAGCCTGCCCCACCCCGTCGTCCAGCACGGCAAAATCACGCGCCGTCAGCCCGTCCACGTTCTTGCCCTTCTCGTCGGTCACCGTCACCGGTACCTGCACCACCCGGGTTTCCGTGCGAAACTGCTGGTCCTGGCCCAACACCAGCAGCGCCAAAAACGCCAGGATCTTCATGCCCGCCCGACCATGCGGCGAATCGCCTCCACCACCGCATCCGGCGCATCCAGCTGCATCCAATGGCCGGATTCCGCCATCACGATATGCTCCCCGCAAGTCGAAAGCGCCGCGTCACGTCGATGTTCCGCAACCAAACGTGTGGCGCTCAGCACCGTCACCGGCAGGTCTTCCAAACTTCGGCTCTCATCAAGCTGCGACACGCTCACCGGCAGATTCTCCAGATTGTCGGCCATAGCGGAAAATGACCGCGCCTGACTCCAGTGTTGCGCAATCGCGGGCCACAATTCCCGGGGCATCTTTCGAACCTCGCCCACCAGGCGATCTGCCACCCCCGCGCCGCTCCCGGCGGAAGCGCGCGCCAACAGCCGGGGCAGCCACCGTGCCCCACTGGTCAGCATCTTCAGCGCGAAGCCCACCACGCCCACGCGCGCCAAAAATGCCCCCCGCCGCGATAGCATGACCCCGTGCCCCAGCATGCGGCGCCTGCCCTCCGGCGGGTCCCGCCACTCTTCCCGAATCACCGGATCCACCAGCACCAGCCCCGCCGTCAAATCGGGGTAATGCTGCTGGAACAGCCGCACCACCAGCCCACCAAACGAATGGCCCACCAGGATGAACGGACCCTCATGTGTCGCCCGCAGCAGCCGCGCCAACTGATGAGCCGCGTCCAGCGCCGTTTGCCGGGGCAATGCAGCTTCACTCCACCCGAACCCGGCCCGGTCGTAACTCACCACCGTCGTGAATTCCGCAATCCTGCGCTGCACCAATGCCCAGCTCACCGAACTCGCCGCGATGCCCGCTTCCAGCACCACCACAGGCCCCCCTCTGCCTGCGCTCAGCACATGCAGGCCGTCCACAATCTTCCCCGGCGGCGGGATCTTCATTCCGGGGCGCGTTTCTAAGCGCCCACCCGATGCAGCTTCATCAGATTCGTCGAACCCGCGCGGCCCACCGGCTGCCCGGCCACGAACACAATCTTGTCGCCCGGTTTCAGAAATCCGCGCTCCACCAGCAGCGTGTCCAGTTGGCCCAGCATCTCATCGGTCGAGAGCGTTTCCGGAGCCAGCACCGGAATCACCCCATAGTTCACCAGCAGCCGCCGCGCCGTATTCACAGACCCCGTCATCGCCAAAATCCGCACCGGCGGCCGATACCGGGAGATCAGCCGCGCGCTGTAGCCGCTGTCCGTGAACACCACAATCGCCTGCACATCCGCCGCGCGCGCCGCATTGAACGCCGCATCCGCCACAATGTCGGAATCGCTCGACCCCGCAATGTGCGGCAGGTCCACATAACCCCGCCTCCGGATCGCCCGTTCCGCTTCTTCCGCAATCCGCGTCATATACTGCACCGCCGCCACCGGATGCTTGCCCACAGACGTCTCCGCGCTCAGCATCACCGCGTCGGTGCCATCGTAAATCGCGTTCGCCACGTCGCTCACTTCCGCGCGCGTTGGGTTCGCATTTTCAATCATCGATTCCAGCATCTGCGTCGCCGTGATCACAAAGCGGTTCTTCCGTCGCGCCCGGCGAATCAGCCGCTTCTGAATCGGCGGCACCATTTCGAGCGACATCTCGACACCCAGATCGCCCCGCGCCACCATGATGCCGTTCGCGACATCCAGAATCGCATCGATATCATTCACCGCTTCCGGCTTTTCAATCTTGGCGATAATCGGCACCCGCGCCGCGCCCATGTGCTCGCGCAGCAACCGCACGTCCGCCGCATTCCGCACAAACGACATCGCGACGTAATCCACTCCTGTCGCAAGGCCGGCCTTCAAATCCGCCAGGTCCTTCTCCGTCACCGAGGGAGCGCTCACCCGCACACCAGGCAGGTTAATGCCCTTCTGGTTGCCAATCGGCCCGCCCGAAATCACGTCGAACTCCACCGAACTCCCGTCCCCTGAACGCGCCCGCAACGTCACCGCGCCGTCGTTCAAAAGCACCCGGTCACCCGGCTTTACGTCATACGCAAAATGCGAATAAGTCGTCGATGCCCGGCGCTCATCCCCTAGGATCTCGTCAGTCGTAATCGTGAAACGAGCGCCGGTCTCCAGCACACACTTCCCCGCTTCGAATTTGCCCAGCCGAATCTTCGGCCCCTGCAAATCCAGCAGAATCCCCACCATCTGGCCGGTTCTCTTCTCCGCCGTCCGCACCGCCTCAATCCGCGCCTGGTGTTGCTCCCACACCCCGTGCGAAGCGTTCATCCGGAAAATCTGCGCTCCGGCATGGATCAGCTCCTCAATGGTGTCCGGCGACTCACTGGCGGGCCCCAGCGTGACGACAATCTTTGCGTTAGCCATATTCAACGATATCGAACCAATGCAAACAAGGCGCTAATATGGCAGATTGAACGACTATCTGCTCTCCCTCCTCCTCGGTGTCATCGAGGGCCTCACCGAATTTCTGCCGGTCAGTTCCACCGCGCATCTTCGAATCGCCGAAGCTCTGCTCGGCGTCAACCTGGAGGACGGCTACTGGAAGATGTTCTCCATCGTCATCCAGTTGGGTGCCATTCTTTGCCTGCCCATCTTATTCAGCCAAAGAATCATCGGCTACCTCTCCACCTTTCCCAAAGGAAGACACGGCGACAAAACCCTCCTCACCCACCCCCTCTCACTAACCCTGATTGCATTTATCTGTACAGCCGCCCCCGCGTTTCTTCTGAAAAAGGTCATCGGTAAAAATCTTGAAAACCTGACCCTCATGGGAGGCGCGCTGGTGGTGGGCGGCGTCATCATGTGGGTGGTCGATCTGCTGTTCGCCTCCCGCGGCAAGACAGACGATGTGGAGGAAATGAACCTCGCCCAGGCCATCTGGATTGGCTGTTGGCAGGTCCTGTCCGCCGTCGTGCCCGGCACCTCTCGCTCCATGATCACCATCGCCGCCGGTCAGACCGCCGGACTCACCCGCGCCACCGCCCTCGAATTTTCCTTTCTCCTCTCCATCCCCACCATGGCCGCTGCCACGGGCTACGATTTACTCAAATTCCTGAAGCCATCGCACGGCGACCCGCCACCGCACATCGATTCCCACGGCTGGATCCTCCTCGCCATCGGCTTCGTCACTTCCTTCCTGGTCGCCTGGGCCGTCGTGGCCTGGTTCATGCACTGGGTGCGCACCCGTGGTTTTGTACCTTTCGCCATTTACCGGATATTAGCCGGCGCTGCCGTCATTGCGTGGGCATTGAGCGCCGGAAAATAGAGATTAATAATGGCTCGGAGCGTGGGGGATCTGATAAAACATTTGTGGAGCCGTGGAGACTCCCGTTTGACTTTTCTTCGTCGCCGTCTCCTGATCATTATTCCCGTCGTGGCTGTCATCGCCATGGCGCTTCTTGCAGGTGTGTTCGCCCTCAATCGCCGCATCGACCGGCAGCGCGTCTACAAAATCGGTTACGGCGATAATCCCCCGTTGCATTTCCAGGACGAGACAGGCAATCCCGCCGGTCTCGCGGTCGGAATCGTCAAGGAGGCCGCCCGTCGGCAGGGTATCCGCCTGCAATGGATTCCGACAAAGATCATGGGCCTGGATGCCATCCGCACCGGCGTGGTGGACCTCTGGGTCATGATGACAGATCTGCCCGAACGTCACCGGAAGGTTTACTTTACACAGCCCTACCTGTTGACCGAGTACTGTTTCCTCGTGCGCGCCGACAGCCCCTTCCATCGTCCCCCTGACCTTGGCCATGCTCACATTGCGTCCGCCGGCTTTGGAATTCACCGGAAGCTCCTTGGCGAACTCGTTCCCAATGCCCGGATGTCTTACATTGAGGGGCCACAGGCCGCCATTGAGGCCGTGTCGGAAGGCACTGTCGACGCTGCCTTCTTTGAGCAGTCCGTCGCTGCCGCCGCCATTCTGAACCGTCATTCTGCTCAGAACCTCCGCATTCTTGCCGCTCCCGTCCCGCCCGGCTACCTCGCTCTGGCATCCGCCTTCCGGTTCTCCGGCGTTGCCGACCAGTTGCGCGAAGAAATGCGCCGGATGACCCGCGATGGGTCGCTCTCCCCGCTCATCGCCGGCGGGGGCTTCTTCCCAAGCCTGAACCTGGAGGCTATTGAGACTCTCCTGAACGCGCGCGACCGTGAGAGAAGCCTGATCGCGGGCCTCGTGTCACTCATGATTCTTCTGGGATTCACCACATTCCTCGTCGTCGCGTCCCGCCGCCAAAAGGTGAAATTGCAGGCCACGGAATCGTCCCTCAACGAAAGTGAGAAGTACTATCGAACTTTGGTGGATCTGCTGCCGGACACCATGTACATTGTTGCCGCAGGCAACCCCTCTCACCCGATCATCCCGCCCTCACACCAAAGAGAGCAGATGGATGTCCTGGTCAGAGATCTGGTTGCGGGGCAGGGCCATCAGGAAAAAGTCGCCGCAGTCATCGCCACCGGCCATCCAGCCATCGCCGAAGAAGAAACCGCCGGCAGGGCTTTGGAATATCGCCTGGTTCCTCTGCCCGATGAAAACGGCGCGATTGGCGCAGTGATGGGCGTTCTGCGCGACCAGACCGCGCAAAGAAAAGCTGAAGCCGAACGGGCGCAACTCGAAGAACAGTTGCGCCAGTCGCAGCGCCTCGAAACCGTGGGCCATCTCGCCGGTGGTGTCGCCCATGACTTCAACAATCTGCTCACAGTCATCATCGGTTATTCGCAAACTATTATCAGAAAAGCCGAAAAAGACAGTCCGCTGAAAGATCCTGCCGAAGCCATCTCCCGCGCCGCCCTCAAGGCCGCTGCCCTCACCAGGCAATTGCTTACCTTCAGCAGGCGCTACGAAGAGGACCTCAAGGTTATTTCCCTCAATTCCGTTGTTGTCGAACTGAAAGAAATGCTGCAGCCGCTTATCGGAGCCCGCGTGAAGTCCACCTTTTCTCTCTGCCCCGAACAGTGCCTGATTCTGGCCGACCGGGGTCAGATCGAGCAGGATGTCATGAACCTCGTGCTCAACGCCCGCGACGCCATGCCCAGGGGCGGTCACCTGTTTATTGAGACGGCAAACATCTCCGTCTCCGATGACTTCGCGGCCACCAGTCTCGCCGTTCCCCGCGGCCGCTATGTGACCCTGTCTGTCGCCGATACAGGCACGGGCATGACACCGGAAGTCCAGTCGCACATTTTTGAGCCCTTCTTCACCACCAAGCCGCCAGGTAAGGGTACCGGTCTTGGCCTCTCCACCATCTACGGCATTGTGAAGCAGTGCGGGGGCTCCATAAGGGTGCACAGCTCACCTGATATCGGCACCTCCTTCCGCGTATTTCTGCCTGCGGTGGAAGCAGCCCTCAGCCCGGAACCGCCTGCCCCTGCGGAGGCCTTGTGGGCCGGCACGGAAACTATTCTTTTGGTGGAAGACGAATTTGAAGTTCGTCGCCTGATGAGGGATATCCTCGATCAGCATGGCTACCGCACTCTGGATGTTGGCAGCGGAGCCGATGCCATCGATCTCGCCAGGCATTACAAAGGCAAGATCCATTTATTGCTCACCGACATGGTCCTGGCTGAAATGAATGGCCTCGAAATCATGCGCGAAATTCGCACCATTCTGCCCGAAATTCAGATCCTCAGAATGTCCGGTTACGCCGAGCGCATCGGGCGCCGCATCGACAGCACCACCCGCTTCCTGCAAAAGCCCTTCACCGCCGAAAAACTCCTCACACAGGTACGCGCGGCGCTCGATTCCGAAGCTGTTACTTAGCCCAGGCACGCACGTACCGTGGCGCCGGCGATCTTGTCGCCGGCGCTTCCAGGGCTTTCAGGCCTGTTACTGAGGCGTGGACATCCCCACATCCGCCATCCAGTCCGCCAACCGTAAAATCCACGACGCATAAATAACATTCGGCCGCTTGTTCGCAGGATTCAGCCCGAACCCATGCCCGCCGCTCGCATAGATATGCAGTTCCGCCGACACCCCCGCCTTCTTCAGCGCCAGATAAAGCGCCGGGATGGCGTTCGAAGGCCCTTTATCGTTATCCGCGCACAACAGGAACGTGGGCGGCGTGTCCTTCGTCACCACTACCGTCTCCGCCCGAATGCCAGGGTAAATCAAAATCTGAAAATCCGGCTTTGAACTCTGCCGTTCAATGGGATCCGCGGCATCAGCCTTGCCCGCGTCATAGCGCGTCGACGCCAGCACAGCAACTTCACCCCCCGCCGAAAAGCCCATGATCCCCACCTTCGCCGGGTTCACACCCCATTCCGCCGCCCGCGCCCGAACCGTGCGAATCGCCCGCTGCGCATCACCATATGGGTGTACGTCGATCTTGTACGTGGACCCCTCTTCCCGCGCCAGCCGGTACTTCAGCACAAACGCCGCAATCCCCTGTCCCGCCAGCCATTCGGCAACATTCGTGCCTTCCGTGTCAATCGAAAGGAAACGATGGCCGCCGCCAGGCGCCACAATCATCGCCGCGCCCGTCCCCTTCCCTTTGACCGGCAAATACACCAGCAAAGACGGGGCGTGGATACCGGATACCTTCAGCGAGTCACCAGCCTTCGACGGTTGCGTAATCACTTCCGGCTTTCCGCTCAGTCCTTCGGAACCTGGCGCGCCGGCCGCCCAAAGCGGCAGCGAGTCCCCGTTCTT
>JBBQDH010000067.1:0-25051 GCA_038319515.1 Bryobacterales bacterium
CGGTGATTAACGGAAACGCCTCGCTGCTGCTGGAAGATCGGGTTGTGCCCGCACCCGCGGCAAAGCAACTGAAGGCGATTGCGGCAGCCGGCGAGACCGCGGCGCATCTTACGCGGCAACTGCTGGATTTCAGCCGGAAGCGGAAGGTGAAGCCGGAGGCTGTTGACATGAACATCCTGATCGGGGCGATGGCAGCCATGCTGGGACCCACGATGGGGGACAGAATCAGCATTGAAACAGTGGAGAGCTCCGGCTCTGCTGCGGTGCTGGGTGATGAAACACAAATGCGGCAGCTCATCGTGAACCTTGCCGTCAACGCACGGGATGCGATGCCCCAGGGAGGCGTCTTTCGGCTGGAAATATGCCCGGCTGAATTCCCGGCGGGCAAAGCCGATGGGGGGGTCTGTTTGTGTGTATCGGACACGGGCACAGGCATGAGCACGGAAACCATGCACCAAATGTTCGAACCATTCTTCACTACCAAGTCAGCGGGCAATGGGCTTGGCCTCGCCATAGTTGACGAGATCGCCCGGCGATGGGGCGGTTCAGTGGCGGTTTCGAGCTGCCCGGGGCACACGTCCTTCCGAATTGTCTGGCCCCACGCGGCGACATCGGATCAAAAACAATCCGTGAAGAGCGCTACCAATCCGTAGGCTTGTAGTCCTTGAAAAACCGGCCCCATGCGTGTTCGCCGCTATTGAAGCCGTGGATGATGGGATCGGTGATGCGCGCCGCGCCGTCCACGATATCGAGAGGCGGATGAAAACGCTGTTCCTGGGTTTTGCGGGCGGCAATTTCCACCGGATCTTCGTCGGTCACCCAGCCGGTATCCACACTATTCATATGAATGCCGTCGCCCTGGTAGTCCGTGGCCGCCGTCCGCGTCATCATGTTGAGAGCGGCTTTGGCCATGTTGGTGTGGGGGTGGCGGGTGGTCTTGAACTTGCGGTAGAACTGGCCTTCCACGGCGGACACATTGACGATGTGTTTGTCGCGCTCCGGCGTGCGCAGCATCAGCGGCTTCAAACGGGCGTTGATGACGAACGGCGCCACTGCGTTGATCAGCTGCACTTCCAGCAGTTCCACAGACGAGACCTCGTCCATCAGGAGGCGCCAGGAGTTGCGTCCGCGCAGATCGATCTGCTGCAGATCCTGATCAAGGCGGCCTTCAGGGAACAGGTCCTTCTGGCCCAGCAGTTCTTCGGCAAGTAAGGGGACCTGTGACAGCTCAGCGGCGCGGGCAATTCCGGCGATGTCCGCGGAATTGGATTGAAGTGTGGCGGCAGCGGGCAGAATCTGACCCTGCCGCAGCCCTTCGTAGTTGCCGAGCAACCGGCGCACCGCTTCGGGGGCTTCGCGGAGAGCGGCGGTTTCGTCTTCCATCATGTGCGTGTAGAATCCTGGCGGGCGGCGCACGGTCTGGCAGGCGTTGTTGATGATGAAGTCGAGCCGGGAGCGTGTGGAGAGAAGTTCCCGGCAGAAGGCTTCCACGCTGGGGGTGTGGCGCAGATCCAGGCCGTAGATCTGGAGTCGATGCCCCCAGTCACCGAAATCGGCTTCCTGGGCATAGCGTTTGGCAGAGTCGCGGGGGAAACGGGTGGTGACGATTAGTTCCGCGCCGGCGCGAAGGAGCTTGAGCCCCGCCTGATAGCCGATTTTGACGCGGCCTCCGGTGAGCAGCGCCACACGTCCGCGCAGGTCGGCCAGTTCGGTGCGCTTGACGAAGTTGAACTGAGCGCACTCGGGGCACATCTGGTCGTAGAAGTGGTGGATGACAGAGTACTTCTTCTTGCAGACATAGCAGTGGAGCGGGTGGACGGATTCTTCCGGCTGCTCTTCCGGATTGGATTGTTCCGGATCAGGCGGCGGGAAGACATTGGGGGTGGTGAAGACGGGTTTGCGGCGGAGCGCGCGAATGCCGGTTTCCTGCAGGATGGCACCGTCACGCTCCAGGCGGGCGGCGGCACGGGCGCGTTCGCTTTCCTTCAGCTTCCGGCGGCGCGCCACCGGATCAGGATGATAGATCTGCGCGATGACCTGGTGCAGGCGGGCGCGGTCTTTGGCTGGTAGTTCGTCCAGCAGAGTTCTGTCGGCGTCGAGCGCTTCGAGGAGGCTGGTGGCGGCGCGGAGGCGTTCGGGCAGCGCCGTGTCTGTCTTCATGTGTCCTGTTTACAGGTTAGCGGAGGCGTTGGCGTTCAGGCGCATCCGCAACCGCGACGGCCATGGCGCTGAAAAACTGGTGGAACTTCTCCGCGCCTTCCCAATTCACCGGTTGCTGCAGATCATCCGACGGGCGATGGTAGCGGTCTTTGTACCAGGCGCGGTAGATCGCCTCTTCTTTGGAGCCGTTTTCATAGCCGAAGATGAAGGCGATGCCGGGAATGCCGTTGCGGATGAAGTTGTACTGGTCACTGCGGCGATAGAGTCCGCGCTGCGGTTCGTTGTCGGGCTGGATGCGGATGCCGAGAGGGGCGGCGACCTTACGCGCCACATCACCCAAAGTGGACTCTTCAAGGCCGAGAGTGGTGAGGATGGTGAGCGGGAAGATGGGGCGGATGTAGTCGAGATTGATATCGGCCACGACATGCTCTTTGGGGACTGTCAGGTGACTGGTGAACCACTGCGAGCCAAGCAGGCCTTTTTCCTCGCCGGTGAAGACGGCAAACAGCAGGCTGCGGCGGAGCTTCTTCCCGGAACGCTTCAGGTCTGCGGCCAGTTCGATGAGATTCGCGACGCAGGCGGCGTCATCGAAAGCCCCGTTATAGATGCGGTCGCCGTTGACGGGCGTGCCGATTCCGTAGCCATCCAGATGCGCGGAGACGACCACGTATTCATCGGGCAATTCCGCTCCCGGCAGCCGGGCGATGATGTTGTCGGAGGCGAGCGTGGAAGAAGTGACTTTCACCGAAGCTTTCAGGCTGACCTGGAGCGGAAACGAGGGGATTGGTTTACCTGCCATGAACAGGTCGACGATTTCTGCGAAAGTGTGGCCGGATCCGGCAAAGAGCTCTTCGGCATATTCGGGATTGAAGCGGAGCGCGATACCCGGGTTTGCGGCTCCGCGGGGCGGGGCGCCTTCAAGTGCCATCGACTTTGCGTAGGCAATGGGCCAGCGCGGGGCTTCAAGGCCGCGCGGATTATCGATGGACATCACACCGACTGCCCCGGTGGCCTGCACGACCATTCCGGCCAGGGTGACGACGATGGTGCCGGTTGTGGCGGAGCCGCCGAACACCAGAGGCGCTGCGATGACCGGCGCGAGCCCAGGTTTCGGGGTGACGCCAATCTGCTGGTTTATGCGCAGGGCGGTGGACTTCCCTCCCCTGATGAGCTCCACCGTCGATTCCGGCTGCACTTCGAGGACGGTCAGGGGAACGCTTTGGTGGTAGCCCTTCTCACCGGCAGGCTCCAGACCGGCACGTTCGAACTGTTCGGTCACGTAGCGGGCAGCGGCGCGGTAGCCGTCGCTGCCCGCATCGCGGCCCTGCAGTTTGTCATCCGCCATGACCTGCACGTGCGACCACCAGCGTTTGGTGGCCGGGGTGGGCTGAGCCAGTGCGGTCGGGACAAGAAGCGAAAGGATGAAGAGTCGGGACATTTCCGATGAGTGTAGCCCGATCATTGGAGTCGAAGGCTGCCGGCTAAGCCCGAACGTATTTATTGAACCAGTCAGTGGTGCGCTGCCATGCCAGATCCGCCGCCACCTTGTTGTAGCGCTCCGGGGTGGCGTCGCAATTGAAGCCGTGGCCGGCACCAGCATAAATATGGCCTTCGTACGGCACATTGGCGGCCTTTAGAGCTTCCTCGTAGGCAGGCCAACTGGCCACCAGGCGGGCATCCTTTTCACCGTGATGAACAAGGACAGCGGCCTTGATTTTCGCGACGTCGTCTTTGGCGGGCGGGCCACCATAGAATGGCGCAGCGGCTGCCAGATCGGCCCCAAGGCGCACGGCGAGAGAGTTAGAAACACCGCCACCGTAGCAGAACCCGGTCACACCAATCTTGCCCGTGCAATCCTCGCGGGATTTCAGCCAAAGAGCGGAGGCCACCATGTCCTCGGCCATTTTCTTGCCGTCCACTTTGCTGAACATCTGGCCGCCCTTGTAATCGTCACCAGGAAAACCGCCAAGAGAAGTGAGGCCGTCCGGAGCGAAGGCCATGAAACCAGCGAGTGCGAAGCGGCGGGTGATGTCTTCAATGTGGGGATTCAGGCCGCGGTTTTCGTGAACGACCAAAATGCCGGGAAGCTTCGCGGGCTTCGCATCGCGGGAATCGGCACTGACGGGCCGAACGAAATAGCCTTTGATGGATCCGTTGCCCTGCGGTGAGGGAATGGACTCGTAGCTGGTCTTGATCCGTTCGTCAGTACGGGAGATCTGCTGGCCGAGCGCGTAGTTCGGCAGCAGCGCTTCGAGGATGGCGGCAACGGCCAGGCCGCCGACAGCAAACTGCTGTACGCCTTCCATGAAGTCACGCCGACTGATGTCGCCGTGGATAAAGAGGTTGTAGAGATCAATCGCCGCACTCGGCAGTTTGGGTCTGGTGGGTTCCATTGGGATTCGCTCCTTCGTGTATGGTAACCGTTCCTGTGTGGGCGGATGTTTCCCGCCCACACGACCCCGGCCTCGTTGATTGGGCAACACCACGCTGCCAATCACATGGATAACGCCGTTCGACTGGAACACATTGGCTTGCGTCACAATCGCGGTGCCGCCTTTTTCATCTTTGAGAACGATGGCATTGCCGCCCATCATGGCAGTCAGAGTTCCGCCGGATACCGTCTTCAAAACAGCATTACCGCCACCGCGTTTGATCCGCCTTTTCAGGTCGGCGGCGAGAGTGGTGTGGTCAGCGGAATTGACGGCATTCTCAATAATATTTTTGTGGAACTATCTCTTTACCGCCCGTCTTTGCCGCCCGCGATGGGGCTCTTAGCGAGTGCAGCAAAAGTCATGATGGCGGCGGTAGTCGCCATGGTGAAATAGCGAATAACCAAATAACGTCGGTGCCCATGGGTATTTCCTCTTGGGTATTTCCTCTTGAGTATTTCCGATTTTCGCCTGCTATCCGGCGTCGTGATCACCGGGGGGCCGGTCTAAGATTTCTTAATCGGAAGGTGCCCGGCGGATTATCTGCGATCCCGCCGGGCATTGCAATCGGTGCGGACCAATGCCGCGCAGCTTTTGTGCGCGGCACTGGCACTCCTTAAAGAATTCGAGGAAATTGTTGTATAGTATCTCAGGGAGCGCGGTCGACTCCCGGAGGTTTGAATGACGCGTTGCAAATGGTGCCTGACCCTGGGCCTGCTGGCAGCAGCCGCAGCCCTGGCGCAGCCGGGCGGTGCACAGCCCCGGAAACTCCCGCCCATCCAGTTCAGCGACACCCGCCTTGCCAACGGACTTCGCGTCATCATCGCGGAAGACCACTACGCGCCGGTTTATGCCATCGCCGTCAGCTACGCCGTCGGCTCGAAGGACGAAAAGGCAGGCCGCACGGGCTTCGCGCATCTGTTCGAGCACATGATGTTTAAAGGATCGGAAAACGTCGGCGCCGGGGAACATTTCTTTCTGGTGTTCAATTACGGCGGCAGCATGAACGGAACGACCAACACGGACCGCACGGTTTACTACGAAATCATGCCGAAGAATCAGCTCGATCTCGGGTTATTCCTCGAATCCGACCGCATGCGGTCGCTTGCGATCACAAAGGAAAATCTGGATAATCAGCGTCAGGCCGTCAAGGAAGAACGCCGTCTCAGCCTTGACAATCAGCCTTATGGCCGATCCAACGAGCGGCTGGATGAACTGACTTACGACAACTTCGCGTATCATCATTCCGTAATTGGATCGATGGACGATCTGGACGCGGCTTCCGTCGATGATGTGAAGGCGTTCTTTCAGACTTACTATGCGCCAAACAATGCCGTGGTTTCCATAGTTGGCGATGTGGATACGAAGGATACGCTGGCCCGCGTCACGAAATACTTCGGCGCTATACCGCGTCAGCCGGCGCCACCGGCGGTGGATCTGACTGAACCGGAAATGAAGGCCGAAAGGCGTGAAACGATGGAAGACAAGCTGGCACGTCTGCCGCAGGTAAGTATTGTCTACAAGACAGAGTCGGCGACCAGCGACGATTCGCCGGCGCTCTCCGTTCTGGGTTCGATAATGGGCGGTGGGGAAACTTCGCGCCTTTATCAGAAACTGGTGAAAGAAAAGGAAATTTGTTCGGGCATCAGCGTAGGCTCCGGGGTGCGTCTGGGCCCGGGTTCACTCCATATCACCTGTACGGTGAGACCCGGCAAGACAATACAGGAGGCGGAATCGCTGATTTCTGAGGAAGTATCGCGAGTCATGGCCGCGCCGGTCACCTTGCAGGAATTGACGCGTGTCCGGACGTCGTCGCGCCGCGGCTCGGTGAGTCTTCGCGAGAGCGCTCTCGGCCGGGCGCTGATGCTGGCCGACAACGCCGCTGTGTACAACGATCCGAACCGCATCAATACGAGTCCGGAAAAACTGGTTGCCGTCACCGCCGCCGACGTGCAACGTGTTGCGCAGAAGTATCTGAAGAGCAAGAACAGGATAGTCATGGAAACGACTCCGGCGGCGGCGGCGCCACCGCCAGGGTCCGCCAAACCGCCTGCCAGGTAACGGAGAGACAAAATATGCCGCGAACAATAAAAGCCATCAGCGTCGTTTCGCTCGCAATCCTGTTCACGCCGTCGGTTCAGAGGGCTCAGAACGCGCAGCAGGCGTCCGACTTCAAGGGAGTCATACGGAAGAATCTTGCTCCCGTTTCGACTGAAGTCCTGAGAGTAAAGTTTCCCAGGCCGGTTGAACAAACACTGAAGAACGGTATGTCTCTGCTGGTGCTGGAGGACCACCGGTCGCCCACCGTTCAGGTCCAGATCACAATACCCGCATCGTCGCTGAACGCTCCCCGCGACCTGGCGGGAATTGGTGACGCCACCGCCTCTCTGTTGCGACTGGGAACCAAAACACGAACATCTGTGCAGATCGCGGATACGCTGCAGGAACTGGGCGCTTCGTTTTATGCAGGCATGGGAGAACGATCGGCGCTTTTTCAGTTTTCTACTCTGACGGAGAATCTGGACGAGGTGCTGAACCTGGCGGGAGACATCATTTTCAATCCATCATTCCCGCAGGACGAGCTGGATAAGTGGAAAAACCGCCAACTCAGCTCGCTGCAACAGATCAGAGCCCAGCCCGGCTTTCTGGCGCAGGAACGTATGCTCGCCGATTTCTACCCGAATGACAACCGGTCGGTGCTGACGCCGACTCCTGACTCCATCAAAACAATTACCCGCGACACGATCATGGAGTATTACAGCAAACATTTCCGACCGGACGGCGGCATGGTGGCGGTGTCGGGTGATATCACGGCGAAGGACATCGCCGCCCGTCTCGATAAGCTGCTGGGCAACTGGAAAGGGGCCGGGCCCGCGCCGCCGAAACTGGATCTGCCCGGCGCGATCGCGGAGAAGAAAGTATTTCTGATCGACAGACCAAATTCCGTGCAGACGTCGCTGTTCATTGGCAACCTGGCCATCGACCGCAAAAATCCGGATTATATTCCCGTGATGGTGATGAACCGGGTGCTGGGCGCGGGTCCTGCGTCGCGTCTGTTCCGGAATATTCGCGAAGAGAAAGGCTACACCTACGGCATCGGCAGCGGATTCAGCGCAAGCCACTACATCAACTACTTCGTTCTCTCCACGTCGGTTCGGACTGAGGTCACCGGCCCGGCGCTGGAGGAAATTTTCAAAGAGCTGCGCGACATCCGCGATCACGCTGTGCCGGTGGACGAACTGGAGGGAGCCAAGCGAGCCATGGTGGCCGGTTTTGCGCTCAGCACGGAGAACGCTTCCACCGGGCTGAGCAATGCGGTGATGATCAAGGAGTACGGATTCCCGTCCGACTATTGGGACACGTACCCGGAGAAGATTTCCAAAGTCACCGCGGAGGATGTGCAGCGAGTTGCGAAGAAGTACATCCCTGCGGATAATTCGCGCATTTACGCGGTGGGGGACGCAGCTAAGATCCGGGAGGCGTTGACCCGGTTCGGTCCGGTCGAGGACTGGGATGCCGAGGGCCACCGCAAGGGCAAGTAGGTTTGGGTGCAACTTCGCCCCTTCCCGCTGACTATTTCCACCGCCTCTTAGCGAGTGCAGCAACAGTGCCTGTTCGCGCTTAGATCAGCATTTCTTTAGAGGCGGCTTCATCCTGCCCGACATTGATGCAATTGGCGCAGCGAACGAAGAGAAGACGCGCGATGGCCAGATCGCCTTCTGCAACCGTATCCACGTCATGGCCGCGCTTCGAATCGGGATGTTTACTTGAGCTCGCTTCTTCGTTTAAGGTAACGGTTCCTGTGTGGGCGGATGTTTCCCGCCCACACGACCCCGGGCTTGTTAATTGGGCAACATCACGCTGTCGATCACATGGATGACGCCATTCGACTGGAATACATTGGCTTGCGTCACCGTCGCGGTGCCGCCTTTTTCATCCTTAAGAATGATCGACTTTCCTCTCATCATGGCAGTCAGAGTTCCGCCGGATACTGTCTTCAAGACAGCCTTGCCGCCACCGGCTTTGATCTGCTTCTTCAGGTCCATTGCGGAGAGTCGTCCGGCAACTACGTGATAGGTCAGCACCTTCACCAAAGCATCTTTATTTTCCGGCTTGAGCAGGGTGTCCACGGTCCCGGCAGGCAGTTTGTCAAACGCCGCATTCACTGGCGCGAAAACGGTGAAAGGGCCTGCACCAGAAAGCGTTTCCACCAGCCCGGCGGCCTTCACAGCGGCAACAAGAGTGGTGTGGTCAGCGGAGTTGACCGCATTTTCAATAATGTTTTTTGTGGGGAACATTTCTTTGCCGCCCACCATGGGGTTCTTAGCGAGTGCAGCAACAGTCATAATGGCTGCGGTGGCCGCCATCGTGAAATAACGTCGGTTCATATGCGTTTTTCCTCGTGAGTATCTCCGATTTTCTCGGGTATTCATCAGGAACTACGGGGTTCCCGGCAATTCGGATTGCCGTCTCAGACCAGCATTTCTTTCCACGCGGCTTCATCCTGCCCGACACTGATGCGATTGGCGCAGCGTACGAAGGGCAGGAGGAGTAGTGCGGGAGTTTTCTCAATGCGCTGCAGCATCTCAGAATCCGAAACCTTCAGGTACTTCAGACCGGCGTCTTCCCAGGCTTTACCGGCGGTATCGAGGAGGCCAGCCAGACCGAACCGATCAATGAAGCGCTTCATCTCGCCGGGAGACATGGGCTTGAGCTTGAGATCCACCATATGAATCTGAATGCGGCGCTCTTTAAAGAAGCGCTCTGCGGCGCGGGTCAGTTGGGAGTTCTTGACTCCGAAGATCTGGACACTCTTCATCTGGAGTGATTGTGACAAATGAAGAGACGGGCAATCCGGGCTACGGGTTTACATCGGGGGGGTTGCACTCGGGGGTTTACAATGAAGGTACACGCATGATTCCTCACGCGATCCCCGAAGGTCTCACCTTCGATGACGTTCTCCTCGTTCCTGCATGGAGCGATTTACTTCCGAGTGAAGCCGACACGCGCACACGCCTGACGCGCAGCATTCCGCTGAACATCCCGATTGTCAGCGCAGCCATGGACACGGTGACGGAAGCTCATCTGGCCATCGCGCTCGCCCAGCAGGGCGGCATCGGGTTCATCCACCGCAACATGTCCATCGAACGGCAGGGCGAAGAAGTGGACCGGGTGAAGCGCAGTGAAAGCGGCATGATTGTGGACCCGATCACGATCCGGCCTGATAAGAAAATTTCCGATGCTCTGGCGCTGATGGAGCGGTACCGAATTTCCGGCGTTCCGGTCACCCAGGAGGGCGGCACGCTGGTCGGGATCCTGACGAACCGCGATTTGCGTTTTGAATCGCGCTTCGACATGCCGATTCGGGACGTGATGACCAAGGACAATCTGATCACGGTCCCGGTTGGCACGACACTGGAGCAGGCCGAGGAGATTCTGCATCGCCACCGGGTGGAAAAGCTGCTGGTGGTGGATGAGAACTACAAGCTGAAAGGCCTGATCACCGTCAAAGATATCCAGAAGAAGCTGAAATACCCGAATGCGGCCAAGGACACACAGGGTCGTTTGCGGGCAGGGGCGGCCATCGGTGCCACCGGCGACTTCCTGGAGCGCGCCCATGAGCTGGTGCGACGCAAAGTGGACGTGATTGTGATCGACACCGCGCATGCCCACAGTATCCGGGTGTTTGAAGCGGCCAGGGCGCTGAAAAAGGCCTTGCCGGATGTGCAGTTGATTGTCGGCAATATCGGGACGTATGAGGCCGCGAAGGGCCTGATTGACCTGGGCGTCGACGGCATCAAGGTTGGTATCGGGCCAGGCTCCATTTGCACTACGCGCATTGTTTCCGGCGCGGGCATACCACAGCTGACGGCGATTGCGGACTGCAGCCGGGCGGCACGCGAAAGCGGAATTCCGCTGATCGCTGATGGCGGCATCAAGTTCTCCGGCGACGTGACGAAGGCGATTGCAGCAGGAGCGGATGTGGTGATGATCGGGAGTCTGCTGGCAGGCACGGACGAGAGCCCTGGCGAGACGATTCTCTATCAGGGGCGCACATTTAAGAGTTACCGCGGGATGGGTTCGCTGGGTGCCATGTCCACCGGCGGCGGTGACCGCTATGGACTGGATTCCACCCAAAAGCTGGTGCCCGAAGGCATTGAAGGCCGGGTAGCGTCCAAGGGACCGCTGGCTGACCTGGTTTACCAGTTAGTGGGTGGACTGAAGTCCGGCATGGGGTATTGCGGCTGCAGGACCATTGCGGATATGCAGGAACGGGCGACTTTCGTTCGGGTCTCACCGGCAGGGCTTCGTGAAAGCCACGTGCATGACGTGATTATCACCAAAGAAGCACCGAACTACAGAATTGAGTAGCGGCGGCACAGTTTCGCTGCTACAATCAACTTTCGCCTTTTGTTCGCTAAGGAGTATCTCCCATGGATGAAAAAGAACGCGCACGTGCGCTAGAGACAACTCTCAGTCAGATTGAGAAACAGTTCGGTAAGGGTTCCATTTTGCGGCTGGGTTCGAAGGACGCCATCGTCCCGATCGCCGTGATTTCCACCGGCTCGATCTCGGTTGATGCCGCACTCGGTACGGGTGGCTTTCCGCGGGGGCGCGTGAGCGAAATCTTCGGCCCGGAATCTTCCGGTAAAACGACGATGGCGTTGCAGGTAATTGCGGAAGCGCAGAAGCTGGGCGGAATGGCCGCGTTTATCGACGTGGAACATGCGCTGGATCCTTCGTATGCAAGGAAGCTGGGCGTTGATGTCGACAATCTGCTGGTTTCGCAGCCGGACTATGGGGAACAGGCACTGGAGATTACAGCCGCTCTGATCGCGTCGGGCTCAATTGACGTTCTGGTGGTCGATTCTGTGGCGGCCCTCGTGCCGAAGGCCGAACTGGACGGTGAAATGGGCGACTCCCATATGGGCCTGCAGGCGCGTTTGATGTCGCAGGCGCTGCGCAAACTGACCGGCGTGGTTGCGAAGTCGAAAACCTGCCTGATCTTCATCAACCAGATTCGCGAGAAGATTGGTGTGATGTTCGGCAGCCCGGAAACCACTACAGGTGGTCGCGCGCTGAAGTTTTACTCTTCGGTGCGCATGGACATTCGCCGCATCGCAGCAATCAAAGACGGCGACGTAGTGGTGGGTAACCGGACCAAGGTGAAGATTGTAAAGAACAAGCTGGCCTCCCCGTTCCGCGAAGCGGAGTTCGATATTGTCTACGGCGAGGGCATCTCGAGGGAAGGCGATCTGCTGGACCTGGGCGTCGCGAATAATATTGTGGAAAAGAGCGGTTCATGGCTCAGCTACAAGGGCGACAGGATTGGTCAGGGCCGCGAGAACGCCAAGCAGTTCCTGAAAGAAAATACCGAGATGCGGCGGGCAATTGAGTTGGAATTGCGCAAGGCAATTGGGCTGATTAAACAAGAACCATTGGTACCGGGACAAAATGGCCCGCAGGCAGTTCCGGCCCAAAGTCCGACAGCGGCTCCGGCGAAGACCGCTCCGGTGATGGCTCCCAGGGGTCGGTAGAAAAACATTAAAAGAGGGGCGGAATGTGGCCGATGTAACGGCCATATTCCGCCCCTTTGTAATTCCAGTACCTGTCGTGGCTACAGGCGGCGGGCTTTGGTTCCGGCAACGCCGGGCCCTGGGCCGGATGCCAGCTTGATAAGTTCTTCCACCTGCGCTTCAGGAAAACCAGCCGAGATATTGACCGCCGCGCCGTCCGTGGTTACTTTCAGCGATTGCAACATCTGTACGGCTGAAGCGACGTGCGGATCCTGGGCAGCGGTCATCGAGACCAAACCGGCCACCATCCGCACGATGTCGGCCAAAGCAGTGGCGTTCTGCGGGGTGTCGGCGACTGCCTGACCCGTTACCTGGATGATAGTGCCGAACTTCACGCCACCGCTGGACGACTGAATGTTCCTGACCAGTTGAAAGGCCTGTGTAGCAGGACCATCCTTCGGGCCGATGCCACCCGGGATCATGGAGGCGATGGAGGCAAGGCTGACCGACCAGGCATCCTGCGTGGTGCTCAGAGCCTGTACTTTCGTGGCAAGAGCAGGGCTGATGGAGTTGACAGAGCCTGCCCGATCGAGAGCCGCTTTCACAGAGGCCACATCGCCAAGAACGGCGATTGAGGTACCGATAAAGGCGATCGCATGGGTATCTTTAGCGTCTGTGCCGGTAATCAGCCGGGCACCTGCGTAGGTGGTGACCTGTTGCTTATGTTCCGCCGAAATCAGCGAAACCAGGCTGTCGACATTGAAGTTACCCCTTGCCAGCACGATGCCCGCAGGTGCCGCAGCATTGCCGGTGGAGGCGGCAAGGATCTCGGAGACATCCTGCCGCGGGTCAAAGCCCGTTTTTGACACAAAGTCACGAAGGCCCTGATCGTTGGCGCTGATCTGCATCAGCAGGTATTGCCCGAAGGGACTGATTTTAGAGGTGGTCACGTTCATGCCGGCCATGACCTGAGCGTCCGGCATTACAAGATTGAGAAGCTGAGTGTCCGCCGCGAAGGCACTGGCACTCAACAGAACTACACCCGCGAAGATCGATATTTGCCGCATAAACTCTCCTTTGATCCTAACGTAAGGTCAGACCACCGGGTTCGCCGGTTATTAACAGCGCGGGTTAACTCTTCTTTTCAATTTTGAAATCGTCAAAGGAAGCAGTGGTGCGCCCACGCGTCCAGACACCAGCTTTGCCGGCGCTTTCCATGGTGAAATCGACGGCGTCGAAGAGTTTGCGGTTGCCGAGAAGCACGCGGATCTTTTCGTTGCGGAAAACCACTTTGGCGGCGTACCACTGGCCAAGTTGAATGTCGTGCGGGAGAAGGGTTTTGGCGGGAGCCGAGGAACGCCCTCCCTCCGGGCTCATCAGCAGGGCCTCCGGTTTACCGTTGCGAACGTGGAAGAGAGCAATGTTCTTCTCATCGGCGCTGAAACGAAGGAGATAGTAGTTGGAAGCGTCCTGATAGCGCCAAACGACGCCGGCGCCCCGACCTCTTCCACCCTTGTCGATCTTAAATTTGACGCTGAGATCGCCATCGCGGCAGATAACCTTGTCGAAGACAGCGACAGGGGATTCGGATTCCGGTGCGCTGTTGCCTACTTTCTCAAGCACATTGCCCCGGCTTGGAGCGCTGGGGTCATAGCGAACTTCCCAACGGGGGCTGGGACTACCCAGGGCTGAGACAAAAGTCCAGTTGGGAGGCGCGACGCCGGGCTTTATCGCATCGAAATTGACACTTTCATTCCCGGCTCCCAGAAAACTGAGCAAGGCGAAAGCTCCGGCTGCAAGACGCATCTGATTTTAGTTTACCGCTTACCTTGGCATGACGGACACTTGTCGAAAGTCAACACTGGTCCGTATCGGCTCAGTTCCGGGGGCTCCGCCGAGAGCGGCTAAGCCAGTGCCGCCCGCAGATAATCCATGCACTTCTTTACTTCTTCCACTGAAGTTCCCATACCGGGATACTCGTACTCCACGAACGCGCGGATGGGGTACTTGCTGTCGCGAAGCAGTTGCATCACAGGTTTGATGGGCGTGTCGCCATCCCCGAAGGGCTCATTGACGCCGTCTTTTGTGCGCCGATCTTTCACGTGAAGGTGGGTGATGATTTCGTGATTCTGTTTGATGTACGCAACCGCGTCGTAGTTGGCGGCGGTAAAGTGCCCGATATCCAGATTGACCCGCATGTATTTCGACATGGCCAGGGCTTTGGAGAAGCTCTCCGGCGAGCCGAACTGATTCGGATCGAGAATCTTCGCATAGCCATGCACCGCGACTCGAACCTGATGCTTATCGGCAAACGGGGCGAAGCGCTGCGCCATGCTCATGGTGGTGGAGGAAGCGATGAGGTCTACGCCAAGCGCCTTCGCCTGCTGGAAACCGGCGTCGATTTCGTCATCCGTGAAGTCCGGATTGAAGCCGAGCGTGTAGGCAAAAAGGTTGATGCCGGCGGCATCGAATTTGCGTCGTATAGCCTGGTAATAGGAAGCGGGGGTCGTCAGGCGGAACTGGCGAAGGGCCTCGCGGTCCGCTTTGCGCCGGGCAATCTGTTCGGGGGTGGCCGGGGAGGTCGCGGTGCGGGCCACGCCATAGGACGGGCCGGACGAAGCGGGTTTCGCCGCGCCGGCCGGGGCAGGTTCCAGATTGGGGGAATACAGCTCGATTTCGCCAATACCGCAGGCAGTGATGGCCTTGATCAGATCGTCGATATTGTCTTTGCCGGGCGTTCGGGGCAGGTCGCGGAAGCTGTAGGTAATGGTGCCGAGGCGGACACCATTCACGGTGGAATCGATGCGTGCACCGAATGCGGTCGGAATAGCGGCGGCGCCCGGCAGCCCTGCCAGCGCAAGCTTGCCGAAATCTCTTCTTGAATGCATGTTTACCCCACAGGCAGTATATCGCTCATGGGGACGGATTAATCTGAGATAGGCCTGAATGAGAAAATTCCTGATTTTGCTGGTGGTCTGGGGCGGGGCGTGGTCGGCACAGGGTGCAGGCGTGTGCCCGAATCCGCCGGTGCCGGCCGTGACTGCCTCGCCCATGCCGGCAGATGTCTGCATCCCCGCAGGGTTCACCGACCTGACCATCGACTTTTTTGATGATTACTCCTGGCGAGCGTTCGTCGCGGTCGCACGCAGCTTCGAGACGTTCCATCCGCTCTGGGAAGTCTTCCATGAGGACGGCAGCGCGCCGTCAGCCGAGCCGGGGGCCAATGCCTGTTCAGCCAAATTCGCCCCGGGCGACATAGTGCTGGGCTCATTTTCGGGGATTCACGATATCGGGCAGACGGCTGACGGCGCCCTGCTGGGGCCACTGGTGGCACAGAATGGCCGTTACGTCCACTATCTGACCGCGTATAACCAAATCGCGTATGACCATATTCTGGCCAACAGATGGTACCTGCGAAGCAATCTGCCGGTTGTTCCGGTGCCGCGGCCGCCCGTTCCGCCGGTGGAGTTTCCAAACGGTGCCGTGGTGGTGAAATCGGCGTGGGTTGAGATGGAGGGATTTTCGGAAGCCCGGCAGCGCCGCTATTACACCCGAATGGCAACAGTGCGAAATCCCGATTCCGGCAAGTGTGCGCTGGCGAAGGTGGGGCTGATCGGGCTGCATATTACGCAGAAGACACCCAGCCGTCCGCAGTGGATCTGGAGTTCCTTCGAACAGGTGGATACCGTTCCCCCCGCGGAAGCGGGAAGCACAGGCAGCTTCACGCTGCACGACGGGACGGAGGCCGGAATGCCCGCCTACAATCCCCTGCCCCTGATTCCGTTGGCGAAGCAACCTGCGAAGCCCTTCAATGTAGTGCGTTCAGCGAAGGCCCCGATACATCCGAAAACGATGGAAACCAACAGGAAATATCGCCAGTTACTGGCGGATACGCCCTGGCGAAATTATCAACTGATTCTGACGCAGTGGCCACTGAAATCCGGCGACCAGTCACTTCCGATTTCGTCCAGCCAGGCCGGAGACATCTTCCAGACATTTCCGGGGGAAGGTGCGACGTCGGCATTCGCAAACGCCACCATGGAAACGTTTCATCAGACCCGACCGGCCCAGGGCTGCATGAATTGCCACAATCGCGCACGGCTGGGGGCGGATTTTATGTGGTCCGTGATGATGCATGCTTACCCCGCTAAGATTGCGGTTCCCGGGGTGAAAGATGAGGTGAAGAAATGATCAGGCTGATGCCGGCGATGTTGGTCGTGGCGGGCAAGCTCTCCGCGCAGGGTACCCCGGAGCCGCGAGCCGCTATCGGGCGGCAATTGTGGCGAATGTAAAAGACGGACGTTCCTGGTTCCGGTAAACGTGCCCGACACCGATCTGGATTTCGGGCGGCCCGTCAGTTCGATTTCCGGGTGGGCGAGTGGAAGCCTGAATGCCCGTCGGGGGGGCGGCAGGGCAAGAGCTGGAACGTCTGCAATGCGGCCACCTCGAAATGGGAACAACTTTCGGTCAACGGTGGCAGTATCTCGAAATTCGAAGACGAGTTTCGGGATGGCGCGATGCGCTACGTCGGCGTTAGTGTAAATACGAAGATGACCTTTACGCCGATGCCGGATGGTCGGCTCCACCAGGTTTGGGAACAGAGTCCTGACGGTGGCAAGACCTGGGCGGTAATCTTCGACGGGATATACAAGCCTCGTCGGAAGCAGGTTTAAAGATACCGCTCCCGCAGAATCGCTTCGTGGTGCAACAAGTGGCCGGCGATGATGTGGACCAGCGCACGGGTAGAAACGGGATTCCCGCTTGCCACGCCCCGCGCTGACCATGCGGCGGCGGGCAGGTTCCGCAGCAACGAGAGCGTTGCGGCCCGAACGGCAAGAAACTCTTCGATGTGCGCTTCCCAACTGATATCGTCAGCGTGGGCGGCAGCTGCAGCGACGTCCTGATCCATGCCGGGCAGCGGGCTTTCGAAATTGCGCGCAAACCAGTAAGCCCGGTACAGCATGACGCGTTCCGTGTCCGAGATGTGGTTCAGGACCTGGCGGATGGACCACTTGCCCTCGGAGTAGCGGAACAGGGATTTCTCCTCAGAGATGCTGCGCCAAAGAGCCAGTGACCGCTCCACCTGCGATGCAAGAATGGCAACAATATCGCCCTCGGGCACCAGTTTCAGGTAGTTGTTGTAGTGGGCGGCTGCTTCATCCGGAGCAGGCTTCGCGAAACGCAGGTCCATTCCGATATTGTAAGGGTGGGATAGAATTCCGGTATGCACCGTTTCCTTGCAAGTCTTTTGCTGCTGAGTTCGTTGTTGCTGGCCGGCGATCCATGGACCACAAAGGATCTGGTTCAGCCGAAAGATGTGGCAGCAGATATCAAAACGCCACTACTACTCCACGTGGGGTTCCCGGTGCTCTACCGGTCAGTGCATATTCCAGGCTCCGTTTACGCAGGTCCTGGTTCGAAGGCAGAAGGTCTGGAGATGCTGAAAAAGGCCGTCGCCGGACAACCGAAGAACCGGCGGATTGTCCTCTATTGCGGCTGCTGCCCGTGGGATAAATGCCCCAACATGCGGCCTGCTTTCGCTGCGTTGCACGACCTGGGTTATACGAATGTGAAGGCGATGGTGGTGCCGGAAAACCTGAAGGTGGACTGGACTGACAAAGGCTATCCGACAGAAAAGCGCGCGGAGTAACCAATGGCGAAGACTGATTTTCCTGGCGCGTTCGCGGCCTTGAAACCACTGTTCAGCCGGTATGCGGATCGCCTGAAGGTCACCATCGATTCAGAGGGCGGTTACAGCGTCTCGGCAAAGTCACCCTCGCCATTTCCCCGGCATAAAGGGGAGCCGTTGTTCTTTGGCGCGGTGCGGTCCGGTAAGGCTTACGTCGGCTTTCATCTGATGCCGCTTTACATTTGCCCGGCGCTCCTCGACATGATCTCTCCCGCCCTGAAAAAGCGGATGCAGGGCAAGACCTGCTTTAATTTCAAGGCGGCTCCCCAGCCGGACCTGCTGGCAGAACTGAATGCGCTGACGGAAGCGTCGTTCCGGCAATGGGACGAGCGCCAATGGCTCTGAGCTAAGACTTCGCCGGCTTTTCCCACAACCGGAACCCGCCGAGAAAAGCGTTGGCATTATCACCCAGGCGGACGCCGTGCGGCTGGCCGTCTTTGTTCAGACTGCCCGGGGTGTTGCCATTGAGCTCCTTCAGGTCCAGCAGCCTTGAGTTGCCCCCGCCCAACACGACGTACTCCGCTTCGAGCGCGGTGCTCAGCTGCTCGATCACAGTTGCGACGTGCCGACGCCATTTCGACTTTCCCAGCCGGAGGAGCCCGCGCTGACCGACGTAATCCTCAAAGGTCCGCTTCTTCCGGTAAGGCAGGTGACCCAGTTCCATGGGAGCCAGAACGCCGTCCACGATCATCGCCGTTCCAAGGCCTGTGCCGAAACCGAGGAACAGCATCCGGCCGCCCTTGTAGCTGCCGAGCGCCTGCATGGCTGCATCGTTCACAATCCGAACGGGACAGCTCAAGGCTCCGGCATAATCGAACCCGACCCAGCCCGGCGCCAGGTTATGCGGTTCGGTAAAGGGTTTGCCCCGAAACACAATGCCTGGATAGCCAATGGAAATTGCGGTGGCGTTCCAGCCTTCGGTGGCCTTCTTCACCTCCTCCACCATATGCGACGGCGACATGGACGGGCCCGAGGGAATCTTAATGGGTTCCGTGTGGTTGGAATCGAGAACTTTCACGTTGTTCCCGCCGATATCAAGTACCAGGATGTTCTTTTTGGGGATGGCCATAACCTGAGCCCCATATTACCCGCATCACTGGTCTGCAAAGGGGGCGGCCGTGCGGCAGGGGACGAATGAACCGTGGCAGGATGAAGAAATGCAACGGAGTTTGAAATCCCTCGTGTCGGTCGGGCTGCTGTTGATGACGCCCTCGCCGCCGGCCTTTCCGCAACAGGCGCAGGCAATCGCTTCTGCCGCGGATCTGGCCGATATCGATACCTCAAAAAGCGAGATGCGACCTTTCCTGGAGGCCTTTACAGCGGATCGCGGCAATCTGCAGCGCTTTTATACGGTTGATTCTGCACCCGGCACCAGAGACCGCCTGAGACATTATTACAGCGACTGGCGGGAGCGGCTGGGGCGCCTGAATTTTGACGCGATGAGCCAGGACGGCAAGGTGGATTATGTGCTGCTGCGCAACTACATCGACCATGAGTTGCGCAGGCTCGATTTCGATACGAAGGCCGATGGGGAAATCGCGAAGTGGATACCGTTCGCGCAGGCAATCACGGAGCTTGAAGATGCGCGGCGGCGCGTGCAGCCGATGAAAGCGCAGGAGACGGCGGCATCATTGGCAAAGCTGGCGACTGCGGTGGGGGCGGCGCAGCGGGCAGTGGACGCGCAGTTACGGGCCGAGCCCGCCGCTGACGCCGGGGCGATTCAGAAACGCCGTGAAGCCGGGGCCCGGGCGGCCCGGCAGGTGGGCGCTCTTCACGGGGCGCTGCGCAGCTGGTATGGATTTTATGACTCCTACGATCCTCTGTTCACATGGTGGGCAGCAGAGCCATACAGAGCCGCGGATAATGCTCTCACGGCCTATGAAGGTTTCCTGACCGGAAGAGTCGCGGGCTTGAGCGGAGTTTCGGTTGTTTCTGCGTCGGCGGGCGGAGGACGGGGTGGCGCGGGGAATGCCAATTTCACGCCCGCCGGCGCAGCTTCGGGGTCCGGCGACGATATCATCGGTTCCCCCATCGGCAATGATGCCCTGTTGAGCGAACTGGCCTTTGAGATGATCCCTTACACTCCTGATCAACTGGTCGCGATGGCGAACGAGGAGTTTGCGTGGTGTGAGCGGGAAATGAAAAAGGCGTCGCGCGAAATGGGGATGGGTGACGACTGGAAGGCCGCGCTGGAAAAGGTCAAGCTCATGTACGTGGAGCCGGGCAGGCAGCCGGAAACCGCGCGTGATCTGGCTCGCCAGGCGGAGAAGTTTTTGGATGACCACGACCTGGTAACCGTGCCTGCCGTGGCGCACGAAACGTGGCGCATGCAGATGATGCCACCCGCGCAGCAGTTAGTGGCACCGTTCTTTCTGGGCGGCGAAACATTACTGGTGGCTTATCCCACCGCCGGCATGACTTACGAACAGAAGATGACCACGTTGCGCGGGAACAGTGTGCCGTTTTCCCATGCCGTCGTCTTTCATGAGCTGATCCCCGGGCATGAGCTACAGGGGTACATGGCCGCACGGTATAAGGCTTATCGTTCGGCGGCGTTGGGAAGAACACCATTTTTCAGCGAAGGCTGGGCGCTGCACTGGGAGCTGGAAATGTGGGATCTGGGCTTCCACAAGACACCGGAGGAGCGCATTGGCGCGCTGTTCTGGCACATGCACCGCTGCGCGCGCATCATCTTTTCACTGAGCTTTCATCTGGGAAAAATGACGCCCAAAGAGTGCATCGATTTTCTGGTGGAGCGGGTGGGCTTTGAGCGTGAGAATGCCGCAGGCGAAGTGCGACGTTCATTTGGCGGCGGGTATGGCCCGCTTTATCAGGCGGCTTACCTGTTGGGAGGCATTCAGATTTATGCGCTGCAGAAGGAACTGGTGACCGCCGGAAAGATGACAGTACATCAGTTTCATGACGCGATTTTGAAGGAAGGTAGTATTCCGGTGGAAATGATTCGGGCTGCGCTCACCGGGCAAAAGCTGACGCGGGAATATACGACTTCGTGGAGATTCCCGACGGCTAACCTGCAGCGTTAGGCAGCGGTGAGCAGGCGGCAGGACCAGAATTTGAGGAACTCATCCGGCGGCAAGGGGTGCGAAAAGACGTACCCCTGACCTTCGTCGCAGCCTGTTGCACGGAGAATTCCGGCATGATGGTCACGGTCAAGACCTTCGGCGATAGTGCTCATTCCCAGACCTTTCGCCATACTCACAATGTTTTCGATCACCGGATGGCAGCGTTCACCCGCAACAATGGAGCGGACAAAGGACTGGTCAATCTTGAGACGCTGGAACGGAAGTTCCTGGAGGTAGGAGAGCGAAGACTGTCCTGTTCCAAAGTCATCAATGGCAAAGCTGACGCCCAGGGACTGCAGTTCACGAAGGATCAGACGTGCATTTTCAAATCCACCGATGAAAGTACTCTCTGTCAACTCCAGTTCAAGGTACGCGGCGGGATAGCCGGAATCGTGGAGAGCATTTCTCACGTCGGTCACGAAACCGGGATCCCGCAACTGGACCGCGGAGACGTTGACGCCGATGCGCAGGGGAACGTCGTTGGCATCCAGCCAGCGCCTTCCCTGAAAACAGGCCTCGCGGAGAACCCAGCGCCCGAATTCGACGATGAGCCCGGTTTCTTCGAGTATCGGAATGAAAGAGCCCGGAGAAATAATGCCCAGACCGGCGGGATTCCAGCGAAGCAACGCTTCCACACCTTTAATTTGGCCCGTGGCGAGGTCCAGTTGCGGTTGGTAGTAAAGCAGCATTTCGTTGCGGGCAAGGGCGGAACGGAGGCACTTCTCGGTCTCCAGGCGTTCGGGTGGTGTAGCCGCCATGGAGGGCTCAAACATTACCCAACGGGCTTTGCCTCGCTTCTTGGCGTGATAAAGAGCGACATAGGCATTACTCTGGAGTGACGATGGAGAGGCTCCGGGATCAACGTCGCGGTTCGCAGCGAGGCTGATTCCGATGGAAACGCTGATGAACACCTGGTGATCGTCTACCGAAATGGGCTCAGCGAGCGTCTGCAACAGGCGGTTGGCAGTTTCGGTGACGTAAGGTTCTGACGCGTGGCGAAGCAACACGACAAATTCGTCTCCGCCCGCGCGGGCAAGCAATTCCTCCGGTTCCAGACAGTCCCGAAAGCGGTGGCCGACAAACTTCAAAATGCGGTTTCCCACGGCGTGCCCCAGAACGTCGTTGACCAGGCGAAAGCGATCCAGATTGATGTGCAACATGGCGACACCCGTCCGGGCTGCCTGCATGTGAGAAGCGAGCATTCGGACGAAACAGGTTTGGGTATAGAGGCCGGTAACGGAATCGTGGTCACTTTGCCAGGTCAGTTCGTCGCGCAGGTTGCGCTGTTCCAGCGCGAGCCCCGCCAGGCGACAAACGGTCCCGAGTACCCGCGAAAAATCACCAAAAGGTTCAAAAGGGCCCACGGCAAAACAGAGGACGAAGCCCAGTACTTCTCCAACGCCGGAGTACAGGTTCCTTCCCCAGCCGTCGGCGAACGCAGCGCCGTCCCGGGTACTGGATTCGCCACTCAGAAGCGTGGCTGAGAGGCTGTCGGGATTGACACGCGCCAGAGCCGCCGCGGAGAGTGGATTCAGCTGGCCGGTGGCGGATACTACCCAGGAAGCCCGCCCCGGCGTAAAGAAGGCAATTTGAGAATCATTGATGTGCCTGCCCTCCTCCTCGCTGAAGGGCAACAGGCACAAGGCACTGAGCACCTCTGCCGGCTCACATTGTCTGATAATCAGTTCGAGGACCTGGTCCCACTTTGTTTCGGGAGATCTGTGCTCGGTTTCGGGAGATCGTTGGTCGGGCTTTACGTCGATGATCACGAAGCCCCCACTGGATCCGCGCCGGTGAATCGGTCGATTTCAGCAATCAGGGCATCGGGTGATTTTCCCGTAGTCTGCAGGACCAGGTGGGAAAGCCCAACCTTCAGAGTAGCCTTTCTGCTTCCCAGGGCGATCTGGTAAACCAGGGGTTCCCTGTTCACGGCCCCCATGGCTGAATTCAGACTGAAAAGGTCTGGGTCCCGCTGAAAGACGGCGACCATTGCGGCTGTAGTCCAACGGCAGGCAGAACTGGCTGGGGCGACCGGCTGGAGGCGTTCCCGAATCAGCAGCAGAAACAGATCGTCAACAGCTTCCGGGCCATAGCGCTGGATGATGGCTTTCAACTGATCGAAAACGATGACGATGATAAAAGTTGCCTGTCCCTGAGCAACAGACGCCGATGCGCCCGACACAAAGTCGTGGATAGCCCGGATTCCCTCGCTCCTTCCGGGCAACTGACGATTTGGATTACCCGAGAGCCTTTCCCGAATGCGGACAGCCTCGGTTTCAAAGCTCTCCCGCTCCTGTGCGGCGGCCTGAAATTCGCGGACCGATTCGTGCCTGATGAAGTCAACAGCTTCCGCCAGGGATGCCCGCAGACGGCTGACATCCTGGATTGCAGAGGTCCGATGGAGTGTTTCCTGAATTCTCTGAAGCCGGGAAACCGAGCGTTCCGTACCTTCACCCAGGGCCGCCAGGGCCTGTCCGAGGACGCCGACCACCTGCTGCATCTCAATAGCCGCGTTCTGGCTGGCCTCCCTGATGAGACGACCCTGGCATGCCAGAATGGCGCGGGCGGTCCCGTCGAATTGCCGCGCCTCGTCCGGGGTCGCATCAGGGTGCACGGTGCGCTGAAGTTCCTCCAATTGCGACTGCAACTGCATTGATTCGCCATTCAGCAGGAGATAAGCGCCGATGTGCCCGAGCAAGCGCTGATAAACAGGGAAGATATTTCCTGAAGGCCCCTGTGAGATTTCGGATTCCTCAACAGAGTCTGCAGATTCGGCCTGATCACGGCGATCGGAGCCGTTCCTCCGCTCCAGCATGTACTT
Organism: Bryobacterales bacterium; assembly: GCA_038319515.1. GTDB lineage: Bacteria > Acidobacteriota > Terriglobia > Bryobacterales > Bryobacteraceae > BOG-234. The sequence goes on from JBBQDH010000067.1 coordinate 23,700, forward strand.
GCGTATCGAGATCATCCCTGCCTGCAACATCGGCGGATTGGGTTCGATACTTTAGGTTCCATTAACGGACGACATAGTTCAGGAGCAGATTTTTGCGCAGGCCGTCCTGCGTTCCAGATCCGCACGCGCCGCTGCGAATTCCTGTCGCAGACGCTCCACAAACTGTCCGGCCGGTGGGGCATCATGCACCGCCCCGATGCCCTGCCCGCAGCCCCAGATATCCCGCCAGGCCTTATACTCATCACGCCCGCCGGCCCCGAAGTTCATTTTCGTCGGATCGCTTACCGGCAGATTCTCAGGGTCCATCCCGGCGCGGGCGATGGACGGTTTCAGATAATTGCCGTGCACGCCCGTAAACAGGTTGGTGTAGACAATATCATCCGCCGAACTATCCACAATCATCTGTTTGTACTCCGGCACAGCATTCGCCTCCGCCGTCGCGATAAACGCGGAACCGATATAGGCCAGATCGGCCCCCATTGCCAGCGCCGCCAGAATCGCCCTGCCATTGGCGATTGATCCCGACAAGGCCAGCGGACCATCGAACCACTCCCGAATCTCCTGCACCAGTGCGAACGGCGATAAAGTTCCGGCATGGCCGCCGGCGCCCGCTGCGACAGCAATCAGCCCGTCCGCGCCCTTCTCAATCGCCTTGTGCGCGAACCGGTTGTGAATAATGTCGTGCAGCGCCAGACCGCCATAACTGTGGACCGCCTGGTTTACTTCTTCCCGCGCCCCCAGAGACGTAATGCTGATGGGGACCTTCCACTTCACGCAGGTCATCAGATCGTGCTCCAGCCGGGCGTTGCTTTTGTGGACGATCTGGTTCACGGCGAAGGGCGCGGCCGGCTGGAGCGGATGCGCGCGGTCCCACGCGGCCAGTTCTTCCGTAATCCGGTGCAGCCACTCGTCGAGCATCGATTCCGGGCGCGCATTCAGCGCGGGGAAAGAACCGACAATTCCGGCGGTGCACTGAGCAATCACCAGTTCAGGATTCGAGATCACAAACAGAGGCGCGCCGATCACCGGCAGCCGCAGACGGTCGAACAAGGGTGGGAGGGCCAAGGTCTATTCTCGCCTGGTCGTCGCCTGGTCGTCGCCTGGTCGTCGCGCGCCGGAAAAGCAGGAAGACATTACACTGGTGGGAACGCCATGAAATCGATTCGCTCTCATTCCCCGCTGTTCGCGGCAACGCTTTTCGCGACAGTCCTGCTGGCTGGTGTACGGCTCTCCGCACAGCCCGCTCCCCTGGCCGATGTGGAACTGTCACTCCGCAAACTGAATGAGACCGGCACCTTGCTGATGATCGCAGCCCATCCGGACGACGAACGTACCAACGTGCTGGCGTACTT
>JBBQDH010000068.1:0-25003 GCA_038319515.1 Bryobacterales bacterium
TAGGTTTCAAGCCACGCCCCCCACGCGGAGGGCGACTCAGTCCGCGCCGGAACTCGATACAGCATGATTGTTTCAATCCACGCCCCCCACGCGGAGGGCGACAGCTCGTTTGGAAATTCAACAAAAGACGAACTCAGTTCATGATATTACGCGGACCCCACAAGGACGGCGCCAAAGAACCGCTCGCAGCTCCGACGCTGCAGGCCCAAACACCCCAAAACTAAAGAGAAATCTAACTTCCGCGAATCTCTCCGCAATCCGATGTACGCTTCACATACGCGCCACTCATAAAATCAGCGGTCCCTGCGGATCATACGCCACCTTTGTCCCCACATGCTCAATCCTCCTCTTCCAGTTATCTCCCAAAAAGTAAAAACGCAGGCTGTCGTCCGTATCGCTGATTTCCTTCAACAAACGCGACCGAAGCTTGACCCACTGCCCGGCGTCCACCAAACACTCAAACACCGAATTCTGCACCCGTTGACCAGAGTCCTCACAAACCTTAGCCACCCGCCGCAGCCGCCTGCGTCCCGCCTCAGATTCCGTGCTCACATCGTAAGCGACCACTACCAGCATCATGATCGGTCACCCTCCTTTACCTCCAGAGAAAACTCGGATATCCATCAAGGTCTCCCCTCAGATACCGCGCCAGCAGCATCGCCTGAGTATGCGGAACCAGCCCAAAATCGACTTTTTCCTGCAAAAAAGGATGCTGAATTTCCTCCCGCTTCCGGTTTTGGTAAGCCACCAAAACCTCCTTTCGCGTGCCCTCATCCATGACCACGCCCCCGCTCTCCGTCCGCCGAAACCCCTTTCCCTGAACCTGCCCCCGATTGATCAGCGACAGCGCCAACCGGTCCGCGATCACCGGCCTCAGTTCCTCCATCAGATCCAGCCCCAAACTCGGCCTTCCCGGCCTGTCCCGATGCAGGTACCCGACCGCCGGATCCAGCCCAACCGCCTCCAGTGCCGCCGTAATATCATGCGTCAAAAGCGTGTATATAAACGAAAGCAGCGCGTTCACATTATCGAGCGGCGGCCGCCGGTTCCTGCCCCGAAAGAAGAAATCCTCTTTCTGTGCCGTGATCAAATGATCGAACACACCAAAGTACGTTCGCGCCGCATCACCCTCATGCCCGCGAATCGTATCCACCGCGTCAGCCTTCGCCACATCCTCCAGCAATCTCCCCAGCCTGCGCACCGCGCGATCCAACTCCTCCGCCCCGGCCCCGTCAGGCTTCTCCCTCGCCGCCCTCTGTAAAACCGTACGGCAGTTCGCCACTTTCGCCAGTACCACCGCCCTTGCAATCCCCGCTGACCCCGCCGCATTGTCCGCGCGCCGATACTGTTCCCGCCTCAACAGCACATTACCCGTCACCCGCCCGTATACACGCGCAAGGAAATGTCCGTTTTCCGTCAGAAACGCGAGGGCCACACCCCGCTCACCGCACAGCCCCATCAGAAACGGACTGCACGATACCTGCCCAAAACAAACAATCGCCCCCAGCGTATGGATCGGCACGCGCAACTTCGTCTCTTTCTCCACACGTACATCCACCGTCTCCCCGTCCTTTGCCAGATAGGCCCCCTGCGTCGTGACGTAGAGCGTGTTCAGCAACTGTTTCATGCGTCAGCCTGCCCTTCCCGTAGCGCGGTTGCCAGATACCGCGCCACATCCCGCCGACGCGTACTCATCCGGGGCATGCACCGTTCCATCAGCGAGCAACTCTCACACTTCTTCGCATACTCAGCGGGCGGAGTCACGCCGGCCAGGTAAAGTGCTTGCATCCGACACGCCAGGCTCTCTGTCAGTCCTCGCAGCCCGGCATCGAATTCCACCTGCGTCCGGCGCCGATTCGTACCGTAAAACAGTGCACCCCCGCCAATCGAAACGCCGAACATTTCTTCCAGGCAAAGCCCCTGAGCACACAACTGCACCTCATCCCAGGCGTCTGACTTCGGCTTCCCGCGCTTGTATTCCACCGGAAACGGGGTCCACCATCCCGCCCTCCCCTCCAGCCGGACCGCCGCGCCACTCCCAGCCTCTGCCCGATGGAACTCAACGACATCCGCCTCCCCGGAAAGCCCCAGCCGAAGCGACCGAATCCGCAATCCCCGCGCCACAATCAGATCCGCACGAGCCTCCGTCCCGGACTCATGGACGCGCTCATGCAGAACGCGCCCCTCCTGGGTCAGGCGGTTCTCCGCCCACTGCTGCTCGATGTGGATCAGTGCCCACTGCCGCTCACAGAACAGCAAATGCTGTAGTCCTGAGAGCGGCAGCAAGTCGTCTTCAGTAAACACGGTTTTAGGGCTCTACGATCCAGCGAAAATTTACTCCCTCAGGGGTGGCAACTTGCCTTGTCACGTTATAGTCCCGGAATGATCGCGGCGTTTCCGATCCGTCAATCTGAATCAGGTCAAACAGCTTGTGCGCCGGAGCATTGCCCAAAGCCGTTTCATGCTCAAACACGCCAAGGCCTTGCACCGCCATCTCCCCTCTCGACGCTGAACGGTCCTGCTCAAACATATGCGTCAATGCTTGCAGCAGAAGTTCGTAGTCGGCTTCCCCAAACCCGGTGTCACGGGCCAGGAACGGCGAGAGGAATCCGTGGGTACGGTACAGCGCGTAGGGAATGGTGTACTTCCGGCCCATCTGTCCGCTACCCGCCTTCTCATCGTCGCCGCCATCAGTTTCGCCCCGGCCTGTGTCATCGGGGTTCGTCAGCGCAACTCGCGTAATAGCGTTCTCAAGCGCCAGAATCCTCGATTGAGATCGCCCAAAACCAAGTTGCACCGGCCCGCGCACCTGCCCGCAGTTCCAGAGCTTTGCGTCCTTCTTGGCCCCTTTGGCTTTCGCCTTTCCACCCTCTGCATCCGTTGCCTCTTCTGCAGCCATCTTCCCGGTGGTCATCACTGCGCCAAACGTTCGCACGTCGAAGTAGTTGTCGCACATCCACCGGCGGGCATCATCATTTGTGCGATTGGTCGGTTCCGCCTTGATCGCCTCGTAAGCCTTCCGTTGCTCCCTCGCCAGGATGCCGCGTTCCTTGACATAGATGTCGTACGGCGGTTGATATTCCTTTGTCAGTGCGACGAAGTTGCGGATTTTTCTCTTAATACAGACGTCCGTCACAAACCCGAATCCTGTCTCCGGGTCTACTCTCGGCGCGTTCCCTGCGTCAGGGTCCCCATTGGGGTTTCCGTCTTTCACATCGAACAACAGAACAAACTCGACCCGCTTGTCAAAACTCATTCTTTTTCCTCGCTTTCCATTTCGTCGCTGCCGCCAACAGATGCCTCGCCCGCTGCTTTCTTGAAGAAATCCTGCCGCTGGTGGTAATAACCAAGGGCAAACAATCCCTGTTCCTCCAAACTCAGTACCGTCGAAAATGGCGGCGAAATCCCGTCCATCACTTCACCCACCAGTTTTTGGTAAAAGGTCTCGCTGTTCCCCTTCAGCTTGGAAAGGTGATGCTGTGCGAGAGCAAGCAACCGCGGAAACACAGTCGCCGGTCGGGTGCTGGCCGCTCCATAGAATCGATCCACAATTGTCTTGTTCGGGTTATTTTGCGCCTGCCCCTGCACACGCTCCAGAACCGCCATAAGCCGCCCCAGCCTGTAGCCAGGGTTGATATTCTCTTTGTCAAGTCCCACACTCACCTCACATTTTGAATTGCGAATCAGATAAGCGCGCAGAATCGCGGCGCGCTCGCGCGTTACTTTCCGTTCCGCCCTGCAACGTCCAACCGCCCTCGCCAGAAGCGTTTGCGGAAACACCCTTCCGAACAAGACAGACCAAAATACATCCGTAGCCAATCCCGGTGGAAGGTTTTCCAGTTTGCCCTGCAAAACCAGACCCTCCAAAAGCCTCCGGAGCGGCATCGGTTGATCAGTTCCAATGTCTGTCGCCTCAAAGTACTTTCGAACGCTGTCTTCAATCTGTGCCACCGTCCCTGTATGCATTCCCCGAACAGTAGCCCTCCCCTGTCCCCCGGAAAGGATCAGACAGAAGAAGCGATTGCCTGTGCCGACAGGATTTTCGCCCTTGTAAGGCGCCCGGATCAGTTCCGCCACTGCGTCGGCGCTGGGATTATCGAAAAAGCCAGCGAGCAGGTCAAGGACGCTCGCAGGCTTCTCGGCCCAAAACACAGCCGTTGTATCCGGAGAAAGCCGTAAACATCTCTTCGGCAGCGTTGCGCCCGGCGTGCTCGGATCGGGATAGCGGTCGCTCAGCAAACGGTTCAGAGCCGTAGTATAGGAGTCCGCGCAGCTTCGGCAAACCGGCGCATTCTCATTGCGTGACAATCCATACGATTCAAACGCATCAGAGTTAAATGTCACGAGAGCAACTCCGCTGGTTGACCCGCCTTGTACCTTCACCAGCGGATGCTTATCGACCGGCGGCGCCACAGTCCCGCAGATCAGGCACTGCACCCCGCCGACCGCAGACGTCTGTCGGGTCCGCGAGAAATACTCCTGCACAACAGGAAGATCGTGCACGAGTTCGCCGTCGCAATCAAACGCGAAGAGGTCGTTGGATGCAAACCCTTCCGCCACGATCCGGCCAACCGCCCGACCCGTTTCGTCCGGGCTATCCAGAAAACGGACAACCGCCGACAGCGCCGGCGAATTTGTTGCCCGGAGTGCCCTTTGAACGGATTTCCGGAACAGGTCCTTCCGTTTCTGCAGGTCTTCCGGCTTCCGGGGCTTAGGCTGTCCCTCCGGCTCGATGCCAAGCACGTATTCCGATTTGTCTACCAGAAAATCGGCGAGAGCCCCCGACGTGCGGCCCTCGCGACGGGGGATTTGAAACACCTTGCCCCTTGATTTCTTGCCGCGCTCATCCATCCCTGTCGTCGGTACGTAGTCCAGAAATCGCCCGTCACCACCAATTGCAATCAATCCCGCAACTGGCCTTGGCTCATAATCAGGATTCACCAGCAGGTGCTCAGTGTGGGCGAGTTGGCACAACTGTTCCAGGATCACGCGGCAACCTCCCATTGGGGCACTTCGATCACACCGCGCTCCGCCCTTGCGCGAAAGAAGACCGGCTCGTTCTTTGCGAAGCTATACCGAAGGTCATGCAGCATGTACCCAAGATCCCGGGTTTCCGATTCGAGCGGCTCAGGGTCGCCGGTGTAAGGCTCCACAATTGCCGGAAACTCCCGGCATCCAAGATAAGGCTGCATGAAGAACTGCCCCTTCTCCAGCCTGCGGCGAAACATCTCGTCGAACTTGCGCGGGTTATCCTCAGGACCCTGCCGCGATGTCATCCGGAACTCCGCTTCCACTGCATAGTCCACATCGCGAAGGGCAAGCGTATTGCGTTGCGCCCGGTCTTCGTCGGCGAAGTAGTCGAGGGGAACACCCTCCCGAGCCGAACGCTGTGCGCTGGCCACGGAGATTCTTGTGGTCACCTCGTTGCGTTTGATCTGGATAAAGCGCAACGGGGAAAGCAGCAGGATTTTCCGCACATGCCACTGGATGGCGGGTTTCCAAAGGATTGCTTCCAGGACGCCCCGTGCCGCCGAGGGAGTCATTACTTCATATGAGAGCCGTTCGGTCTTAAACTCCGGCCTCGTAAAACACGCAAGCGAACCGCGGATTCGAACACGATGAGTAGACGACATCGATTGCCTCCAGCACCAATGTAGGCGCTGGAGGCAATAAAGTCAACTTCATAGAAAATATATTTTCTATGTTTCAATCCACTACTCGTTCGGAGTAGAAGCAACTGACTCAATTGTACTCAGGCAATCAGATCCTCCGGTTCTGGAACGAGCCGATCTTTCCACCCGAAACCCCAATGTTCGTCGTAAATCCTGAACCCGGGGACAACTACCCAGAACGCGTCGGCCACGCGCTCCAGCGCCCCGGCCCGATTCAGCGCCGCAATCTCCTGCGGGTAGAGGTTGACCAGGTAGCGCTGCAATCGCCGCATTCCCAAACGCGAGATGCCATCACGCCGAATGGTCTGCACATGTTTCGCCGAATCTCCAAACGGCGCGACAACCGGCTCACCGATCTCCGGTATCATCCGGAACGCATCGGCAACGTCAGCAAATCGCTGCTCCAGCTCCGCCGCCATCACACTCTGCGAATCCAGCTCAGCAGAAGCATACAGCCGCTTAAAGTATTGTTCAAAGGTCGCCGGAGAGGTGAGATCCAGTGAACCAGCCTTCCACATAAGCCGCGCCACAGCTTCACCTGTTCGCAGAATTCCCTTTGGCGGTTTCGTTGGAGCGAAAAACACATGTAATCGCCCCTGCCCCTTTCCTTCACGATTACATCGTCCGGCTGCCTGGGCCAGCGAATCGGCGCCCGCAAATGCCCGAAAAACCTCGGGAAAGTCGATATCGACCCCTGCCTCAACCAACTGTGTCGCCACCAGTCGGCAGGTTGCGCCTTGCCGCAGCCGCTCCTTCACTTTGAACAGAATCTCGCTTCGATGAGCCCCGCACATCCGTGCGGAAAGATGAAATACATCATCGCCACAAAGTTCCGTCAGCCGCTGAGCGTCGTCTCGTCGGTGGACGATCGCCAGAACCTGGTCCAGCCCCCTAATCTCATTTGCCAGCGATTCCCAACTCGTGGGCTCCTCCGATCCAGGCAGCAGCACCTCATACCGCCCCGCAACAACAGCAAATTCGGCGGCCGCGTCTGGAATGACTTCCCGTACCCCGGAGAGGATCGCAGGCTGCGTCGCGGTGCATAGCAAGGCGGTCATCCCGTAGTGCCTGGTCATTTGTTCCAGCACATGCTTAACCGCCGACAGAAGATTCACCGGGAACGTCTGGACTTCGTCAAAGACAACTACGCTGTTGGCAATTCGGTGAAGTTTTCTGCACCGCGACGTCCGGTTCGCGTACAGACTCTCGAAAAACTGAACGCTTGTGGTCACAACCACTCGGGCGTCCCAGTTCTCAGACGACAGACGGTTCAGGGGTGTTTCCTTATCCGGGTCGAGATTGCTGTGGTGCTCCACAACCGCATCATCCCCCAGCGCCAGGCGATACGCGTTCGCGGTTTGCTCAATGATACTGGTGAATGGAATCACCACAATCACGCGGGGGAGCCCGTGCTGAATCGCGTGCTCAAGCGCGAAAGCGAGTGAAGCAAGGGTCTTCCCCCCGCCTGTTGGCACCGTAAGGGAAAAGACACCTGGGCTCAGAACCGCCGCCTCCCGACACGAACGCAGCACCCGCCCCCGCATCAGATTCATCGGGGTCGGGGGCGCATCAAGTGACTTGCGCAGCAGATATTCGTCCAGCCTGGACCGTAACTCCGTCAAGCTTGGCTGATTTCCAACATCGCGGAACTTGCCTTGAGCGTAGAAGCTCTCTGTATCCAGAAAATCGGCATCGACAAGAGCCGAAAATATCATTCGGGTCCAAAGGGACATGGAACGCTGATCCACCAGCCATGATGGTGGCAATGGCACTTGCGATTCCTCCAGCCATTTCGGAAGCCCATCCCTTCGCGCGTCTGCCAGTAGTCCCTGCTTGGCCGCGAGACGGTTAGCGACGTCGAGCGCGTTCTTGAGTCCACCGTGATGCCCCGCTACCGCGAACGCAACCATTGGCGCTCGCCATTCACGAGCGATCACCGCACCAACGCTCGAATGATCCACACGTTCATTGACATGTGCGTCCGGGGCCTTCCTAATGTAATCCTGAAACGCCTTCTGATACTTCCCTGCGTCGTGCCAAAGTCCCGCAAGCCGCCCAAAACCTGGCGCGAACGACGAAGCGAAGCGCTCCGCCATGTCTCCAACCGCCATTAAATGCTCATCAAGGGCCTGCCACTCCTCTTCCGGCCTGCCAGGGAGGCTATGAGCATAGTGCTTCATCTTAAAGTCCACCAGTTGAGATTCAGCCAAGCCGCCACCTGCCGAATCCGTTCGCCACTCGGACTCGGTCCCTGAACAGTCATGATCCGCTCCTCAGCGACACCTGAATGGCCAAAACCTCGGAATCTGACCAACCCAGTGCGGTCTGAAGCCACCCACGAAACTCGTCGCCCATCATCACAACCCGTCCACTCTCAACTTCCAGCACCACTCGCGACTGCTCCCCAAGAACCGAGTTATTGAATACCCTAATCAAATCTATCCCTGATATCGAAGTATCGAGCGCCGCAGAAAGATTCCGGAGACTGCTCTCGTGGATACGGCGAAGGCTGGGCTCGCTGGCAGCATGGCCGCCGAAAAGCGCTCGCTGTTTGACTCGTTCAAAATGAAGGTCGAAGTTCTCCAGCCCAACATAGGTCATTGAAACCCAAAACCCGAGCGACCTTGCAATTCGCGCCTGCTCAAAGGTCACGGTGCTTCGGAGCGTGGTCTCGAGAGCGAAGGAAACGCCGAACGCAATGCGCTCGCGGACAAATATCTCGAATTCCCGGTTCACCGCCCGCCGAATCGACCCGGAGATCCCCTGATAAGATCCGCCGTTTAACTCCGCCGCCCGGTCATCAGCATTGAAAACCCGATCTGAGAATTTCCGTAGCCCAAAAAATGAACTCTTCCCGGCACCAGGGGGTCCGGCAACAATGAACATTTCAGGGAGCAAATTAGCCGCCGAAATCTCGGTCGGAGCCCTCACGCATATCAGCAGGAAGCTCAGTCACCAGTAGCTTGCCCCCGGCATCCATCAAACCCCGTGCCTGAAGCTCAGCGATCTCAGCCCGCGCTTTCACCAGTCCCTCTGCCATTACCCTCTCCGGAAACCGATTCACTTCTTCCCGGTTTCTAAAATCGACGGTCTCCAAAGTCGGATATCGTGAAACATCCATGGCGTCTCCCTGGTTCCACTCTACCTTGCTATGAAATCCCTGTCGGGCAGCGTCATAACCCTGACAACCCGGCGCTCCGATTCCCGGCTATTCCATCCCCCCTGGCACCAGAACCAATCAAAAAACGCCTCGGCCTATCTGCGTCCATCAGCGTTTATCCGCCCTGATCCGCGTACCAACTGCCAGTCCCGGGCAACGGCAACAACCCAACCAACGCCCCCCCCAAAAAACGAGTCACAGAAATCTTTCTCCCCTAACTCACAGCAAACAAAAATCAAACCCGCAACGAAATCGAATTCCCCACCCACCCATGCAGCAAAATGAAACCGCAAATGAACCACCCAAACTCCTCCCCCAAACCCCGCACCGATGCCCAAAAGGCCGCCTCCCGCCACAACGGCGCCAAATCCCGTGGCCCCGCTACGCCTGAAGGCAGGAATGTATCCCGTAACAACGCCTTTCGCCACGGTATGCTGGCCAAAATCATCCTCCTCGAAGGCGAATCCCGCGAGATTTTCCGCGAATTCATAGCTCACCTCGAAAACACCTTCTCCCCCGACACCCCCTACGAAATGACCCTCGTCGAAACCATGGCCATCGCCAAATGGCGTCAGATGCGTCTCGCCGGCATGGAACGCGCCGCCGTTCGTCACCAACTCCGCCAACACGCTGAACAGGAGAATGCCACACCCCTCCCAACCGACCCCGCCACCCGCGCCTGGATCGCCTTCACCGGCATCAACCAGCAGTACCGCACCCTCGAACTCATGAACCGCTACGAATCCCGTTGCGACCGCCAGTACAACAAAGCCCTCACCCTCCTCCTCGAAGCCCGGCGCCGCCGCGAAACCGACGCTCACACCGAAATCACCCTGGAAGACCTCCGCTGAAGCGTCCAGATCGGAAAGGAGGAGGAAAGAAAAATGATTTTTACACGAACGAACCTGAGAAACCCCCTTGCCCGCCCGGAACTACACCAATTGCGGCCATTCAAAACCAACAACATACGTCGATTCACCTGCAGGATTCCTGCCGCCAGTACCCTCCTCAGCCCCCTCAGGACCCCTGCCGTTCACCCCCGAAAACCCGCCTTTTCCCGCCAAATTACCCCCGTAAACCCGGGAATCCCGGCACACCAAACCCCGGAGCAGAATTGTCACAAAACCGCCCGCGTTACCATTCTCTGTAGAGTGCTTCAAGCAATCGAAAGGGGTAACACATTGACTTCCACCCGCCTCCGCACCACCAAAATCTTCCTGGCCGCCGTCCTCGCCTTCACTGGAACCACGGCTGTCTTCGCGCAAACCCAGGCCATCAATGGCAGCATCCGCGGCTACGTCACAGATCCCACCGGCACCGCCGTACCCGCCGCCCGCGTCAACATCCTCAACGAGGGCACCGGCTACGCCCGCGCTGCAGAGAGCAACGACGAAGGCCTCTACCTCTTCCCCAACCTGCCACTCGGCAAATACACCGTCACCATTCAGAAGGAAGGCTTCTCCACCGAAAGGCACGCGGGCGTCGAACTCAACGCCGGCACGGAAGCCACCATCGACGCACTCCTCAAAGTCGGCTCCGTCGATACCCAGATCGAAGTCTCCGGCGGTGCCCCCATCCTCGACACCTCCCGCATGAACACCGGTCGCATCATCAGTACCGCCGAAGTCGAAAACCTCCCCCTCACCAGTCGCAACCCTTATAACTACATCATTTTTCAGCCCGGCGTCAGCGGCCACCCCAATGCCGAACTGGGCATCCCCCGCACCATCAACACCAACGGCCTCCTCGACCGCATTAACTACCAGATGGACGGCATGGTCGATTCCCAAAGCGACCGCCACGGCCTCCGCCTCTTCCCCATCTCCAACACCTTCGTCCGCGAAGTCCAGACCGTCTCCAACAGCTATGCCCCCGAATTCGGCGGCACCGCCGGTAACATCTTCAACGTCATTTCCAACTCCGGCTCCAACGCCTTCCACGGCACCGTTTACTACATCGGTCGCCCCGTCGACGCCAGCGCCCGTCCCATCCTCCTCGGCACCGCCCCCAAACCGAACCTCACTCTGAAAGACTTCGCCACCAACGCAGGCGGACGCCTCGTCAAGGACAAGCTCTTCTGGTTCGGCAGCTATGAGAAACTTGACCGCGGCCTGCCCTCCCCCATCACCATCACCGCCGCCAACGCCGCCGCGCTCGGCCTCTCCGCCGACAACACCACCATCGCCCCCGCCATCCAGCACGCCACCTTCGCCAACGTGCGCCTCGATTACGCCATCAGTTCGAAGCACCAGTTCTTCGCCCGCTACAACTACTTCCGCAACAACTACCCCTTCAACACGGCCGTTGGCGGCCTCAACGCCACAGACGCATCTGCCGACTTCCTCGATCGCGCCCACGTCCTCGGCACCCAGCTCATCTCCAGCTTCTCGCCCACCGTGCTGAACGAGTTCCGCTTCGGCTTCCCCTACCGCAACAATCGCCACGTCGCCGGACCCACCGCCGGACCCGGCCCCCAGATCTCCATCAACGGCGTGGCTAATTTTAATGGCACCATCAGCGCCGGTGACCGCTTTCAGGAAAAGATCCCGAACATCAATGACAACCTGACAGTCATCCGTGGCAGCCACACCCTCAAGGCCGGCTTCGGCTGGCAGCAGATGCTCGATACACAGACCAGCACGGTCTACAACCAGTTCGTCTTCTCCAGCATCGCCAACTACAACCTGGCGAAATCCGGCGCCAACCCCTTCGCCTACAACACCTTCAACGCGCAGACCGGCCTCCCCGGCGCCTGGTACCACTCCGTCTTCTGGAACTTCTTCGTCCAGGACAACTGGCAGATCAGCAAGAAACTCCTGCTGCTCTACGGCGTCCGCTATGACCAGTTCGATAACCCGAGCGCCGATAAGAACGCGCCCTTCAGCTACTCGCAAAGCTTCCGTACCCCGAAAGCCAACTTCGCTCCGCGCCTCGGCCTTGCCTACAGCGTAGACGCCAAAACCGTGCTCCGCATCAATGCCGGCATGTTCTACGAAGCGCCCGCCACCAACCTCTGGTACAACTCGTTCGTCAACGATGGCACCAATCGCCCCAACGCCCTGTTCACGGCCTCTCTGCCGTCCACTTCGCCGCTCGCGCCGCCCTTCCCGAAGACCCTCACCTCACTCCCCGCAGGCTTCACGCGCGTGCCGGACATCACCACCGTCACCCCGAACTTTAAGAACGATTACGCCATTAACCTGAACCTGCAGATCACTCGTCAGCTCAGCGCCAATGACGCGCTCACTGTTGGCGGCGTCCACACCGGCACCCGCAACCTGCCCTTCCTGCGGAACCTGAATCTGATCAACCCCACCGGTCGTCTGGCCGATGGCCGCCCCATCTATTCAACAGCCGTAAACGCCACCACGCGCCTGGACCCGCGCTTCAACAACATCACCCTGCAGGACATCGGGGCCATCGCCAACTACAACGCCCTCATCGCCACGTTGCAGCACCGCTTCGCACAGGGCTTCCAGGCCAGCGTCTCCTACACCTGGTCGCACTCCATCAGCGACGCGCCGGATGCCAACAGCTTCGAACAGAACCTCTTCATCGAAGACAACACCAGCCGCGCCCGCGACAGGGGCAACAGCCTCGCCAACCGCCCGCAGGCGCTGACGGGAAGCTTCATCTTTGAACCGGTTTACAAAGTCGGCAACGGCATCCTCAACCGCATCCTGAACGACAATCAGCTGTCCTTCCTCGCCAACGTCTCCTCCGGCGATCAGCAGAACATCACAGCCAACCGCAATCTCAACAACGATTCGAAGGTGCCCACGCGGCCCCTGTTCATCGGCCGGAACGCCCTGCGCGGCCCGGGCGTTTATCAGTTTGATGCCCGCTACACCCGCACGTTCCTCAGCATTAAGGAGCGCATCAAACCGAAGTTCTTCGCCGAAATCAACAACATCTTCAACCACCCGAATATCACGTCGCTCAACGCGGTGGTCCCCGTCGATTCGAACGGACTGGCAACACTCCCCGCCAAATTCTCGCCCCTCAGCACGGTGCTCGAAGGTCGTATCATTCAACTCGGTGTGAGGGTCGACTGGTAACCGATACCTCAAAATTCCCCGCCCCTGTCTATGCCGAAAACGTGCTGCGCGTCATCTTTCGTGACGCGCAGAGGTTTTTTCTGGATGGCATGTTACAGATCCACTACGCCCATACCAGGATGCTCGCCCGCCAGGGCATCATCCCTCAGGACGTAGCCGCGAAATGCATCGAGGCCCTTGATGGCCTGGACCGCGAGCACATCCGCCAGGTCGCCTACGATGGCCAGTGCGAAGACCTCTTTTTCTACGTCGAGGAACTGCTCGAACGCGCCGCGGGCCCTGAAAACGCAGGGCACATGCACACCGCGCGCAGCCGGAACGACATCGCCATCACGCTCTACCGCATGCGCCTCCGCGCGGAGATCCTGCATCTCATTGCAGCGCTCTCCGAAACCCGCCGCGTGTTCCTGGTGCTGGCCGAAAAGCACATCGAAACTCTGATGCCGGCCTACACCCATACGCAGCCCGCTCAGCCCATCACCTTCGCCCACTACCTGCTCGCGGCGCTGGAGCTCATGGGACGCGACGAACGCCGCCTGCAGGCCGCTTACGCCACAGTGAACCGCTCCCCCATGGGAGCCTGCGCCATCTCCACAACCGGCTTCCCCATCGACCGCCACTACGTCGCTGAACTCCTCGGTTTCGACGGCCTCCAGCTCAACTCCTACGGGGCCATCGCCGCCACCGACTACCTCACCGAAACCTGCTCCGCGCTCTCCGTCGCCATGATCAACCTCGGACGCGTCGCACAGGACTTCCTGCTCTGGTCCACAGCCGAATTCAACTACCTGCGTCTCTCCAACGCCTGGGTGCAAATCAGCAGCATCATGCCGCAGAAACGCAACCCGGTGCCCCTCGAACACATCCGCATCCTGGCCAGCAAGTCCTTCGCGCAGGCGCAGGGCGTACTGACCTGCCTGCACAACACCCCCTTCGGCGACATCAACGATGCCGAAGACGACCTGCAGCCCCTTCTCCTCGAATCGACGTCAGACGGCCTCCGGGCCATTCGCCTGATGGGCGGAGTGATGGCCGATTGCCAGGTCAACGTCGCCCGCATGAGCGAGCGCGCCCACTCTGACTTCCTCACCGTCACCGAACTCGCCGACACCCTGGTGCGCAGCGAAAACATCAGCTTCCGCGAAGCCCACCACATGGTCTCGAATGCCGTGAAGGCCCTCAACGGCCACTACTCGCCGGAAGGCATGGTCGACCAACTCCCCGCGAACCTCAAGACCCCGCGCGCGGAACTCCTGAAAGCCCTCGACCCGCGCCACTTCGTCAACCTCCGCACCCACCCCGGAGGCCCCGCCCCCGAAGCCGTCAAACTCGCCCTGGCCGACGCCGAACTGCACTTAGCCGACACCGACCGCTGGCTCGCTACCAATAAAGCTTCAGGCCCACCTGCATCTGGCGAGGGTCGTTCGCGCTGGTGACAATGCCGAAGTTACCGGCATTCAGATTGGTGGATCCAGTGCCAAAAATCACGCGGTTGAACAGGTTGAACGCCTCGCCGCGCACGTCCACACGGATCTTTTCGGTGACGTGAAAAGTGCGCGCGACGCTCACGTTTTCCTGCCGGCCCCAAAACGAACGCACCTTCGGGTTATAGCGGGTCGCGTTGCCGAAACCAGTCGGCTGCACCGGGAACTGGCTGGCAGGTTTCAGGAAGCGATCCACAGCGGGATCAAAGCTGCTTCCCGTCAGCGGCGCGCGCCAGTTGTCGTAGGAATCAACCAGCGGGCGGGTGCTGTAGTTGAAGATCGGTAGTGCGTTATTACGGGTGAGAGCGATGGGCAGGCCGCTCGAATAAACCTGAATTCCGGCCACGCGCCAGCCGCCGACCACCTTGCTCAGAAAGCCGCTGGTGAGCCACTGGCCGCCCTTGCCAAACGGCAGGTCATAGACAGTAGAGAACTTGATCGCGTGAGTCTGGTCGTTCGCGCCAATGGACTTCTCCAGTTTCCGGTTGTACTGATCCTGCGTGGTGGCGCCGGTCGCAAAGTAGGTATCGGAATCGGTCAGAATCTTCGAGAAGACATAGCTTGACTGGAAGTTGAGACCGCGCGACAAACGCCGGTCCAGCTTGATCACCATCGCGTGATACGTCGAATGGCCGCTCTTGTCCCCGTTCTGCACGCCGGTGTTGATAGACGAGTATTGCGGGAACGGGCGCAGCGCCTGGGCCACGGTGGCCGACCCGCCCCACAGAGCTTTGAACGTGGGGAACGGTGCCTTGATGCCCGCAGCTACAGCAGTTGCCGAGGTGATGTCTGAGCGAAGGAGAGCCAGCGCCTGCGTCGTGCCGTATTGAGAGATCAGGCCGTTCATCACGCTGGTGGGCACCTGGTTCAGGTTGAGCACGCCGGACTGCAGATGGACGCCCGCGCTGGCGTTGTAGCCAACTTCGAGCGTCATATTTGAAGCAAGTTGTCGCTGAATGGTAAGGGTCCAGGAGAGGCTCTCGGGGGCGCGTGTGGCATCCTGGCCGTTCCAGTAATCCACGGTGTTGCCGTTCGAGAAACCGGGATCAATCGAGGGCGGCAGCGTGTAAGCGGGCAGTCCCTGGTCGAGCAGGAACGTGGGCGTTACACCCTGCGATCCGTTGTTGAACTGGTATTGACCAATGAAGCCCGCGAAATGCCCGCTGCCCTGCACCGCCGTCACGCGGGAGAACGAACGGCCAAAGCCGGCGCGAACAGTGGTCTTGTCGTTCACGGTGTACGCGGCGCCGATGCGCGGCCCGATGCCGCCATACCAGCCGGGGACCAGGCTCCGCGTGTTTTCACGGCCCGTGCCGTTGCCCGCGAACCAAAGCGCACCCGCGATGTTGCCGGCAGCGGGGTTGGCCTTGGTGGGATTGAAATCAGAGTACTCGTCCTTGGAGTTGGTGGGCGGCTGCGTCAGGTCATAGCGGACGCCAAAATTCACCACCAGCCTGCGAGTCACGCGGTAGTCATCCTGCGCGTAGAACCCGAAGTAGGGGAAGCGCTGCGTCACGTTGCGGATGGTCTCCGTGCGGCCAAGGAAAGCCTGGCCGGTAAGGAAAGAAGCGAACGAACTGCCGCCGCTGTTGGGGAAAGAAGTGTTGCCGGGAATGCTGGTGCTCTGGTAGCTGAAGTCCGCACGGCCCCCAATGTCCTGCTGGCCGAAACCATCGGCATGCTGGTCCTGATACTGGAAGCCGAATTTAAGGGAGTGGTTGCCGCGCGTGTAGCTCAGATCGTCGCGGAGTCCCCAGCCAGGCTGGTTGGTGCCGTTATAGGAAGAGCTGCCCCAGCCGGTGAATTCGGTGAAGTTGATGGTGGGGAAGTTCTGGTTGCAATCGACCACGTTCTTGATGCAGACCTTGCTTTTCCAGTCTTTATCCACGTTTGCCGAAAAGCTGTTCTTGGTGAAGGTATTCTTCGCGAAAGAGAAGTGATTCACCATGTTGGGCGAAACGGTAAAGTCATGCGCGACACGATAAGCCTCGGTGTCCCATGCCTGAATCTGGCCGTTCCAGAGCGGTTCCGGCAGGCCTGGCGCGCCGGCGGGGCCTGGCTTGTTGCGGAAGGCCGTGGTGTTCCACAGGAGGCTGACGCGCTGCCTGCTGCCGATGATCTGGTCGCCCTTCACTGAGATCTTATCGGTGGGCGTGATCTGCGTGCCGCCCGTCACCAGGTAGTTGTTGCGCACATAGCCGCTGGTGCCGGGAGCAAAGCCGCGGTTGGGGGCGACCGCCTTCCCGTAGGTGGCGATGCTTTGCGCCGTGGCCGAGAACTGGCTCGCCGGAATGAGGTTGCCCGGGTAGGGATCGCGAATCGTCGTACCACCGGAAACACGCGTGGTGTTGGGGTTATAAACAGTGATCAGCTTGTTGCTCTGGTCCACCCACTTACTGAAATCGCCGGTATACATCTCAGGCGTGGGAACGCTGAGAATCGTGTCGTTCGCGCCCACACGGTTGCGGAATCCTTCCCAGGACACGAAGAAGAACGTCTTGTCGCGACCGTTGTAAAGCCGGGGGATGATCACCGGGCCGGCAGCAGTGAAGCCGTAGTCGTTCTGCCGGTAGACAGAGCGCTTCGCCGCAAAGAAGTTGCGCGCGTCCATCGCATCGTTGCGCAGAAAGTCATACGCGGAGCCGTGGAACTGGTTGGTGCCGGATTTGGAAGCGAAGGTCAGCACGCCGCCGCCCGCCTGGCCGTACTCCGCCTTGAAGCCGTTGGTATCAACGGCGAATTCGGTCAGAGATTCGACAGAGGGAGTGTTGAGAGCAGCTTCAGCGGTATCGCCGGAGCGGTTTGTGCCGACACTGTGGCCGTCGAGAGTGGCGTCCCACTGGGCAGCCTGGCCGCCACCGACGGAAAGCCGCTGGCCATCGCCGCGCGCTTCCGCAGCCACGGCAACCAGATTGAACGGGCTGCGCATGGCGCCGCCGACGACCAGCGGCAACTGGTCCACGAGCTTGTTCTGGACCACCGTTGTCACCTTCGCGTTATCGGTCTGGACGGTGGCCGCGCTCGTGGTGACTTCTATGGATTCAGAAACCTGACCGAGTTGCAGTGTGGCGTTTACACGGACGGTGCTGCCCGCTGAAACGATGACGTTTTGCTGAACAAAACGCTTAAAACCGGGCGCCGAGACTTCAATCCGATAGGTATCCGGCAGCAGGTTAGCGGCGTTGTACTCGCCGGATGAACTGGTGGTGGCATGCGCAATGGCGTTGGTGGATGTCTGGACAATGGACATCTGCGCGCCTACAACAGCCGCGCCGGAGGGATCAGTGAGGGCCCCGGTGATATTACCTCGCTCGCTTTGAGCGAAGACCGAAAGTGAAGACAAAACCAGACAGGAGAAGACGCGAAGATTAACCATGGGAAAGAACCTTCCGGCTAACTTATCACAGTTTCATAAAGATCTCAGATCTGAAATCAGGCCAGCAGGTCTTTCATCACCACGCCGTGCACGTCTGTCAGACGGAAGTCCCGGCCCTGATACCGGTAGGTCAGCTTCGTGTGGTCCACGCCCAGGCAGTGCATCATGGTGGCGTTCATGTCGTGAACATGCACCGGGTTTTCGGTGATGTTGTAGCTGAAGTCGTCAGTTGCGCCATACGACAGGCCCCCCTTAATGCCGCCGCCGGCCATCCAGATACTGAAACAGCGCGGGTGGTGGTCGCGGCCGTAATTTTCGGGGGAGAGATTGCCCTGGCAATAGACGGTGCGACCGAATTCCCCGCCCCAGATCACCAGCGTGTCGTCCAGCATGCCGCGCTGTTTCAGGTCCTGAATCAGGGCTGCGGCAGGCTGGTCAGTATCCATGCACTGCGGCGGCAGTTGGCGCGGAACGCCTTCGTGGTGGTCCCAGCCCATGTGGTAGAGCTGAATGAACCGCACGCCGCGTTCGGCAAGCCTGCGCGCCAGAATGCAGTTCGAGGCAAAGGTGCCAGGCCTCTTTGCATCCGGCCCGTAGAGCGCGAACGTGGACGCCGGTTCCTTCGAAAGATCGGTCAGTTCAGGCACAGACGTTTGCATCCGATAAGCCATTTCGTACTGGCTGACACGAGTGACGATTTCGGGATCGCTGAACTCTTTCAGATTGATCTCATTCAGCTCGCGAATGTCGTCGAGCATGGAGCGACGCACCTTCGCATCCACGCCGGGCGGGTTGGAAAGGTAGAGAACCGGATCGCCATCGGAGCGGAACTTGACGCCCTGATAGGCTGTGGGCAGGAAGCCGCTGCCCCACAGGCGATCGTACAGGGGCTGGTCCACCTTGCGCCCGGTACCGCGTGAAATCATCACGACAAACGCGGGCAGATTATCGGTCTCGCAACCAAGCCCGTAACTCACCCAGGAGCCAATGCAGGGGCGGCCTGCAACCTGGCTGCCGGTCTGGATGAATGTGATGGCCGGATCGTGATTGATCGCCTCAGTAAACAGGCTCTTCACCACGCAGATGTCATCGGCGACCTTCGCGGTGTGAGGCAACAGTTCGCTCATCCAGGCGCCGCCTTTGCCGTATTGGGCGAAGTTGTAGATGGAGGGCGCAACAGGGAACTTTTTTTGACTGGAAGTCATGCCGGTGAGGCGCTGACCCTGTCGAATGGAATCGGGCAGTTCTTCACCAAAGCGCTTTATGAGGCCGGGCTTGGGATCGAATAAGTCCATCTGGGACGGCGCGCCGGACTGGTGCAGATAGATGACACGTTTTGCTTTGGGAGCAAAGGTGGGCATGTGCGGCAGACCCTTGGCGGCGAAGGCATCCGGGGCGAGCAAAGACCCCAGGGCCATGGTGCCGATCCCTGTGGCGGCGCGGCCAAACAACTGGCGGCGCGTGAGCATTAATTCGCGTTCGCGTAGTGGATTCATTGGCGTGTGATGACCTCGTCCAGATTCAGGATCACACTGGCAACCGTTGTGTAGGCCGCCAGTTCGCCTTCGTCTATGTTCTTGTTGCGTGGCGCTTCACCGGCGCTCAGCAGCTTCGCCGAAGCGGCGGGATCCGCGCGATACCGGGCGAGCCTGCTATCCAAACCCTGCTCCAGAACGTGTATTTCATTGGGCGAAGCCCCGCGTGATGTGGCAAGGCGCATGGCCCACGCGAGGCGTTGTGTTGCGGTTGCGCCGCCTTCCAGAATCATGCGCTCAGCCAGCTTGCGGGACGTCTCAACATACATCTCGTCGTTGAGCAACGCCAGCGCCTGCAACGGTGTGGAACTGAGTTGGCGCTTCACCACACAGACCTCGCGGGTGGGGGCGTCGAAGACCATCATGGAGGGCGGCGGCACCGTGCGTTTCCAGTAAGTATAGAGGCTGCGGCGCCATAGATCATCGCCCTTCGAGCGTTCGAAGAGCTTGCGGCCCTGGAAGGCCGAGAGCTGTTCCCAGAGGCCTTCGGGCTGATAGGGTTTCACCGGCACGCCGCCCATCTTTGGATTGAGCAGACCGGAGACGGAGAGGGCCTGATCGCGGATCATTTCGGCGGAGAGACGCGTACGCGGCCCGCGGGCCAGCAGGCGGTTTTCCGGATCGCGCTCACGCAGTTCCGGCGTCACGGCGGAAGCCTGCCGATAGGTTGCAGAGGTGACGATGAGCTTCTGCATCGCCTTCACATCCCAGCCGGTCCGCATGAATTCCGTGGCGAGATAGTCCAGCAATTCCGGGTGGCTGGGCGCTTCCCCCTGCGATCCGAAATCTTCGGCTGTTTTCACGATGCCTGTTCCGAAATACATCTGCCAATAGCGATTCACAGTGACACGCGCAGTGAGTGGGTTTGTGTCGCTCACCAGCCATTGGGCCAGGCCCAGGCGGTTCTTCGGCGCGCCATCAGGCATGGGTGGCAGGAAGGCAGGAACAAGGGGAGTGACCTTATCGGACGGCTTGTCATAAGCGCCGCGGGCGAGAACGAAGGTATCTCGCGGCGTGGCCATTTCCAACATCACCATGGTGGAGGGGATTTTGTTTTCCGCCACACGGCGCTCGCCTTCCAGCTTCGTCACCACTTCATTGGCCACACGTCTTTCGCGAGGGTGCGTGGCGAAATATTTTGCAAGCGCAGTGGCGTCTTTCTCTGCGCGGTCGGTGGCGGAAGTGGTCAGAATCTTTGTGATGTTTTCCGGCACTACTTCGGGAAATTCGGAATCGGTAACGGAAACACGGAACCGCCCAACCGGCGCACCCTCATACTCGCTGCCCACC
The DNA here is from genome assembly GCA_038319515.1 of Bryobacterales bacterium. Classification (GTDB taxonomy): domain Bacteria; phylum Acidobacteriota; class Terriglobia; order Bryobacterales; family Bryobacteraceae; genus BOG-234. The sequence goes on from JBBQDH010000068.1 coordinate 20,576, forward strand.
TTGAAACTGAACCGTGTGCCTTCCGCAGTTCCTGTCATACGTGCGGTTTCGATGACCGCATAGTGCGACTTGTTCATCTGCGGATTGACACCCCAGCCGCGTCGCAACTGTTCGGATGGCCGTACCACCAGATCGAGTTCCGATTCCTCGGATTTGAAATCGGCAGTCACGCGGGTCAAATCCACTTTGCGATCGGCGACACGCGCTTCGAATAACGTGACGACTCCCTTGCCTTCCGCGCCGCGGCCTGAACCGCCGCCTGGCAGAGAAGCATCGGGGATTAATTCCAGGCGGAACGCCGTGATGTTCCGCAGCGTGGTGGACGCTGAGAATTCGTAAACAGAAGTGGGTGGCGTGGCGCCTCCGGCCAGAAGCGATCCATCGGGCAGGGCCTGCAAAGTAACGCCGCCATCAGCTTTCAGGTTCACGGGTTTCAGCACTTGCCAGGAGGGCTGATACGTCAGCGCTTTCGATTCCCATTCGGCTTGCCCGGGAGCGTTCAGCTTCTCGATCTCCGCCAGTTTGCGACGGGCTTCGGCCAGTTCTACATCCTTTGCGGCGACCTGGGCTTCGAGTTCCGGAGAAGGCAGTTTCAGGAACGGTTTGAAGTTGCCACGTGAATCCCGTGTGCCGCCATTGCCTGCCTCGTCCACGCCGTTAAAGAAGGCGAAGAGACTGTAGAATTCCTTCGTTGTAAGGGGATCGTACTTGTGATCATGGCAGCGCGCGCAGCCCACCGTCAGACCCATCCAGACGGTTCCGACGGTGCTGGCGCGATCCACCAGATTCTCCGCATGGAATTCTTCGGCGATGCTGCCGGTCTCGGAATTGATCCGGTGATTGCGCTGGAAGCCGGTGGCGATTTTCTGTTCGAGTGTGGGGTTCGGCAGCAGGTCGCCGGCCAGTTGATCGATGGTGAACTGGCTATAAGGCTGGTTGCGATTAAAGGCGTTCACCACCCAGTCGCGCCAGGGCCAGATTTCTTTTTCGGGATCGACCTGATAGCCGTGTGTATCGGCATAGCGTGCGGCGTCCAGCCAGTCCACCGCCATGCGCTCGCCATATCGCGGAGAGGCGAGGAGCCGATCCACCACCTTCTCGTACGCGTTTGGAGACCTGTCCGCGAGAAAAGCGTCCAACTCGGCAAGGGTGGGCGGAAGCCCGGTCAAATCGAAACTGACCCGTCGCAACAGGCGGGCGCGATCCGCCTCTTTCGAAGGCGTTATGGATTCCTTTTCGAGACGCGCCAGAATGAATTTGTCAATGGGATTGCGGACCCAGGCCGCGTTGCGGACTTCCGGTTCCGCGGGCTTTACGGGTGCAGAGAACGACCAGTGCGAGGTCCACTTCGCACCCTGCCCGATCCAGGCGCGAACCGTCGCCACTTCGTTCTCATTCAGCGCCTTCCGGTCCGAATAAGGCGGAGGCATGCGCCGCGCAGGATTCTCCGGTGCGATGCGCTGCAGAATCTTGCCAGCCGCCGCTTTCCCGCCGGCTTCTGTATCGAGGCGCATACCGGCCTTGCGATTGCTCTCATCCGGGCCGTGGCATGCATAGCAACGGTCAGAAAGAATGGGACGCACGTCGCGACCAAAATCAACGGGAGGAACGGCGGCGCTGACGGCGAAGGTTGCCGTGAGCGCGCTGAGAAACAGGGGAGTCAGTCGATGCATGGTCAGAAGCGAAGCCGTACTGTTAGTGAAGCATGGCGGGCCTGCACCTGTGCCGACGTGATGGTGCCGAACGTCGTCGACGTGTAAGCAGACAGGCTCGTGGGGTTGGTGCAGGTTCCGTTAGACACAGCGCAGTTGATTGGGAGCGCAGTGTTCGGGTTGCCCGGATTGAAGTGATTGAAGACGTTATACGCCTCCACCTTGAAGCTGAGCGTGGTGCTGTGCTCCCGGATGGGGATGCTGACGTCCTTCTGGAGCGCGAAGTCGAAATTCATCACGCCCGGTCCATAGGTCATGGTGGGCTGCGCGTTGCCGATGCCGTAGGACGTGACGGAGGGCAGCACGAAGCTGGAGGCATTGAACGGATACCAGAGGCGCCGATCCGCATTCGCAAGGCTGGCGTTGAAGCCGGTGTAGACTGTCGAGGGCGTCGCGTTATCCGCCAGCCACAGGCTGCCGTTTTGCTGGCAGCGGAACGGGAAGCCCCCCGTCGGCGTGCCGGTCCAGTAGCCTGGAGGCGCTCCGTTGGCGCTGCAGCTGATCGCGAGCGCCTGACCATAGAAGAAAGTACTGACGCCGGAGAAATGCCAGCCATCGAAGACCTGCTTCGTCACCACGTTGTTCCAGAACTTCGTCACGCCCGGAATGTCATAACCCCAGTTGACGTTAACGGCATGCGGACGGTTGCCAGTGACATTTTTCAGGAGGTTGTCGTTCACCCACTGGTTGCGGTTGTAGGTAATGGTCTTGGACCATGTATAGTTGGCGCCGAGCTGGAAGTGGCTGGAGAAGCGCCGGTTGATGGACGTCTGCAGCGCGTTGTAGTTCGCTTCGCCATCCTGTGTGTACAGCTGGATGGCTCCCCAGCCGCGATAGCCGCCCGAGAGTGCGCGGATCAGGTTGGTGGAATAGAAGCCGCCCGTGCCGCCACCGGCGCTGGTGGGATCCAGATATTTAGCGACGGGACCCGGCGAACCGTTGTTGCCAGTGGGCGACCAGATTGTATAGGGTTTTACGGCGTTGAAGTCGATTCGGCCCTGGTTGAACTGGTGATGTGAGACGTAGCCGACATAGGTGGCATCCAGTACGAAGCCTTTACCAAGATCGCGCTGAATGCCGAAGGTCCAGTCATAGGTGGCCGGGGGCTTGTAGCTGAGCGAACCGCCGGTGGTCGCCTGCGGCGTGTAGACGACAGGAGAGCCAATCAGACTGGCGATGGAGGTATTCAGAATTAGCGGCGCCTGATAGGTGGGCGGCGCGGCCAGAGGACCAACGCCCTGGCCGGTAGCTCCGATGGTGGCGACACCAAAAGCGCGACCATAGAAGATACCGAAGCCCGTGCGCAAGGCCGTCTTGCCGTCGCCGAACACGTCCCACGCCAGGCCGATGCGGGGAGCATACTGCAACGCCGGGTTATCGAACAATTGCCTGTCCTTGCGGATGATGCCGGAGAACGGCAGGCTGCCTGCCGCGAACGACGCGCGATCAAAGGTGCCCTGCTGGGAGTAGGGATAAACCTTGCCGGTGACAGGATTGATGGAAGCCTTGTTGGCGGAGGGGCAACTAACGCTGCCGCCAACCGGCACCGTGCAGGAAGGATAGAGCAGTTGCCCGGCCTTCGCATCGCTGTAAGCAGCCTGATCGAAAACGCCGAGCGAGGCATCGGCGGAACGAATAGTGCCGAGGAACTGGAAGCGCAGACCGGCGTCGAGCGTGATGCGGCGCGAGAGTTTCCAGGTGTCCTGAACGAACCACTCCACCTGCTTATAGCGGGCGTGTTCAATGTTGCGAACATTGTCTTCGCCATAGCCATAGACATTGCCTGTAAGGGCATTCGAGAAGGGATTACCGGTGTCTACAGGGTTGCCCAGGTCTGAGCCGAAATAGTAGGTGCCGGCCGTGTTGTAGGTGGTGTAGGAGCTCACGTTGCGCGCCGAGGTTTCCAGATAGAAACCGGCCTTGAGAGTGTGTGTCCCGCGAATCCAGGTCACGTTGTCGGTGACGTTGTGCGATTCATCGGTGCCATCAAAAGGCCAGCGGCTGTCAAAACCGAAAGCGGGCAAACCAGGAATACCAAGGGGCGACGATTGCGCGCTGAAACCGGAAGGCAGGCCGAAGTTGACCTGCGGAAGAAGATTCAGCGAATTGGCACCAAAGAGATTCGGCAGCTTGATGGCATTGCCGCTCGCGTCTTTCAGGGGCAACTGGCTGGCCGAGAACAACGCGGTTTCCGTCGGGCTGTTGCCCTGATGAGCGCGGTTGATGCCCAGCGTCATTTCGTTAATCAGGTTCGGGCGGAATGTATGGACGTACGTCATGGCAACGCCTGCCGACGGAATGTGATAGCTGTGCGGGAACTGCCCCCAGCCATCGCCGAGCGCGCCGAGGATCGCGCCATAGCCGGACTGATCCTGATAGTCCTGCAGCAGCCGGACAAACATGGTGTCGCGGGTGGAAGCGTTGTAGTCCACGCGGAGAATCTTGTCTTCGCGCGGCTGCGTGTTGGTGCCCTGGAACTGGAAGTTATATTGGCGCTGGCCGGTGGGGTCCGGGAAGTTCGGCTGCGGGAAGCGATTCAGAAACGCCTGTCCGATGTTGCTGATGCGGCTCGCCGGAACCTTGTTGCCGACAAAGCAGCCCGCCGCGCCCGCCGCGCCCGCCGCTGGTGCGCAGGCAGCGCCGCTGTTGGGATCACGAATCAGAATCGGGGTGCCGTTGGTGTTGAGGGACTGCGAGAAATCGCCGCTGCGTTCCG